>NZ_CEEDBN010000004.1:0-313853 GCF_979253015.1 Methylobacterium sp. AC433 | reverse complement strand
TTAAACACACCAGCGCCCATGGTACTGTGTCTCAAGACACGGGAGAGTCGGTCGCCGCCAGACCTGCACAGAACAAGGCAAACCATTCCCTCCAGACGATCAAACGGTGGCGCGGGGTGGAGCAGCCCGGTAGCTCGTCAGGCTCATAACCTGAAGGTCACAGGTTCAAATCCTGTCCCCGCAACCAAACATACGGCCCAAACATACAAAGCCCGCCCCGGTGAAAACCAGGGCGGGCTTTGATCGTTCAGCGGTCTCGCGTTGCTAGCGCAACCAAGACGTGAAAAAGTAGATCAGTAGAATGATGGGGATCGGGATACCGATCAGCCAAAGCAATCCGCCCTTCAACATCGAGTGGTTCCTTCCTCACGATCCGTTGTTGATCAACGATGGCGTGAGGAAAGGGGTTCCGCCTACAGGGTCTCGCGCTGACGCTTGCCGTTGCGCTCGTAGTAGTACGGGATCGTCCGGTAGGGCGCGAATGCGCCCTTCGCCTGGATTTCGAGGTCGTCGAGGATCACGCGGGTGATCCGGGGCAGATCGAGCGCCCTGGCTTCCGCGAAGCTGACCCAGGCGAGTTCCACCAGTTCGGATTCGGGCGAGACGACGCCGGGGATCTCGTGGGCGATGGCCGTGCGGTCCGCCGCGAAGAAGCGCGTATCGAACCGGCGCGGGCGGCCCGGCGGCGTGATCGCCCGGGCGACGAAGTGCAGGGCTTCGAGATCCGGCAGCACGGCCGCCTCGCGAAAGGCGGTCCAGGTGCCGGCGGGGGTCGTGTCCGGGGGGCCGTAGTCGCGGGTGCCGAGCAGGAGCCCGGTCTCCTCGTAGGTCTCCCGGATCGCCGCCAGCGCGAGCACGCGGCCCAGGCCTTCGCCGCCGCGCGCGACCTTCACCGCGAGGGCGTCGTTGCTGCGCATCGGCAGGGCACCGGCCACCGGCATGTGCCGGTCCCCCGGCTCGATCCGGCCTCCGGGGAAGACGAACTTCCCGGGCATGAAGGCGAGGCCGGCATGTCGGCGCCCCATCAGGATCCGCGGCGCGCGCTTGCTGCGGTCGAGGATGATCAGGGTCGCGGCGTTGCGCGGCCGCAGGGCGGCCTTGCGGGTGGCCGCCTCAGGCGGGGCCGAACCCGGCGGCTCGGTCGGCAGCATGCCCGTCACCTGGTCCATGCGGCTTCTCCTCGCCCTGCGGCCCCGTCGCCGCCCCCGGCACCGGTAGCTTGGCGAAGCCGTGCATGCCAAGCGCATATTGCAGACCGACCACCGCACCCTTCACGGGCTGCAGCAGCGCCAGCGACCCGAGCAGGGTGACGATGGGCCAGAAGGTCAGCTGAAACCACAGGGGCACGTCGTAGTTCGTCTCGGTTTCGAGCAGGAAGTAGCCGACGATGTGGCCGATGATGAAGATGACGATGTAGGGCGGCAGGTCGTCGGCCCGGTGATGCGCGAGTTCCAGGTCGCAGACGTCGCAATGCGGCCTGACCTTCAGGAACTTGCCGAAGATCCGGCCTTCGCCGCAATGGGGGCAGCGTCCGAGGAAGCCGCGCCCCATCGACCGCAGCAGGGGGGTGCGTTCGCCGTGGCCCGGCGCGACGGTTTCGATCATCTCGGCTCCTCGCATCGCGTCCAGCCTTAGTCCCTCCGGGTCAGCGGCGCGAGCCGCGATGGCGCGACCCGGTGTTGCGGATGCCGGGCGGACGGCCGGGCGCTCCGGGTTTGCGCACCGAGCGGCCCGGTCCCGGCCGCGCCCCGCGGTCCGGCCGCGCCTGTCCCTCCGAGAGCAGCTCGAAGCGCAGGGCACCGGCCACCGCGGCCGCCTCCACCAGGCGGACCTCGACCCGGTCGCCGAGGCGATGGGTCTCGCCCGAGCGCTCGCCCACCAGGGCGTGCCTGGCCTCGTCGTGGCGGTAATAGTCGGCGCCGATGGTCGAGATCGGAACGAAGCCGTCGGCCCCGGTCTCGTCGAGCTTGATGAACAGTCCGGAGCGGGTGACGCCGGAGATCTGGCCCGTGAAGGTCGCGCCGACCCGGTCGGCGAGGTGATGGGCGATGAGGCGGTCGATGGTCTCCCGCTCGGCCGCCATGGCCCGGCGCTCGGCCGCCGAGATCTGTTCGCCGATCTGGTCGAGGGCCGCCACGGACATCTCCGAGGACAGGCCGTCGGAGCCGAGCCGTCCGGCGGAGATCAGCGCCCGGTGCACGATGAGGTCGGCGTAGCGCCGGATCGGCGAGGTGAAGTGGGCGTAGCGCCGGAGGTTGAGGCCGAAATGGCCGAGGTTCTGCGCCGCGTAGACCGCCTGCGCCTGCGAGCGCAGAACGACCTCGTTGATGAAGATCGCGTGCTCGGTCTCCGCCACGCTGGCGAGGATGCGGTTGAACAGGGCGGGGCGCAGGATGCCCTCCTTCGGCAGCTTGATGCCGATGGAGGCGAGCACCTCGCCCAGCGCCCGCATCTTCTCCAGGGCCGGTTCGTCGTGCACCCGGTAGATCAGGGGCTGGCGCGCCTGCTCCAGGGTCTCGGCCGCCGCGACGTTGGCCTGGATCATGAACTCCTCGATGAGCCGGTGCGCGTCGAGGCGCGCGGGCACCACGACGCGGTCGACCGCGCCGTCCGCGGTGAGCAGCACCTTGCGCTCCGGCAGATCGAGGGCCAGCGGCCCGCGCGCGTCGCGGGCCCGGCGCAGGGCCTCGTAGGCGGCCCAGAGCGGGCGCAGCACGGGCTCCAGGAGAGGCGCGGTGACGTCGTCGGCGAACCCGTCGATGGCGGCCTGGGCCTGCGCGTAGCTGAGCTTGGCCCGCGAGCGCATCATCACCCGGTGGAAGCCGTGCCGGCGCTTGGCGCCCTCGGCGTCGATCACCATGCGGACCGCCAGCGCCGGCCGGTCCTCGGCCTCGCGCAGGGAGCAGAGATCGTTGGAGATGCGCTCCGGCAGCATCGGCACGACGCGGTCGGGGAAGTAGACCGAGTTGCCGCGCAGCAGCGCCTCCCGGTCGAGGGCCGAGCCCGCGCGGACGTAGGCGGCGACGTCGGCGATCGCCACGGTGATCACGAACCCGCCCGGATTGGCCGGGTCGGGGTCGGGGAGCGCCATCACGGCGTCGTCGTGGTCCTTAGCGTCCGGCGGGTCGATGGTCAGGAGCGGTTCGCCGCGCCAGTCCTCGCGCCCGTCGAGCCCCACGGGCACCACGGCGTCGGCCTCCGCCAGGGTCGCGGCGGCGAAGACGTGCGGAATGTGGTGGAGATGCAGGGCGATCAGGCTGATCGCCTTCTCCGAGCCGAGGGAGCCCAGGCGCTCGCGCACCCGGCCCTGGGGCAGGCCGAAGCGGCTCTCGCGCTGGAGGGTGACGCTGACGAGGTCGCCGTCCCGGGCGTCCCCCTCCTCGCCGGCGGGAATCGCGACCTCGCGGCCCTGCGCCCGCTTCTCGACGGGAATGATGCGTCCGCCCTCGGGACCGGCCCGGAAGACGCCGACGATGTCGGTCTTGTTCTTGCCGAGCACCTTGATGACGCGGCCGCTATAGCGGCCCGGTTCGCCGGCGCCGGCCTCGACCCGCATCAGCACGCGGTCGCCGATGCCGGGGGCGGGCTGGCCCGGGCGCTTCCCGCCGCGGGGCGTGGAGACGGTGATCTTCGGGGCGGCCCCGTTGCCGACGTCCCACTCGGCCGGGCTCGCCAGGAACTCCCCGTCGCGGTCCCGAGCGGTGATGTCGGCCAGCACCACGGGCGGCAGGCGGCCGGAGGGCGCGAGGCCGCCGCGCCCGCGGGCGATGGCGCCGTCCTCCTCGATCTCCTTTAGGATCCGCTTCAGGCCGATGCGGTCGGCGCCCTTGATGTCGAAGGCCGCCGCGATCTCGCGCTTGCCCACCGTCTCGGTGGAAGCGGCGATGAAGGCGAGGATCTGCTCGCGGGAGGGGAGGCCGGCGGCGCCGGAATTGGGATTGATGCGTTTTGCCAAGGGATCCGGCTCGCTGCGCGGGCGCGAGGCCATACGCGAAAGGACGTGTCACGCCGGGGGCGGGAGCGCGGCCCGGCTCTTCCCCCGTAACATGGGCGCTGGAGCCTGCGCCGGCAACGGCGCGGGCCCGGCCCTCAACATGGTTCAGCCGGTGGCGGCGGACTTGCGCAGGCGCTCGACCGCCGCGTCGACCTCGAAACCGGGTGCGGTGAGTTCGGAAAGGGTGAACGGGCACAGGGCCGGGAAGCCGAACTCCACCTGGGCCTCGGCCTCGCGGTATTCCGGGGCCTCGGCCTCGCGCACCGCCAGGGTCCAGAAGCCCTCGATGTTCAGCCCCGCGAGGCCGGCCCGATCGGCGGCCAGCCGCGCCTGGCCCTGCCGGGCCGCCTCGCGCCAGAGGGCGCTGGCCCGGTCGTCCGACATCAGGGCGGCCCGCACCAGGTTGGCGAGGAGCGTGCGGAGTTCCGTGGCGGTCTCGGACATGAAGGGCGCTCGGCGCGAGGGATCGGTTCCGATCGAGGCGCAAGGCTCGCGCCAGAGCCGCCCCGAAGGCTCGCTCAATAGGGCGTTCCCTTCGCCCGCTGCGCCCGTAGGGCCTCGGCGTACCAGACCAGTTCGTCGAGGAAGCGCTTGGCGGCCTTCGGCAGCCAGTCGTCCTGGGCCGTGCCGGCCTCGTCCAGGGCCTTGCCGATCCGCGGGATCGGCAGGAGCGAGGGGATGCTCGAGGCGCCGAGCTCGCCCATCATCGCCCTCAGCTGCATCGCCGCGCGGACGCCGCCGTACTGGCCGGCCGAGTAGCAGACGATCCCCGAAGGCCGCCAGGAATACTCCTCCAGGAAGTGGTCGAGGGTGTTCGAGAGGGCCGGCGGAATCGAATGGTTGTACTCGGCCGAGACGACCAGGAAGGCATCCGAGCGCCGGTAGAGCGTCGCGAGCCTTTCGAGGACGGCCGGCGCCTCGCCCCTGGGGTATTCCTTGTACATCCGGTCGAGGAGGGGGAGCTTCAGCTCGGCCGGATCGACCAGGGGCGCCTCGATGCCGCGGCTCTCCAGTTCGCGGATGACGAAGCGGGCGGCGCGCAGGCCCTGCCGGTCGGAGCGGACGGAACCGAGGATGACGGGCACGACGAGGGGCATGGGGTGACCTCCGGGCGATGCGATCCCTGGATACGCCGGTCCGGCGGCGGCGTCCAAGCGCGCCGTCCCGCAGGCGACGCCGTCAGTACCGCGTCGTCAGCCGCGTCAGCCAGTCGGGGGAGGCGTCGACGAGGACGGTCTCCAGCGCCTTGTCGGTGCCGAGCAGGATCGCGAGGCCGGTCACCACGAGGATGAGGCCGAGGGCCGTCTTCAGGCCCTTGCCGAGGCCCATCATCCGGTCGCGCCAGCCCGCCAGGGTGGCGCGGGACAGGGCGCCGAGCAGCACGAGGGGGAGGGCGGCGCCGAGGCCGAACAGGACCATGGTGAGGGCGACGGCGGTGAGGTCGCGCCCCTGGGCGGCGAGGAGCGAGGCGGCGCCGAGGGTCGGCCCGACGCAGGGGCTCCAGACCGCCCCGAGCAGGAGGCCGACGCCGAACTGGCCCGCGAGGCCGGCGGTGGAGAGGCCGCCGAAGCGCGCCTCCGTCCAGTCGCTCAGGGGACCGGCGGCGACCGCGAGCCGCGTCTGCGCGGCCGGCAGCATCAGCACGAGGCCGAGCAGGATCATCAGGAGGGCCGCGCCCGTCCGGAAGAGGCCGGTGTCGAGCCCGAGGCCGAAGCCGATCGTGGCCACGAACAGGCCGATGGCCACGAAGGAGAGGGCGAGGCCGGAGGCCAGCGCCAGGGGGCCGAGGCGGTGCTCGGAGGCCGCGGCGCCGAGGACCAGCGGCAGCAGCGGCAGCACGCAGGGCGAGAGCACCGACAGCAGGCCGGCGACGAAGGCCAGTCCCAGGCTGGTGCCCACGGACCCGCCCTAGAGCGTCTTCTCGACGAGGCCCTCGATCCATTCGGGCTGGGTCTCGCCCACCGAACGGCCGGTCTCGGTCTCGCCCTTGAAGGCGATCAGCGTGCTCTGCATGCGGGCATCGAACCGCCGCAGCACGTCCTTGCGGGTGTCGAAGTCGACGTCGAAGATGACGAGGTCCTTGAACCGGGGCTGCTCGGCGAGCCGGGCGAGGATCGGTTTCTGGGTCTTGCAGATCGGGCACCAGGGCGCGCTGACCTCGACCAGGATCGGCTTGCCGGCCTTCTGCGCCGCCGCGAAGGCCTCGGGGGTGTAGGGCAGGCTCTCGCCGGCGCCGGCAGGCCCCGCCAGGACGAGGGGCGCCAGGACGAGCGGCGCCAGGGCGAGGAGGGTGAGGAGCGAGCGGCGGTACAGCATGAAGGGCCTAGCCTCGGCTTGATGAGAATCGGACCTCAGGGCCCGGCGCCATCCTTGGCGCGTCCTGTCCAGGTTTCGTCGGGGCGGATCGCCGCCGTGTCGTGCCGTTCCTGCCAGCCCTCGATCCCGTCCGGATACCAGTGGACGGCCCGGTACCCGAGCCCGACGAGGCGCTTGCCGAGGTTCCAGCTGCCCCAGCAATCCGGGTGGCAATAGGTGACGATCGCGCGGCCGCGATCGCCCTGCGTCAGGGCCGCGACCCGGTCCGCGAGGGCGGCCCGGTCCGGCACGGAGAGGCTCCCCGAGCCGGCCCCCGGCAGCCAGGTGCTGTTCGGGATGGCCCGATGGATCGGCCGCCACAGGCGTCCGGCCGGCTGGTCCGGCGGCGTCGGCTCGGCCTCGGACACGTCGATCAGCACCGCCGGCCCGCCCGCGACCAGGGCGTCGAGCCCGGCGCCGTCCAGGACCGTGGCGCCTGCCAGGGTCCTGGGCGTGTAGCCCTGGAGCGCGCCTTCCCAGAGGCCCGCGGGCTCCGGAACGTCGACCGGCGAAACGGCCGGGGCGGCCGCCGCGAGGACCGTCGCCGCGAGGAGGAATCCCGCGACGCGGCGGAGAGGTTCAGTTGCTGGCGGCCGGCGCATCGAAGCTGTGCTCCCAGCGCCCACCCTGGTTGTCCTGCGTCACGACGGTGACCGGACCCTTGCCGTCGGGCAGCATGGCGAAGTTGATCACCGGGTTGGCCGAGATCGAGATGTCGCCTTCCATCACGAAGACGTTCTGGTCGCCGTGGCTGACGCTGATCCGGTTGATGTAGCGCGCGGGCGTGTACTCGCGGCTGACCTGGTTCATCTGCAGGCCGGTGAAGTTCGGATGGCGGATCATCAGGGTCGCGGCGATGGGCTTGCCCGGGGTCGAATCGGCGAACTTGAGCCGCATGTCGCCCATGCCCTTCATCGCTTCCGCGTCGGTCATCCCCATCGGGGCCGAGCAGCCGCCCGAGGCCTTCACGAACTGGGTGGTCTGCACCAGGGCGCCCTCCTTGGTCTCCGCCACCGCGTGGATGTTGGTGTAGGTGTTCACCCGGACGCGCAGCTTCAGCGCCTCGGGATCCGCGGCGGGGCCGAAGGTGAAGTGCGCGGCGAGCGGCGCCGGGTTGTCGTCGATGACGAGGTAGAGGCCCTTGATCCGGTCCTTGTCGGCGATCGTCAGGGTCAGCGGCACGAGGGAGGCATCGTTGGCCCGGTCGGGCAGCTCCATCCGCACCAGCGGCTTGGCGGTTTCGACCGTGCGGTCGCCGAAGAGCGATTGCCGCAGCTCCGTCCAGCGCGCGTCGCGCTCGGCGACGTCGTCGCCGGCGGCGGCCCGGACGGTGCCGGAGCCGGCCAGGATCGCGAGGAACAGGCCGGCGGTCAGGCCGGCGGCGCGGTGGGACATCCGCATGGCGTTTCACTCCTCGCACGATCGTGCAGGCCTTCTCGCGAAAGCGGCGGCCATTGCAGCCTGCTTACGCCAAAGCGCGGCGAAAGTCCGAGGTCGGATCTTGGCGCGCGGAAATATCTTGCGCAAGTTTGCGTGACGACCGGCGTCAGGGGGTGCGATAGGCCGAGCCGTCCGCCGCCGTCGCCGGGTCGCCGACGTAACGGCCCTGTTCCGGCACCGCGACGCGGTCGAAATCCCGCGCCAGCGCGTCGAGGGCGCGCCGCAGCTCCGGTCCCCGGAGCGGGCGTCCGCGCCCGGTCACCGCCCGCTCGGGCTTCAGGCCGGCCAAAACCTCGACCGAGCGCCGGGCCGCTGGCCAGTCGGTGGTGAGGTACATGGGCGGGCCGTGCAGCTCGGGCGCCTGGACCGTCACCGCGTAGGCGGATTCCTGGGCCGTGGTCACGAAGGCGTCGCCGGCGATCAGGGTGCGGTCGCCCTCGCGCCAGAGCGAGAGGTGGCCTGGCGTGTGGCCCGGCGTATGGATCCAGCGCCGGCCCGGGTCATGCCGCCGCGCGAGAGGGCCGATTTGGCCCCGACGCAGGGAAACGGGCGATGTCGGATGAAGTCGCGGAAGCGCTGAGCGAGGGGGTGCGACGGATCATCGGGCGTTAGAATCGTAGCAACTCTGGATCTAGACCATCGTCATCGTACCGCGATGCGTCGATGTCCGAAATCAGACACAAGCAAGACCCGCCACCGTGCCCGACGAGACACGGATGAAGGCCTCGGCGATACAAGTGCAGCCTCAGATGGAGATCACCCGCGCGACCCGTGTTCCCTGAAAAACTGCCGCAGGACCGTGGATGACCGGGACGGAGGATTCCGTCTCACCAGAGCGAGAATTCCGTGGCGAAGTCGGTGGCCTTCACGCGCTCGCAGGTCCGCGGCTCCGCCCGGCAATCCGCCTTGGGTTTCAGCGAGAGGGTGCCGTCCGGCGCGGTCTCGAAGGTCAGGAGCACCGGGGGATCGTCGCCCTTGGAGTAGGCGAGGCTGACCTCGAAGCGGACGAAGTCGAAGCGGTCACGGTCGGCGTAGACGATGAGGTCGCGGGAGACGGATTCGCCGGGATTGAGATCGGAGGGCTCGCCCCCCGTTTCGGTGGCGCCGGCGAAGAGCCGGCCCTCGCGCAGGATCGCCTCGCCGGGACCCGTGAAGCCGTAGGCGCGCGCCGGCGTGGTGCGATCGGCGGGCGCGCCTTCGACCGCGGGCTTGCCGCCGGGGAGCGCATCCTTGCCGCCGGGGACCGCATCGAAGCGCACCCGTACGCCGGTGACGTTGTAGACGAGGCCGAGAACGCGCACGCCGGTCTGGCCGACGTTCTTGCGCGTCACGGTCGAGCGGATGGCCACGTGCCGGTCCCGCTCGCCCGCCCGCACCAGGTTCGTCGTCACCGAGACGGCGGGCGGCTCCAGGGCCGGCTTGATTCGGGCCTCGTAGATGAAGGTGTAGACCGCCCAGGCGCCGGCCGCGAGGATCGCGAGGGTCTGCACCAGCGCATTGGCGCGCTCCAGGCGGTCGCTCCGCCGGGATCGAAGAGTCTCGTCGTCCGCCTGCATCCCCGATCCCGGCCCTCGCGTCGGGGCGGCAAGCCCGTTGGCAGCATCATGGTTCCGTCCTCGGGTCTGGAGCCGGGCGCCGACGGCCCGATGCGATCAGGTCGGATGCGGCTCGCGGGTCCGACCGGCCGTGGCGCCGAAGGACGGATCGGAGCCGGTCGCGGATCGGCCGAAGACATCTGCGTAGGCCGCCCTGTTCGGGGAACCGGACGTTCGCGGGAGCCGCGTTCCGGGGTTTCGTCGGTTCCGCATCCGAAAGGCCATCCGCGGTGATGGCGGCGAGGTACTTCCGAAGGATCTTCTCGTTCGCGAGGTCGGCGACGGATTCCCCCTCCTTTCGGGCAGCGTGATCGCATCTCGCCCACACCATCGGTCCCGGTCGCCGTAGGCGAGCCCGGAATCGAGAACCGCCGACAGCCTCGAACCTTGCCCGACCTGCGTGGCACGACTGATCCGATCTCGATCCGACACATGCAGGTCGATCCGATCGCTCCACGGATGGAACTCCGCCGGTCCCCGAAACGCGAAACGCCGGAGCCCCTCGCGAGGCTCCGGCGCTGCGCCGTCGTCCGGTGAGCCGGGCGCGCGGCCCGGCTCGGTCGCTCTCAGAGCGAGTAGTACATCGTGAACTCGACCGGGTGCGGGGTCATCTCGTAGCGCATGACCTCGGTCATCTTCAGCTCGATGAAGGAGTCGATCTGGTCGTCGGTGAAGACGTTGCCGGCCTTGAGGAAGGCGCGGTCGCGGTCGAGGTTCTGCAGGGCCTCACGGAGCGAGCCGCAGACGGTGGGGATCTTCTTCAACTCGCGCGGGGGCAGGTCGTAGAGATCCTTGTCCATGGCGGCACCGGGATCGATCTTGTTGATGATGCCGTCGAGGCCGGCCATCAGCAGGGCCGAGAAGGCGAGGTAGGGGTTCGCCATCGGGTCGGGGAAGCGGACCTCGACGCGCTTGGCCTTCGGGTTCGTCGTCCACGGGATGCGGCAGGAGGCCGAGCGGTTGCGCGCCGAGTAGGCGAGCAGCACGGGAGCCTCGTAGCCGGGCACCAGGCGCTTGTAGGAGTTCGTCGACGGGTTGGTGAAGGCGTTCAGCGCCTTGGCGTGCTTGATGATGCCGCCGATGTACCAGAGGCATTCCTGCGAGAGGTCGGCGTACTTGTCGCCGGCGAAGAGCGGCTTGCCGTCCTTCCAGATCGACTGGTGCACGTGCATGCCGGAGCCGTTGTCGCCGTAGACGGGCTTGGGCATGAACGTCGCGGTCTTGCCGTAGCTCTGGGCGACCTGGTGGATGCAGTACTTGTAGATCTGCATGTGGTCGGCGAGCAGGGTCAGGGTGTCGAACTTCATGCCCAGCTCGTGCTGGGCGGACGCCACCTCGTGGTGGTGTTTCTCGACCTTCACGCCCATGGACTGCATGGCGGCCAGCATCTCGCCGCGCATGTCCTGCGCCGAATCCTGCGGCGGCACCGGGAAGTAGCCGCCCTTGGTGGCGACGCGGTGGCCGAGGTTGCCGCCCTCGTAATCGGTGAAGCCGTTGGTGGGCAGCTCGGTCGAATCGAGCTGGAAGCCGGTGTGGTACGGGTCGGAGCCGAACTTCACGTCGTCGAACACGAAGAACTCGGCCTCGGGGCCGACATAGATGGTGTCGCCGATGCCGGTGGACTTGAGGAAGGCCTCGGCCAGCTTGGCGGTGCCGCGCGGGTCGCGGCTGTAGGGCGCGCCCGTGGAGGGCTCGAGCACGTCGCAGACGATCGACATGGTCGAGGCCGAGAAGAACGGGTCCATGCAGGCGGTCGCCGGGTCGGGCATCAGCAGCATGTCGGATTCGTTGATGGCCTTCCAGCCGGCGATCGACGAGCCGTCGAACATCGTGCCTTCGGAGAACATCTCGTCGTCGATCAGCGAGACGTCGAACGTGACGTGCTGCCACTTACCGCGCGGATCGGTGAACCGAAGGTCGACGTACTTGACGTCGTTGTCCTTGATTTCCTTCAGGACGTCGGCTGCAGTCTTGGCCATCCTTTGAGGTCTCCTTCATGTCTCGGCCCGTTGCGGCCGTGGTTTTGCCGCAGCGGGCACCGGCGCGCCGCAGAGCGGAAGGGTCTTAGCCGTCGAGCGTCTTGGGCGTCGAGCGTTTACCTCAGGTGAAGCGTCCGGGCCAGCGCAATTTCTCGGCGCCGGACGCGGAGCGGCCGCGAGAAGAGACGCAAAAACAAAACCTTAGAACTGTCTCCGGCGCCTGGGTGTGGCGCGGCGGCGGGTTTCCGGTCCCATCCGGCCGCACGGGCCCCCGTCACGGCGTCGGGATCCTGCGCATCGGGACGCGCTCCGCCGCGTCGCCGACCGACTCGGAGGCATCCCGGCCGGATCGATTCCGGTCCATCGCCTCGTCGGAAACCCACGGCCTTCGGCGGGTCTCCGCGCCGTCGCGACGATCATCGCGGCGCACGACCTCGACGAGACCCTCTCGGTATTCCATTTGGGACCGGATGGGGGTCGGGACGCGGTCGCCGGGCTGGTTTTCGCCGTGACCCATCCGCCCGCGCGCCGGCCGAGCATGCCGGGCCGGAGGGCATGAGACTGGAGCGGTCCGAGGGACCGGTCACCGCGTCGAACCGACAGGTCGCCTGTGTGACGAGACGACCCGACGCCGCTCAGATGGCGTCGGTCCCGGTCTCGCCGGTGCGGATTCGGATCGCTTCCTCGATGGTCGAGACGAAGATCTTGCCGTCGCCGATGCGCCCGGTCTGGGCCGACTTGCGGATCGCCTCGACGGCGCCCTCCACCAGCGCATCCGACAGGACGATCTCGAGCTTCACCTTCGGCAGGAAATCCACCACGTATTCGGCGCCGCGATAGAGTTCGGTGTGGCCCTTCTGGCGCCCGAAGCCCTTCGCCTCGATCACGGTGATGCCCTGGAGACCGACCTCCTGGAGGGCTTCCTTCACCTCGTCCAGTTTGAAAGGCTTGATGATCGCTTCGATCTTCTTCATGCCGGGCGGGCCTGACCTCGATGCTTCTTGATCCATCGTTGGTACCATCGCCGTCCGGCCTTCGCCACGCCGATTTGTTCGGTGAGGGCGGAAAACTGCACAACGAATATGCACGCACCGCAAATCGTTTGGGCGAATGGCGCAGTTGAGGCTGTTTCGTGAGCCTCAGACGAGCAACCCGGCGCGAAACAGCGAAGGACACCGCGATGACCACCCTGCGTCTGCTCAAGGTCGAGGCGATGCGCCGGGTCGATGCGGCCGCCATCGCGGGCGGAACGCCCGGGACCGCACTGATGGAGCGGGCGGGCGCCGCCGTGGCGGAGCGCGCCCGCGCGCTGTCCGGGGAGGGCGGTCGCATCCTGGTCCTGTGCGGTCCGGGTAACAATGGCGGCGACGGCTACGTGGCGGCCCGCCTCCTCGCCGAGGCCGGGCATGCGGTAGATCTCGCCGGGCTGGTGCCGCCGCAGGCGCTGTCCGGCGACGCGGCGGAAGCGGCCAAGGGCTGGGCCGGCCCGGTCCTCGACCTCGAGTCGCTCGGCGACCTCGCGGACTACGGCCTCGTCGTCGATGCGCTGTTCGGTGCCGGCCTCGCTCGCGACCTCACGGGCGACGTCGCCGCCCTGGTGGAACGGCTCGGACAATCGTCCACGCCCGTCCTCGCCGTCGACGTGCCGAGCGGGATCGATGGCGACACCGGCGCCCTGCGCGGCGTCGCGGTGCGGGCGACCGAGACCGTCACCTTCGTGGCCTTGAAGCCCGGCCACCTGCTCCAGCCCGGGCGCGCCCATTGCGGCACCCTGCACGTGGCCGAGATCGGCACCGGGGCGACTGCCCTGGAGGCGGGTCTCGCCGGGGCCGATCCGCTCTGGCGCAACGGGCCTGGCCTCTGGAACGCCGCCTTCCCGCGTCTTACGGCGGCAAGCCACAAGTACACCCGCGGACACGCCCTCGTCCTGTCCGGCCCCGCCTACCGCACGGGCGCCGCCCGGATGGCGGCGCGCGCCGCGCTCCGGGTCGGGGCCGGCCTCGTCACCCTGGTCTCGCCGAGCTCGGCCCTGGCGGAGAACGCCGCCCACTGCACCGCCATCATGCTGCGCGCCTGCGACAGCGCCGACGACCTCGACGATCTCCTCGTCGACGAGCGCCTCAACGTGGTCCTGGCCGGGCCCGGCCTCGGCATCGGAGCGACCACCCGCGATCTGGTGGCGGTGGCCGCCGCGGCGGGGCGCACCCTCGTCCTCGATGCCGATGCGCTCACCAGCTTCAAGGGACAGGCCGCCCTTCTGGCGGCGCACCTCTCCGACGGAGAGGCCGCCGCGGTGCTCACCCCCCACGCGGGCGAGTTCGACCGCCTGTTCGAGGGTACGGAGGCGGTCGATCCGGAGGCGGACAAGCTGGAGCGTGCCCGGCGTGCCGCCGCCCTGGCCGGTGCCGTCGTCGTCCTCAAGGGGGCCGACACGGTCATCGCCGCTCCCGATGGCCGAGCCGCCATCAACGATCACGGCACGCCCTATCTCGGCACCGCCGGCGCCGGCGACGTGCTGGCCGGCCTGATCGCCGGGCTCCTCGCACAGGGCATGGCGCCCTTCGAGGCCGCGGCCGCGGCGGTCTGGCTCCACGGCGATGCCGGCCTGCGTCACGGTCCCGGCCTGATCGCCGAGGACCTGCCGGAGATGATGTCGGCGGTGCTCGGCGCGCTGCTGGGGCCTAGGTGACTTCGAAGAGGGTCCAGAGACCCGTGTCGAAGCGCTCCAGTACCGTCGAACTGAGGAGCCAGCGCCCCGGATTGTCGGCCTTGAAGGCGATTCTCGCCGTGCGGCCTTCGAGAAGCTGGAATGTGTCGAGCCAGTAGGGCTCCCAGCCGTCGTCGAGAGGGTGGAGCAGCCGGAAGGCGTGGCCGTGCAGATGTAGGGCCTGCGGGAAGGCGGTCTCGTTCCGGATCGCCAGCACCACCACCTGACCGCGCTTGACCGAGAAGAGCGGCGACATCCCGGCGGTGCCTGGCGCGCCGTTCACCGACCAGACCCGGTTGGGGTCGCCGGAATAGGTCGGCTCGGCGGCGGGCTTGTCCTTGTCGATCCGGGCGCCGCCCGTGATGGCGATGTCGCGCCGGACGGCGTTCTGCAGCTTCACCTCGGCTGGCAGCAGCGGGTTGTCGCCGATCTTCGCAATCGGCGGCCGCGGGGGCCGGGCAGCCTCGCCGGTCAGCGCCAGGGTCGCGAGGGCGACGCCGTTGCCGATCAGTGCGGTGATCGTGCCCTGGGCTCCGGGCTCGGTGGGCATGTCGAGCATCAGGTCGTAGCGGGTGCCGGGCGGAAAGGGCAGCGTGGCCCGCAGGGGCTCGAAGGTGTCGGTGGGCTGGCCGTCCACCGCCAGCACGTAGACCTTCACGCCATCGAAGCGGATGCGGGTGCCGCGGGCGTTGCAGACGTTGCCGAGGCGCAGGCGCAGGCGGCTGCCCGGCCGGGCGGTGATCGGCGCCGGCACCGGCACACCATTCAGGGTGACGAGGCTACCGAGGCGCCCGGAGCTCGCGGCGAAGATCGGCTGGCCGAAGGGCAGCAGGGTATTCGCGTCGTCGAGGCGCCAGTCCTGCATCAGCAGCGTCAGGTCCTGGTCCACGGCCGGTGGGGAGGCCTCCTCGACCACCAGGGCACCGGCGAGGCCCCGGCCCGAGGGCTCGCTCGATCCGCCGACGACGAGGGGACGAATCAGGAAGGTGCCGGCATCCGGAGGCACGAAGGCGTAGGTGAAGTCGGCGCCCGGGGCGATCGGCGCCTGGGTGACGCCGCCGACCCCGTCCATCGGGTTCTGGTTGCGCACCCCGTGCCAGTGCAGGCTGAGCGGCTTGTCCGTCCTGTTCTCGACCTTCAGCCGCACCGTCTCGCCGAGGCGGACCCGTACCAAAGGGGGAGCGGTCTTGCCGTCGAAGGACCAGACCGGGGTCGGGGCGGCCGGCTCGGGCTTGAGCCGCAGCGTGCCGGGCGCCGCCGTCAGGGTGCGGGCGGGCGACGCCGCGGACGAACTTGCCTCGGAGGGAGGGGCGGGGGCCGGAGGGGCCTTCGTCGCCTGTGCACGGGCGCTGCGCGGCAGCAGGGCCAGCGCTGCGACACCGCCGAGGAGGGCACGGCGCGAGACCGAGACGGGATCGTTCGGGACGAGCGATCGGGCTTTCGGCAAGGGACCTTGCGGCATGAAACCTCGGCGTCGGGAAGGACGGGACCGGTCGCGGAGACGTCCGGGCGCTGCTTGTAGAATGCGGATTCGACGGACGCCAAATCGCCGTCCGCGCCGGCCGCCGCGGCCCGGAACGATCCTTGGCAGCGCGCCGATTTTTTTGCTGCGGCCCGTGGCGCGCGTGCTATAGGACCCCGCTCTGGCGGCGGAAAGCGCGCCGGGCGTTGGCGCTTGCGGGCGTGGCGGAACTGGTAGACGCGCTGGATTTAGGTTCCAGTGTCGCAAGACGTGGGGGTTCGAGCCCCTCCGCCCGCACCAGTCCATCGCCGTCGGGAACGGATTGGCTCAGTGCGATGGCCGGCCGGCCCGCTGCAGGAAGCCGGCCCTCGGCGGCGCGCGATCCCGGCGTCGACCTCGTGGAGCCCGCAGGGGCGGGCCGCGAGGAACCAACCGAATTTGCGCGATCACACGGACGACAGCGGAAAGACGACCATGCAGGTGACCGAGACACTCTCCCAGGGACTGAAGCGCGAGTTTCAGGTCCTGCTCGCCGCGAACGAGCTCGAGGAGCGCCTGACCAGCGAGCTGTCGACTCTCAAGGACAAGGCCCAGATCAAGGGCTTCCGTCCCGGCAAGGTCCCGGTCGCGCACCTGCGTAAGCTCTACGGCCGCTCGGTCATGGCCGACGTGCTGCAGAACGCCGTCAACGAGGCGAACCAGAAGATCGTCTCCGAGAACAATCTCAAGCTCGCCCTGGAGCCCAAGATCGAGTTTCCCGGCGAGAAGTCGATCGTCGAGCGCGCCCTCGATGCCAAGGACGACGTCTCCTTCAACGTCGCCCTCGAGGTGCTGCCGACCTTCGATCTCGTCGACCTGTCCGATGTCAGCCTGACCAAGCAGGTCGCCAAGCCTTCCGACGAGGAGATCGACGAGGCCATCACCCGCATGGCCTCGTCCAACCGCTCCTTCGCGCCCCGCGAGGAGGGTGCCGCCGCCGAGACCGGCGATCGCGTCACCATCGACTTCGTCGGCCGCATCGACGGCACCGAGTTCGAGGGCGGCACCGGCGAGGGCATCGACCTGGAACTCGGCTCCGGCTCGTTCATCCCCGGCTTCGAGGACCAGCTCGTCGGCGCCAAGGTCGGTGACAAGCGCATCGTCAAGTCGACCTTCCCGGAGGCCTACGGCGCCGCCCACCTCGCCGGCAAGGACGCCGAGTTCGACGTGACCGTCACGGCGATCCAGGCGCCGGGCGAGACGAAGATCGACGACGAACTCGCCAAGACCTTCGGCATGGAATCCCTGGAGAAGCTCAAGGAGGCGGTCTCGACCGCCATCGGCAGCGACTTCGAGGCGCAGTCCCGCCGCAAGCTCAAGAAGGACCTGCTCGACGCCCTCGACACCAAGTACGCCTTCGATCTGCCTCCGAGCCTGGTCCACCAGGAGTTCGCAGCCGTGTGGGCCCAGGTCGAGCAGGACCTGAAGACCCGCGAGAAGTCCTTCGAGGACGAGGGCACCACCGAGGAGAAGGCGACCGCGGAGTACCGCAAAATCGCCGAGCGCCGCGTCCGCCTCGGCTTGGTGCTTGCACAGGTCGGTGAGACGGCCGATATCAAGGTCTCGGACGACGAGGTGAACCAGGCCCTGATCGCCCGGGTGCGGCAGTATCCCGGCCAGGAGCAGCAGGTCTGGGACTTCTACCGCAAGAACGCCCAGGCGCTCGCCGAGCTCCGTGCGCCGATCTTCGAGGAGAAGGTCGTCGACCACGTGCTCGCGCAGGTGAATCTGGTCGAGGAGCCGGTCTCGAAGGAGGCTCTGTTCGCCGACGAGGACGACGCCGAGGCGGGTGCCGAGGGCGAGTCCGAGTCGAAGGCCGAGAGCAACGAGTCGGCCTCGACCGGAACCGACGAGGGCCTGCCCGCCGTCGCCAAGGCCGACTGAGTCCGGCTGCTCCACGAGGGCGGCGGGCTCGAGAGTAAGGCGATGTTCACCATCGCCGTAGTTCGCTGAAACGTCCGGTGCGCGCCCGATTCGCGGCGCGGCCGGACCCCTTGTAGCTGGGGCACGTGATGATGAGAGATCCGGTCGACTATTATAACAGCGCGCTCGTGCCCATGGTGGTCGAGCAGTCGAGCCGCGGTGAGCGTGCCTTCGACATCTACTCGCGCCTGCTGCGCGAGCGCATCATCTTCCTTACCGGCCCGGTCGAGGATTACGGTGCGTCGCTGATCGTCGCGCAGTTGCTGTTCCTCGAGGCCGAGAACCCCAAGAAGGAAATCTCCTTCTACATCAACTCGCCGGGCGGCGTCGTGACCTCCGGACTGTCGATCTACGACACCATGCAGTTCATCCGCTGCCCCGTGACGACGCTCTGCGTCGGCCAGGCCGCGTCGATGGGCTCGCTGCTCCTCACCGCCGGCGAGCCCGGCCACCGCTTCGCCCTGCCGAACGCCCGGATCATGGTGCACCAGCCCTCCGGCGGCTTCCAGGGCCAGGCCACCGACATCCTGATCCATGCCCGCGAGATCGAGGCCCTGAAGAAGCGCCTCAACGAGATCTACGTGAAGCACACCGGCCGCGACTACGACACCATCGTCCAGGCGCTGGAGCGCGACAACTTCATGACGGCCGATGCCGCCAAGGAGTTCGGGCTCATCGACGAGGTGATCCAGAAGCGGCCCGAGCCCGCCGCCGCCTGATCCCGACCGGGACCGCCGGGCATCCGGCCCGGCGCGTCGTTTCGAGGCGGAGCGCTTTTTCGGTGCCCGCCTTGATCCCGTCGCGGTCGCGTGCTTGCATCGCCAGTCTGATCGAAGCCGGCAGATGCGCGCAGGTGACTGTTTCTTTAGGCGGACGCCATTAAATTCGAAGGATGCGTGCGCGCCCCGGACCGGCGCCATGCCCGCGAACGGAGACCGATATGAGCAAGACTGGCGGCAACGACTCGAAGAGCACGCTGTACTGCTCGTTTTGCGGCAAGAGCCAGCACGAGGTCCGCAAGCTGATCGCGGGCCCGACGGTGTTCATCTGCGACGAGTGTGTCGAACTGTGCATGGACATCATCCGCGAGGAATCGAAGTCCTCTCTGGTGAAGTCGCGCGATGGGGTACCGACCCCGAAGGAAATCCGCCGGGTCCTCGATGACTACGTCATCGGCCAGGACTTCGCGAAGAAGGTCCTCTCGGTCGCGGTCCACAACCACTACAAGCGCCTCGCCCACGCCTCGAAGCACAACGACGTCGAGCTGGCGAAGTCGAACATCATGCTGATCGGGCCGACGGGCTCGGGCAAGACGCTGCTGGCCCAGACCCTGGCCCGCATTCTCGACGTGCCGTTCACCATGGCCGACGCCACCACCCTCACCGAGGCCGGCTACGTCGGCGAGGACGTCGAGAACATCATCCTGAAGCTGCTCCAGGCCTCCGACTACAACGTCGAGCGGGCGCAGCGCGGCATCGTCTACATCGACGAGATCGACAAGATCTCGCGCAAGTCCGACAATCCGTCGATCACGCGCGACGTCTCGGGCGAGGGTGTACAGCAGGCGCTGCTGAAGATCATGGAGGGCACCGTCGCCTCCGTGCCTCCGCAGGGCGGCCGCAAGCACCCGCAGCAGGAGTTCCTGCAGGTCGACACCACCAACATCCTCTTCATCTGCGGCGGCGCCTTCGCGGGCCTGGAGCGGATCATCTCGGCGCGCGGCAAGGGCACCTCGATCGGCTTCGGCGCGACCGTGCAGGCCCCGGACGACCGCCGCACCGGCGAGATCTTCCGCAACGTCGAGCCCGAGGACCTGCTGAAGTTCGGCCTCATCCCCGAGTTCGTCGGCCGCCTGCCCGTGCTGGCGACCCTCGAGGATCTCGACGAGACCGCCCTGAAGCGCATCCTGCAGGAGCCCAAGAACGCCCTGGTCAAGCAGTATCAGCGCCTGTTCGAGATGGAGAACGTCGACCTCACCTTCCAAGAGGAGGCGCTCTCCATGGTCGCCCGCAAGGCGATCGAGCGGAAGACCGGCGCCCGCGGCCTGCGCTCCATCCTAGAGACGATCCTGCTCGAGACGATGTACGACCTGCCCGGACTCGACTCCGTCGAGCAGGTCGTGATCGGCCCCGAAGTCGTCGAAGGCAAGGCTCGGCCGCTCTACATCCATGGCGACCGCAACAAGGAAGCCCCGGCCAGCGTCAGCGCCTGAGGCCCGGGTCGGGTCCTCTTCAGGTCTGGGTTGAGCCTCGGGGCGGATGCTTGAAAACATCCGCCCCGATTTCCATCTCAGCCTCAGCGCGATGGCCGCACGCTCACCATCTGAGGTGCGGTGTCCCGTCACCAGCCGCACAGTCCAAGACCGTTTCCCAAAACACTTCCGACCCCCTCGCGGCCCGGTCGGCCCCTGGCAGGATGCTTGCTCCGGAGGAGGAGCGGCTGCCCGGCGTCCATCATGAGGAAGTCCGATATGACCCAATCGAAATCGCGCCAGCCCGTCGTTCCGGGCTCGACGGGCTCCTACGCCGTCCTTCCCCTGCGCGACATCGTCGTGTTCCCGCACATCATCGTGCCACTCTTTGTCGGCCGCGAGAAGTCGATCCGCGCCCTCGAAGAGGCCGTCCGTACCGACCGGCACATCCTGCTGGCGACGCAGATCAACGCCAGCGAGGACGATCCCTCGACGGACGCGATCTACAAGATCGGCACCCTGGCCAGCGTGCTGCAACTGCTGAAGCTGCCCGACGGCACCGTGAAGGTGCTGGTCGAGGGGGCCGGTCGCGCCAAGATCTCCCGCTTCACCAAGTCCGACACCTACTACGAGGCCGAGGCCGAGACCCTCACGGACGAGCTCGGTGACAGCGTCGAGGCAGAAGCCCTCGCGCGCTCGGTCATCGCCGAGTTCGAGAACTACGTGAAGCTCAACAAGAAGATCTCCCCCGAGGTCGTCTCCGCGGTGACCCAGATCGACGAGCCCTCGAAGCTCGCCGACACCGTCGGCTCGCACCTCGCGGTCAAGATCGCGGACAAGCAGGCGATCCTCGAGATCCCGACGGTGGCGCAGCGCCTCGAGCGTGTGCTGTCGCTGATGGAGAGCGAGATCTCCGTGCTCCAGGTGGAGAAGCGCATCCGGACCCGCGTCAAGCGGCAGATGGAGAAGACCCAGCGCGAGTACTACCTCAACGAGCAGATGAAGGCGATCCAGAAGGAACTGGGCGATTCCGAGGACGGCAAGGACGAGCTCGCCGAGCTCGAGGAGAAGATCGAGAAGACCAAGTTCACCAAGGAAGCCCGTGACAAGGCGGTGGCGGAGCTCAAGAAGCTGCGCCAGATGTCGCCGATGTCGGCCGAGGCGACCGTGGTGCGCAACTACCTCGACTGGATGCTCGGCATCCCGTGGGGCAAACGCTCGAAGATCAAGAAGGATCTCCTCGGCGCCCAGGTCATGCTCGACGAGGACCATTTCGGCCTCGACAAGGTGAAGGAGCGGATCGTCGAGTATCTCGCCGTGCAGCAGCGCGCGAACAAGCTCACCGGCCCGATCCTGTGCCTCGTCGGTCCTCCCGGCGTCGGCAAGACCTCGCTCGGCAAGTCCATCGCGAAGGCCACGGGCCGCGAGTTCGTCCGCATGTCGCTCGGCGGCGTGCGCGACGAGGCCGAGATCCGCGGTCACCGCCGGACCTATATCGGTTCGATGCCCGGCAAGATCGTCCAGTCGATGCGCAAGGCGAAGACCTCGAACCCGCTCATCCTGCTCGACGAGATCGACAAGATGGGCATGGACTTCCGGGGCGACCCGTCGGCCGCCCTGCTGGAGGTGCTCGATCCGGAGCAGAACGCCACGTTCAACGACCACTACCTCGAAGTGGACTACGACCTGTCGAACGTGATGTTCGTCACCACCGCCAACACCCTGAACATCCCTGCGCCCCTGATGGACCGCATGGAGGTGATCCGCATCGCCGGCTACACCGAGGAAGAGAAGCTCGAGATCGCGCGCAAGCACCTGATCCCGGGCGCCGTGAAGAAGCACGGTCTCGATGCCAAGGAGTGGCAGGTCGACGATGCCGGCCTGCTGATGCTCATCCGCCGCTATACGCGGGAGGCGGGCGTCCGCAACCTGGAGCGTGAGATCTCCAACCTGATCCGCAAGGCGGTGAAGGAGATCCTCATCACTAAGGTGAAGGCCGTCAGCGTCACCGAGGAGAACCTGCCGGTCTTCCTCGGCCCGCCGAAGTTCCGCTACGGCGAGATCGACGAGGAGGATCAGGTCGGCGTGGTCACGGGTCTGGCCTGGACCGAGGTCGGCGGCGAGTTGCTGACGATCGAGGGCGTCATGATGCCCGGCAAGGGCAAGATGACGGTCACGGGCAACCTGCGCGACGTGATGAAGGAGTCGATCTCCGCTGCGGCGAGCTACGTCCGCTCGCGGGCCGTCGATTTCGGCATCGAACCGCCGCTGTTCGACCGCCGGGACATCCACGTCCACGTTCCGGAGGGGGCGACCCCGAAGGATGGTCCGTCCGCCGGTATCGGCATGGCGACCGCGATCATCTCGACGCTGACGGGCATCCCGGTGCGCCGCGACGTCGCGATGACGGGCGAGGTCACCCTCAGGGGCCGCGTGCTCCCGATCGGCGGTCTGAAGGAGAAGCTGCTCGCCGCGCTCCGCGGCGGCATCAAGACGGTCCTCATCCCGGAGGAGAACGCCAAGGACATCGCCGAGGTGCCCGACAGCGTGAAGAACGGGATGGAGATCATCCCCGTGTCGCGGATGGACCAGGTGCTCCAGCATGCCCTGGTCCGCGTCCCCGAGGCGATCGAGTGGGAGGAGCCGGCCCCCAAGGTCCGCCCGGTCATCGCCGAGGACGATTCCGCGACGGTGATCGCCCACTAGCGCTGATGCAACCCTGATCTGAACGAGGCCCCGGCATACGAGCCGGGGCCTTTTTCATGCCCAGACCCGGCCGCCGCCGGAGGAGGGGGTTGCGCGCCGTCCCGCGCTTCCGTTACGAAGCGTCGCGTCCTGCGAGACCTAGGGCAGCAAGTCGGGCGGTTAGCTCAGTTGGTAGAGCGTCTCCTTTACACGGAGAGGGTCGGGGGTTCGAGTCCCTCACCGCCCACCAGGTCTCTCTCTGCCTCGACGCGCCCCTCCGGCGTCGCGCCATTTTCAGACGGCGCGTGAGGCGCCCGGATCGATCGCGCCGGTCCCTTCGAAAGCCGTTCCGACCAGACCACGACCGATTGTCGCCGAGATCGTACCCGGAGCGGGTGAGAGTCCTGATCTTGGGCGGAGCCGGCGGTCTCGAAGACCTAACCGGGCATCGCTGCGTCTCCATCCGGCCCTGTCCCCGAGACAAGCTTCTTCAAATCTAGGTCTTCTTGAACCGTCGAAGCGGAAGTTCCGACCGATAGACGGCGACGTAGAGCAGGATGAAGAGGGCCGATGATCCGATGGTCGTCGGGAAGTCGTGTCCGCCGAACACGTTGCCGATCTCACGCGCGACGAAGGCGAGCGCCAGGCCCACGAAGGGCGGCAGGAGGTCGGCGGCCCGGCCCGGGACGAACCCATGAAGGCGCGCGGTGTAGACGAAGCGTACGACGTTTACGAGGCCGAACGCGACCACGACGGAACTCGCGGCGCCGATCTGCCCATAGCGTGGGACTAGGATGAGCAGCGCGACGACGAGCACCAGTGCGCCGCTGGCGAGGATGGCATTCTCCTGGCGATGATGGCCCGTCATCGATAGCGCGTAGCCCATCGGAGCGAGGGTGGCGCTGAGGAGAAACGCCAGCGGCAGCATGAAGCAGACGACCGGGCCGAAGTGGAAGGCCTTTCCAAAGATCAGATCGAGCCGGTCACCGAAGACGGCGAGTCCGGCGAACATGAAGCTCGAGACGATCGAGGCATGGCGGATGTAGCGACTCAGTTCCCGCTTGAGGCTGTCCAGGTCGCCCTGATGATAGAAGTTGGCGATGCGCGGTCCGAGCGTCTGACTGCCGGCCACCGACCAGAAAACGATGAGCTGCGCGACGGTCGAGAGGGCCGCGTATTCGCCGATGCTCGCCGTGTCGGCATAGAAGCCGAGCACGAGGATGTCGGCGAGGCGCATCGTTCCATAGACGACGATGGACGCGCACATCCAGATCGCCTCACGCGAGACGCGCCAGTATTCGGCTCGGACGACGACCCTGTCGGCGGTCGCACCGGAGGTCGGGCGCCGTCCGTGCCTCCGTCGCTCGTCGATGAAGCAGAGGCATTGCGTCATGATGATCTGCGCCGTGTTGACGAAGGCGACGGCGAGGGTGCTCGGCCAGAAGAGGAGCACCGGACCGATCATCAGCACCCGCAGCACCGACTGACCGATATAGTAGATGACCGCATACCGGGCGGGTTCGCCGCGCGCCTTGTAAAGGGCGCCAAGGATGCTGAGATCGCCGGCGAAGGGAAGGGTCAGGATGGTCACCAGCATGATGGTATCGAGGCCGGGGTGACCGAACGAGCTCACGAATGCCGAGCCTAGCGCGGCCGCGACGACCGCGAGCATCACGCCGATATTCAATAGTGCAGCCGTCAGTCTGAGCTGCCGGATGACGGCCTGGGCCACTGGATCGGCGGAATCGGTGCGTCCACAGAATTTCAGCAGAGCGATGTCGAGACCGAGGGGTGCGATCATCGCCGGAACCATGGCGATACTTCGCGCAAGATTGATTAGACCATAACCCTCGGCACCGATCGTCCGAGCGATGATGAGAGAGGTTCCAAAGGTCAAGACAAGCTGGACAACCTGGCCCACCATAACGATGGAAAATTCATTCCGAACCATTCGTTTTGCGAGGGAAATCACCCGTTCGTCTCCAAAGGCGGCAAGCGGCTGCCCCAGTCGCACGACATACACGAGCGCTCGTGACATGTCTGAGATGGATCGAATATCCGAGGCTCGGTGGAGGCCGCCGAGTCCCGTCGTCGATGTGATGGGGGTCGATCGAGAGCACGCGGCGAGGAAGGACCGGCCACGCTTAGCAACTCTCGGACCTGCCGGGCCTCCGGCTTCAGAGATTCGAATCTCCGCCGAAGGTGACCGGGAACTGACAGCCCGGCGACAGGGGACGTTGATGGCGGGACGCCGGGACCCGTGTGCCCGCGGAGCTTTCCACGGCACGGCCCGAATGCTACACAAGTCCTCGCTGAATCGTCCTAAATAGCTGATAGAAATGGCGTCTTTTGATTGTCGATGCGTGCGGCAATCAGAATTCGTCCCCAGAGTCGAGGTGACCCGTGGCGGATGAAGGCGAGATCCACCCGAAGGCGGCCCGGGGTTTTCCGCCGCCCTGGATCGTCGTCGAGCGGGACGGCGGCTTCTGTATCGAGGACGGGGAAGGGCTCGCGGTGGCTTGGACCTACTTCGCGGACGATGCTGCGGCGCGCACGGTGACTGGGTCGATGACGCGGGAGGAGGCGCATCGCATCGCCAAGGCGATCGCAATGGTCCCGGAAATGCGCACGATCATCCGCTCCCTGCAGGATGGCCTCGCCGAGGCGGATGCCGACGATGCGCGGGGCTGAGACCCGGCGTTGGGCGGGAGCGGTGCGATGACCTGGCCCGGCATCGATTGGATCGAGGCCATTGGGTATCTCGGCACGGCGCTCACCATCACGGCCTCGGCGATGACCACCATGATCCCACTGCGGATCATGGCCCTCGTCGCCAGCGTGGCTGTCATCACCTACGGGATGCTGATCGGCAGCTGGCCCGTCGTCCTCACGGAGGCGATCCAGATTCCCTTCAACGCCTTCCGCCTCTGGCAGATGGTTCGCCTCGTGCGCCAGGTCGAGGCGGCGGCCGACGGCGATCTCTCCCTCGACTGGCTACGGCCCTTCGGCACCGCGACCCGGTTCCGCACCGGCCAGACGGTGTTCCGAAAAGGGGACGACGCCGGCGAGATGTTCTACGTGGAGAGCGGTGCCTTCCGCATTCCGGAATACGGGATCGAGGTGCGGGCCGGCGGCGTCGTCGGCGAACTCGGCCTTCTCTCGCCGGGCAATACCCGGACCGCCTCGCTCACCTGCATCGAGGCCGGGCAGGCCCTGCGGATCTCGTATTCGGAGGTCAAGCAGCTCTACTATCAGAATCCGGAATTCGGATTCTATTTCCTCAAGCTCACCAGCGAGCGGCTGTTCCAGGTGACCCAGGACCCGGCCCAGCCCCGGGAAGCGGCGGCGATCGCGGCCGGCACCGGGGCGCTGTAGGGCATTGTCGACTCATCCGCCGGCCATCACCAGCGCCCAGTAGCGCTTGTAGCGGGTGCCCGGCGCGTCGACGCGGGCGATGCCGATCCGCCGCAGCTGCGGGATCAGCATGTTCCTGTTGTGCTCGGTCGAGGCCTTCCAGCGGGCCAGCACCTCGTCGAAGGTCGCCGAGCCGGCGCTCAGGTTCTCGGCGGCGTAGGTCCGGCCGTATCCGGCCTGGGCCATGCGGAAATCGAAGGTGCCGCCGATCTCGTGGCTCAGGCGCCCCGCCTTGGCGTTCGAGGCCGCCTGGTAGGAAGCGGCGCGGATCAGGCTCGAATCGATCACAACCGAGCCGAGGCCGTGCTGCGCCCGGTAGCGCGAGATCGCCGCGGCGGCCGCCTGCTCGTCCAGGATGACGACGCTGGTCGGCTGGTCGGGGGCGAGGAGAGTCGGCGTGCCGCATCCGGCCAGAGCCAGCAGGACGGAGACGGCGAGGGCGCCGGCGCCGAGGCGGAGGGACCGGCGCGGCGGAGCGGTGCGGGAGGAGCGCATCGGTGCGGGTGTGTCTCGAGGGTGGGCCTGTGAGCCCTCCGCCTCCGTGGCCGATGCGGCGAAAACACGGCGCCCGGCCCGGGCGCGCGCACCGGAACTCGGCCTGTGTCCCTCCGGCCACGGGTCCCCGTCAGATCCGTGTGCCGCGATCCCTGGGCGGAGCGCCGCAGCGCCAGGCCGTGATCCGAAACTCGGGATGCGTGCCGATCCACTGCGCCAGTTGCGGCTGGGCCACGTGCAGGCAGGCCGGGGCGTCCTCGACGTCGAGGGCGAGCTTGCGCGATTCGCAGGTATCCGGCGCGCGGGCGAGGCAGGCAATGAAGTAGAGGAAGAACACACCCGACATCGCTCGCGCTCCGGCAAGGTTCCCGGAGGAGGATAGGGCGGTGCGCGTGAAAGACGAGGTGGTTGCGTGAGGGACGCAATGGCGCGGGCGACGGGACTCGAACCCGCGACCTCCGGCGTGACAGGCCGGCACTCTAACCGACTGAGCTACGCCCGCTTGACGTCCCGCCCCGTTTCCGGCGGTGTCGGCGGTGTAGGTTCAGTGCCGGAGGCTGTCAAGCAATCCCGGAACGCATTCGGCCGGGAATTTCCGGACCCGGACCGCCGCGCCAGAAGCCGGCATTGAAACCGCATCGCTTTTCTGTCATAGCCCCCTCGCGTTGAACCGCCCGGCCGATCGGGCTGCCGTGGCGGTTCGTGCTGCTCCATCAGAAGCATCAACCGAGCGCATCTCTTCGATCTATCCGGATCGGAGCCGCTGCGCGTTCAGGAGAGCCAAATGCCCAAGCTGAAAACCAAGTCGGGCGCGAAGAAGCGCTTCAAGATCACCGGCACCGGCAAGGTCATGTATGCCCAGGCCGGCAAGCGCCACGGGATGATCAAGCGGACGACGAAGCAGATCCGCAACCTGCGCGGCACCACCACCCTGTTCGAGGGCGATGCTGCCAACGTGAAGAAGTATTTCCTGCCCAACAGCCGGTAAGCCTTCACGACGCCGACACTGCTTTTTTCGTAATCCAGGAGAACTCCCATGGCCCGCGTCAAGCGCGGCGTGACCAGTCACGCGAAGCACAAGAAAGTCCTCAAGGCCGCCCGTGGTTATTACGGCCGCCGCAAGAATACGATCCGGATCGCCAAGCAGGCGGTCGAGAAGGGCATGCAGTATGCCTACCGCGATCGGAAGAACAAGAAGCGCACGTTCCGCGCCCTCTGGATCCAGCGCCTCAACGCCGCTGTCCGTGAGCATGGCCTGACCTATTCGCGCTTCATCAACGGCCTGTCGAAGTCCGGCATCGAGGTGGACCGCAAGGCCCTCTCCGAGCTCGCCATCCACGAGCCCGCCTCGTTCGCCGCCGTGGTCGAGATGGCCAAGGCCGCCCTCCCGGCTGCCAAGGCCGCCTGAGGCGAGCCCGGCTCGCCCGAGCCGAGCGCTGTTCTTCACGAAAGGCGCGGCGCCCCCGGGGAGCCGCGCCTTTCGTCTTTCTGCCCGACATCGGGGGTTTTCGGCTTCCGACCGCTTGCGTTGCGGTCGGGGACCGGGAAAACCCTCGCCCCGGGCCGTTGCCCCGATTCCGTTGCCCCGATGCCGAGGAGCCCGCCCGGCCCCGCGAGGGTCGGCGCCGCAGCCGGTGAGTTGAACCGATGACCGATCTCGACACCCTCGAAGGCGACCTGCTCCGTCAGGTCGCGGATGCCGCCGACGAGTCCGCCCTCGACGCCGTGCGCGTCGCGGCCCTGGGCAAGAAGGGATCGGTCTCCGAGCTTCTGAAGACTCTCGGGGCGATGACCCCCGACGAGCGCAAGGCGCGCGGGCCCCTGATCAACGGCCTGCGCGACCGGGTGCAGGGTGCGCTGGCGATGCGGCGGGACGCCCTGGCGGAGGCGGCCCTCGCCGCCCGCCTCGCGGCCGAGCGCATCGACGTGACCCTGCCGGTGCGGGAGGCGCCGGAGGTGCGCGGCCGCGTCCACCCGATCAGCCAGGTCATGGACGAGATCACGGCGATCTTCGCCGATATGGGCTTCTCGGTGGCCGAAGGCCCTGACATCGAGACCGACGACTACAACTTCACCGCCCTCAACTTCCCGCCCGGCCACCCGGCGCGCGAGATGCACGACACCTTCTTCCTGGCCCCCGACCACAACGGCCAGCGCAAGGTGCTGCGCACCCACACCTCGCCGGTGCAGATCCGGACGATGCGCGCCCAGCAGCCGCCGATCCGGGTGATCTGCCCGGGCCGGACCTACCGGCACGATTCCGACCAGACCCACACGCCGATGTTCCACCAGGTCGAGGGCCTGGTGATCGACAAGGCCGCCAACATCGCGAACCTGAAATGGGTGCTGGAGGAGTTCTGCCGCACCTTCTTCGAGGTCGAGGCCGTGAAGATGCGCTTCCGGCCCTCGTTCTTCCCCTTCACCGAACCCTCGGCGGAGGTGGACATCCAGTGCTCGCGCAAGGGCGGCGAGATCCGCTTCGGCGAGGGCACCGACTGGCTCGAGATCCTCGGCTGCGGCATGGTCCACCCGAATGTGCTGCGCAATTGCGGCCTCGATCCCGACAGCGTCCAGGGCTTCGCCTTCGGCGTCGGCATCGACCGGATCGCGATGCTGAAATACGGCATGCCGGACCTGCGCCCCTTCTTCGAAGCGGACGTGCGCTGGCTCGACCATTACGGCTTCCGGCCCCTCGACATCCCGAGCCTGGTGGCGGGCCTCACGGCCTGATCCCGGGCGTTCGCGCGCCGGCTCCGGCCGGACGAGACCTTTCCTTTCCTGTTCGGCGCCGGCATCCCACCCTCCCGGGAGCCTCGGACGCCAGGGGATTCAAGCGATGAAACTCACCCTCTCCTGGCTCAAGGATCACCTCGACACCGAGGCGTCCCTCGACACCGTGGCCGAGACCCTGACGCGGATCGGGCTCGAGGTCGAAGGCATCGAGGACAAGGCCGCGAGCCTCAAGCCCTTCGTGGTCGCCCACGTGCTCACCGCCGAGCCGCACCCGAACGCCGACCGCCTGCGCGTCTGCACGGTGGATGCCGGCAACGGACAGCCCGTGCAGGTGGTGTGCGGCGCGCCCAACGCCCGCGCCGGAATGAAGACGGTGTTCGCGCCCCCCGGCACCTACGTGCCCGGCCTCGACAAGACCCTGGCGGTGGGCACCATCCGGGGCGTCGAGAGCCTCGGCATGCTGTGCTCGGGCGCCGAGCTCGGCCTTGGCGAGGAATCGAACGGCATCCTCGATCTGCCCGAGGACGCGCCCACCGGCCAGCCCTACGCCCTCTACGCCAAGCTCGACGACCCGGTGGTGGAGATCAACCTCACGCCGAACCGGCCCGACTGCACCGCGATCCACGGCATCGCCCGCGACCTCGCCGCGACCGGCTTGGGCGACCTGAAGCGCGAGCCGCAGCCGCCGGTGCGGGGGGAGGGGGCCTGCCCGGTGCCCATCAGCCTCGACTTCGCGGCGCATGATGCCGGCCTCTGCCCCTACTTCACCCTGCGCCTCGTGCGCGGCGTCAGGAACGGGCCCTCGCCGGACTGGATGCAGGCGCGCCTGCGCGCGCTCGGCCTGCGCCCGATCAACGCGCTGGTGGACATCACCAATTACCTGACCTTCGACCGCGGCCGGCCGCTCCACGTCTTCGACGCCGGCAAGGTGGCGGGCGGCCTCGTGGTCCGCCGCGCCCGCGACGGCGAGGCCCTGAAGGCCCTCGACGGCAAGACCTACACCCTGACGGGCGACACCGTGGTCATCGCGGACGACAACGGCGTCGAGTCCATCGGCGGCATCATCGGCGGCGAGGCCTCCGGCTGCGACGCCGCGACCACCGACGTGCTGATCGAATCGGCGCTGTGGGATCCGGTGAACATCGCCCAGTCCGGCCGCCGCCTCGGCGTGATCACCGATGCGCGCTACCGCTTCGAGCGCGGGGTCGACCCGGCCTTCACCCTGCCGGGCCTCGACCTCGCCACCCGCCTGGTGCTGGAGATCTGCGGCGGCACCCCGAGCCAACCCGTGATCGTCGGCGAACCGCCCCAGACCGAGCGGGTCATCGACTTCCCCTGGACCGAGACCCGGCGTCTCGCCGGCATCGAGCTCTCCCGCGCCGAGATGAAGGTGACGCTGGAGGCCCTCGGCTTCCACGTGGCCGGTTCGGGCGACCGCGTGAAGGTGCTCACCCCCTCCTGGCGCCCGGACGTCGAGGGCAAGGCCGACCTCGTCGAGGAGATCGTGCGCATCGCCGGCCTCGACCGCATCGAGCCCAAGCCCCTGCCGCGCATGGAGGCGGCGGTGGGCAAGCCGGTGCTGACCGTGATGCAGAAGCGCACCCGCCTCGCCAAGCGGGCGCTGGCCGGCCGCGGCCTCGTCGAGGCGGTGACCTGGTCGTTCATTCCGCACGAGGACGCCGTGCTGTTCGGGGGCGGCGGCGCCGACCTGGCGCTGGCCAACCCGATCGCCGCCGATCTCTCCGACATGCGCCCGAGCCTGGTGCCCGGCCTGCTGCGCGCCGCCCAGCGCAACGCCGACCGCGGCAGCCCCGACGTCGCCCTGTTCGAGGTCGGCCAGTGCTTCGCCACCGACCAGCCCGAGGGCCAGACCATCCGGGCGGCCGCGATCCGACGCGGCACCGCCACCCATGCGGGCGCGGGCCGCCATTGGGACGGGCGCACCGACGGCGTCGACGCCTTCGACGCCAAGGCCGATGCCCTCGCGCTCCTGGCGGCGCTCGGTGTTCCCACCGGAGGCCTGCAGGTCGTGGCGGGCGGGCCGGACTGGCTGCATCCGGGCCGTTCCGGCACCCTTCAGTTCGGGCCCAAGAATCAGGTCGGCTTCTTCGGCGAGGTGCATCCCCGCGTGATGAAGGCCCTGGACCTCAAGGGTCAGCTCGTCGCCTTCGAGATCACCCTCGACGCGGTGCCGCTGCCGAAGCACCGGCCCACCAAGGTCAAGCCGGCCCTGGCCCTCTCGGACTTCCAGCCGATCTCCCGCGATTTCGCCTTCGTGGTCGGCCGCGACGTCGCGGCCGGGGAGGTGGTGAAGGCTGCCCAGGCCGCCGAGCGCAAGCTCGTCACCGGCATCGACGTGTTCGATGTCTACGAGGGCGTCGGTGTTCCCGAGGGCGCGAAGTCGGTGGCGATCGCGGTTCGGCTCCAGCCGGTGGACCGCACCCTCACCGATGCGGAGATCGAGGCGGTCAGCGCCCGGATCGTCGCAGAGGTTGCGCGCAAGACCGGGGCGACCCTCCGCTCCTAACAGGATAGGCCACCCATGCTCGATCCGGATCTCGTCGCGGCGCTCTCGGCCGCCAAGTACCTGCCGGTGCCCGAGATGCGCGCGGCGCTCGCGGAGCCGCACCGCATCGCCGACGCGGTGCTCGACGTCCTGGATCGGGCCGCCCGGGACCCGGACCTCAGGGAGGCGGATGCCGACCTCCTGTTCTGGGGCCTGCACGTCCTCGCCGCAGCCCGGGACACCCGGGCCTATCGGCCGCTGATCCGGCTGCTCCATCGCGACGGCGAGACCCTCGACGTTATCCTCGGCGATGCGCTGACGACGACGCTGGCGAAGGTTCTGATCGGCGTCTTCGACGGCGATGCCGAGCCTCTCTTCTCCCTGCTGGTGGACAGCACGGTCGACGACGTCGTGCGGAACGAAGCCTTCGGTGTCCTGGCCTTCCTGACCCAGATCGAGCGCATTCCGCGCCGCCAGGCGCACGACCTCCTGGTCCGCTTCGACGACAAGCGGGCCGCCGTCGAGGGCGATCTCGCTTGGGCCGGCTGGGAAGAAGCGATCGCGCTCCTCGGCCTCGCCGAGCTGGCGCCTCGCGTCTCTGCTGCGCGCCAGGATGGGCGGCTCACCGCGGAGATCAGCGACCCGTCCTGGTTCCCCGGGGCGCTGCGCGAGGCGATGGAGCTCGACGACCCCGCCCGGTTCGACCGCGAGCGCTTCGGTATCCTCGACGACCCCGTTGCGGAGCTCGCCTGGACGGCGGAGGGGTTCGGTCAGCCGGTCCGCAATCCGCTCAAGCATGTCGGCCGCAACGATCCGTGTCCCTGCGGCAGCGGCAAGAAGTTCAAGAAGTGCTGCCTCGATAAGGCCGTGGCCTGACAGAACCCAAGGGGAGCCCGCCCGTGCCACGGGCGCATCCTGAAAGCGGCCGGCTCGCCCTTCGATCCCCGTCTGCCGGCGTCACCGAGAGTCAAGACTTGCTGCGACAGGGCTGTTAATCCCGTCCGTCACGAAATTCTCGCATGGTGAGGCCCCGTTTTAATCCCGCCTGACCCGAACAAAATACCAGCAAAGGCGGGTGCGATTCACGCGATTCAGCCTTGGCCGGCCTCTTGTGCGGGGCAGCGTGACCGAACATATTTCGTCGTGAGGCGTCGCTTGGCGCCAAGAGGTCCTGTGCGTGAGCCTCATTCCGAAATCACACGCTGAGAGAGCTTCCAAGGGAAACTCCCATGGCATTCGATAACAGCCCCTTCCGGTACGGCGCCCAGCCGACCGGGTATGCCGGTAGCCAGGTCGAGATCGACCAGGGCCTGCGTACCTTCATGCTCGGCGTCTACAACAACATGGTCATCGGCCTCGGGATCTCCGGTCTCGTGGCGCTCGGCCTCAACATGGCCGCCGTCGCCCAGACGGCGACCGGTCGCGTCGCCCTGACGCCGTTCGGCCAGCTACTCTACACCAGCCCGCTCAAGTGGGTGATCATGCTGGCTCCGCTCGCCTTCATCTTCATCTTCTCGATGCGGATGGATCGGATGTCCGCCGCTTCGGCGCGCCTGACCTTCTTCGCCTTCGCGGCGGTGATGGGCGCCTCGATGTCCTCGCTGCTGCTCGTCTTCACGGGCGCGAGCGTGGTGCGGGTGTTCTTCATCACGGCGGCGACCTTCGGCGGTCTCAGCCTCTACGGCTACACGACCAAGCGTAGCCTGTCGGGCATGGGCTCGTTCCTGATCATGGGCTTGATCGGCCTGATCATCGCTTCGCTGGTGAATATCTTCCTTGCCTCCTCGGCGCTTCAGTTCGCGATCTCGGTGATCGGCGTCCTGATCTTCGCGGGCCTCACCGCCTACGACACGCAGAAGCTCAAGGAGATGTTCCTCTATAGCGGGGCCGATGCCGAGGGCGCGGCCAAGCTGTCGGTGAACGGAGCCCTGACGCTGTACCTGGATTTCATCAACATGTTCCAGATGCTGCTCTCGCTCCTCGGCGACCGCCGCTAAGCAGACCGGCTGCTGGACGAACCAGAAGGCCCCGGCGGATACCGCCGGGGCCTTTCTGCTGGGCTGGAGCTTTTTGCTGGGCGGGAGACCTGTCCGGCCCGGCTACACCGCACGAAGCGGCGGCTCCAGCACGGCGAGCACTCGGGCGAGGTCGGCGCCGCGCTTCAACACCAGGCCGGAGGCGGCCACGACCGCGTAGGCGCCCTGGCGCCGGGCGAGCTTCGGGTCCTTCTCGACCCGGTAGAGCGGCATCTCCGAACTGCGCCGGTAGATCGAGAACACCGCCTTATCGCGCCGGAAATCGAGGGCGTAGTCGCGCCATTCGCCCTGCGACACCATCCGTCCATAGAGATTGAAGAGGACGCGGAGCTCCGCGCGGTCGAAGGCGATCTGAGGCGGAACCGGCGCGGTCGGGAAGGGGATGACCCGCGCGGCCGCTTCGGACAATCGCGGATCGGCACCGGTTCTCTCGCTCATCGTCACTCCTGTTCCGGACTGATCCTTCATCATGGTGCCGCGCTTCCACCGCCGCAAGGGTGGTGATTCGCTGCGCGCTTCCGAAACACATCACCATGATTTCGCCGCCATAAGGCCCAGCGTCGGCCTTGATGCGGCGCGACACCTGTTGCCGAAACTTCGTCGATCCTGCCCCCGTGCGGCGTCCGATCTCACCGGCTCCCCAGCTCTTCGGCCGGCGCCCGGTTCGGCGGGACCGACATCCCAGAGGTTTCGAGACCCAAGGACTTCAGGCCGCCTCCCCGGAGCGCGGCCCTTTTTTTTGGCCCTGTGCCGCTTCGCGGATTCCAAAAGATCGGCCTCGCGGAGAAACTCCGTCTATGAAGGAGACGCATTCATCGCCGGGGACGGGTCGTGGTCAGCTTCGATGCCGAGTTTCGCCAGACGCTCACGACGCTGTTCGCCTGGCGCCGCGACGTACGCCGTTTCCGGGCTGACCCGGTCGACGAGGCGCTGCTGCGCCGCTGCCTCGATCTGGCGAGCTTCAGCCCCTCCGTCGGCAACAGCCAGCCTTGGCGCTTCGTCCGTGTCGCCGACCCGCAACGCCGCGCCGCGGTCGTCGCCAGCTTCGAGCGCTGCAACGCCGCTGCCGCCGAGGCTTACGCGGCCGAGCAACGGGAAGCTTATGTCCGCCTGAAGCTCGCCGGCCTGCGCGAGGCGCCGGTCCACCTCGCCGTCTTCTGCGACGAGGCCACCGCCACCGGGCACGGCCTCGGGCGCGCGACCATGCCGGAGATGTTGCGCTACTCCGTCGTCACGGCGGTCCAGACCTTCTGGCTCGCCGCGAGGGCCCACGGCCTCGGGGTCGGCTGGGTCTCCATCCTCGAACCCGAAACGGTCTGCGAGACCTTGGAGGTGCCCTGCGCCTGGAGCCTCGTCGCCTACCTCTGCGTCGGCTTTCCGGTGGAGGAGCACGAGGATCCGGAACTCGTCCGGCACGGTTGGCAGCAGCGCCTCGACACCGGGACGGCGCTGATCGAGCGCTGATCTTACCGGGACAGATAGAGTCAACGGACTCATAAGACGAAGCGCGGCATTTACCCGGATCCCGGACGCCATGCTTTACCGCGCCGAAAGGTTTCCGGGTACTGCCACCCACCGATCACTTCCCTTTACCGGAACGAGAACCTGCGCACGCGATTGATCATCGGGCAAACGGTCACGCTTTCGGAGAGTCAGGTCATGTTCGGGTACGGGAAGTGGATTGCGGCGGGTGTTGCCCTTGGCGTGAGCCTCCTGGGCTCGCCGGCTCAGGCGCGGGAAGTCGTCGCCTTCCCCGACGGCGTCACGCCCGGTTCGATCATCGTCCGCACCACGGAGCGGCGGCTCTATCTCGTCAACGGTGACGGAACCGCGATCCGTTATCCCGTCGCCGTCGGAAAGCCGGGCAAGCAGTGGAGCGGCGCCACACAGATCGATGGCAAGTACGTGGAGCCGGCCTGGTCGCCCCCACGCGAGGTCAAGCGCGACAACCCGCGCCTGCCCGCCGTGATCGCCGGCGGCTCGCCGTCGAACCCCATGGGCGTGGCGGCGATGACCCTGGCCGGCGGCGAGTACGCCATCCACGGCACCAACCGGCCGAACTCGATCGGCACCTACGCGTCCTACGGCTGCATCCGCATGTACAACCAGGACATCACCGATCTCTACGCACGCGTCTCGGTGGGCACCCAGGTCTACGTGACCCGCTGACGGATCCGACGCCATCGGGTCGATGGGCGGAGGCGGGCATGTTCCGCACCGTCTTGGCCGGGTTGCCGGAATGGGCGCATCGAGCCGCGCGCGTCCGAGCATCGCCGTACGACACGCGCCGGACAGGGCCGTTGCGGACCCTTTTGGCCCGTGATCCCCGGTGCGCAGCATCCCGTTTGGAACGAGGATTCGACCCGCAGCGTCGACCTTCTACGTTGAGTGGCATGATGGTGGATCATGACGACCGGCGACGGGCCCTCGATCGGGATGAAGCGGACGCGGCGCGCCCGGAGCCACGTCTCGAAACGACCGACGGGCAGCCGGAGACGACCGGCAGACATCCCGACGCATCGCCCCCCGTTTCCCTGATGATCACCAATCGTCAGAGGGCCGATCTGCGCGCCCTCGGGTTCACGGAAGATGCGATCAGGATGCTGACGCCCGCCGAAGCGCACCGGCATCTCGGGCTCGACCGCGCGAAGGGCTGAACGATCGAGCGAACACCCCGCCGTTCGACACGGCGGGGCCGATCATCTGCGTGAGCGCGCATTCTTCTGGGGATGCCGAATGAACCTGCCTATCCGAGCGCGTGCCTCCCCGTTTAGGTTCCCGGTCACGCAGCGCGGGGTCCGACCCGCGCGATCGGAGACCGGCCGGACCTGGACGAAGTGGTACCGATGCACGCCCTGGACGCGATCGCAGCCGCCCTCGAGACGACCGGGGCGTACCGGGTACTCCGTCAGATCGAGCCGTTCGCGGATGCCGAGGCGCGGCCCGACGAGCCGACCTTCATCGGGCTCATCGTCGACACCGAGACCACCGGCTTGGATCACACCCGCGACACGGTGATCGAACTCGGCATGATCAAGTTCGAGTACGGCGCGAGCGGGCGCGTCTATCGCGTGCTCGCCACCCTCAACCAACTCCACGACCCGGGCGTGCCCATCCCGGCCGAGATCACGCGCCTGACCGGCATCAGCGATTCCGACGTGGCGGGGCAGCGCATCGACGACGGCGCCGTGGCGGCCATGGCAGCCGACGCCGCCGTCGTGATCGCGCACAATGCCAGCTTCGACCGGCAGATGTGCGAGGCCCGCTGGCCGGTCTTCGCGGACAAGAACTGGGCCTGCTCATGCCATCAGGTGCCCTGGCGCGCGGAAGGGCACGAGGGGTCGAAGCTCGGCTACCTGCTCATCGACCACGGCTACTTCCACAAGGGCCACCGCGCCATCGACGATTGCCACGCGCTCCTGGCGCTCCTCGCCGTGCCTCTCAGGAACTCCGGGCGCCTCGCTCTGTCCTGCCTCCTCGAGACCGCGCGCAGACCCACCGTGCGGGTCTGGGCCGCCGGTTCGCCGATCGCCACCAAGGACGTCCTGAAGGGGCGCAGCTACCGCTGGAGCGGGCGGCGGCGCTGCTGGTACATCGACATCGAGGAAGACCGTCTCGACCTCGAACGCGCCTTCCTGTGTCGTGAGATCTACCAGCGCGAGATCCACGACCTCGTGGCCGACAGGATCACCGCCCGCGACCGCTTCTCCATCCGCACCAACCCGGACGCCTGACCCGGCCCACAGCGTCTCACGTCAGAGGGGGCGCTTGGCTCGCCGCCCGAGGACCAGGGCGCCCGCGGTCGCCAGGCCGGTGGCGATCGCCAGGGTCGTCAACGGATGGAGCGTGGCGCGGGTATAGGCACTCGTGCGCATGACGTAGATCGGCGGATCGCCGCGCTCCGCGCCGGCCTGGACAGGGGCGTGCAGCGCGCCGCTGGGGTTCCGGGGCGACTCGCTGCGCTTCTGAAGGGCGATGATGGCGGGCGCGAGCTCGTCGTAGGCGCCGGGCACGAATTCCTTGCCCATCACGAACATCTTGCCGCCGCCGCCCACGAAGATGTCCCGCTGTGGATGCACGGCGGCGTGCAGGATGGCGTTGGCGACCTCGGACGGCGGGTAGATCGGCGGGGGCAGCGTCGGCTCGCGGTCCATGTAGTTGCGCGCCCGGTTCGGCAGCGGCGTGTCGACGGAGGCCGGCTTGACCAGGGTGACGGAGACCGGCGCTCCCTCGGCGATCAGCTCCATGCGCAGGGTGTCGGTAAATCCCTTCACGGCGTGCTTCGAGGTGGCGTAGAGGCCCTGGAAGGGGAAGGCGAGGTCGGAGGCGACGCTGCCGACGTTGATCAGCGCGCCTCCGTGCCGGCGCAGGTGCTCGACCGCGACCAGGGAGCCGTTCACCGTGCCCCACAGGTTGGTCTGGATCAGGCGCTCGTGGTCGGCGAAGTCGATCTCGCTCAGCGGGCCGTAGACGGTCAGCCCTGCGACGTTGACCCAGGTATCGAAGCCGCCGAAGCTCGCCCGCGCCTCGTCGGCGATCGCCTGCACGTCCGCGCGTCGGCCGACATCCGCCGTGACGTGGACGGCACGTCCGCCCTCGGCTTCGATCTCGCCGGCCACGCGGGCGAGCACCTCGGTGCTGCGCGCCGCCAGCACGACCCGGGCGCCTCGCCGGGCCGCCATCCGCGCCGTCGCGAGCCCGATTCCACTGGAGGCGCCGGTGATGACGATGACCTGATCCCGCAAGGACTTATGTCTCATGCGCACGCCCCCTGATCGAACCGGGAAATCCGCCGGTCGAGGGAACTACGCATGGAAGCGCCGCCCGTTGCGTGAATGAGTGCCGCTTGCGGGAATTTCGCGCCGGGCGCCGGGCTGCGACGGCTACCCGCCGCCGAGAACCAGGCGCAGCGAACGGGCGAGCTCGTCCCGCCGATAGGGCTTGTTCAGCACCGGCACCTCGCCCCGACCGATGAGCTGGTCCTCGTCGAGGTTGGCGACGTAGCCGGAGGTGAGCAGCACCTTGATGCCAGGGCGCACGCGCTGCGCCTCGGCCGCCAGTTGCGAGCCGTTCATGCCACCCGGCATCACGACGTCGGAGAACAGGATGTCGATGCGTTCCACGCCCTTGAGGTGGTTCAGGGCCTCGGCGGCGTTGCGTGCGACGATGACCCGGTAGCGCAACTCCTCCAGGCTCTCGACCGCCATGCCGAGCACCTGCTCGTCGTCCTCGACCAGGAGAACCGTCTCTCCGTCGTCGGCGCGACGGAGCGGGATCGCGCCGATGAGGGCAGCGTTCGGTTCCTCGCCAGCCGGGTCGGTCGAGCGCGGGAAGTGGAGGTGCACGCTGGTACCCGTCCCGACCTCCGACGTGATGTCGACGAACCCCTTGGCGCTGCGCGTGAAGCCGTAGACCTGGCTCAGACCGAGGCCCGTGCCCTTGCCGACCTCCTTGGTGGTGAAGAACGGCTCGAACACGCGCTGGAGCCGGTCCGGTGGGATGCCGCTGCCGGTATCCGTCACCGAGACCACGACGTAGGGGCCGGGCGGAACGCCCTTGTCCGCGACCGCCGCCGTCCCGAGATGGATGTTGCGGCTCGTGACCGCCACGCGGGCGTGGCCGGCGATGCCTTCCATCGCGTCGCGCGCGTTGACGATCAGGTTCAGTACCGCCGCCTCGAACTGTGCCGGATCGATGCGGATCGGGTCCAGGGCCGGATCGAGGTCGAAGGCGAGCTCAACGGCGCCGCCGGCCGCGCGCTCCGCCAGCGGCTTGAACTCCAGCAGCAGACGGTTCGGATTGAGGGTCTGAGGGCGCAGCATCTGCCGGCGGGAGAAGGCCAGGAGCTGCTGCGTCAGCTGCTCGCCGCGCCGGGCCGCACTCATGGCCGCCTCCGCCAGCCGTTTCACTCGGTCGATCTGCTCGGGCCGGCGCAGGATCATGTCGAGGCCACCGACGATGACGGTGAGCAGGTTGTTGAAGTCGTGCGCGACGCCGCCGGTCAGCTGCCCGATCGCCTCCATCTTCTGGGCCTGGCGCAGGGCCTCCTCGGTGATCCGCTGGTCCGTCCTGTCCATCAGGATTCCGGCGATCCGGATCGGAACCCCCGTCTCGTCTCGCCTGACCCGCCCACGCATCGCGATCCACCGCACGGTGTCGTCGGTGCGCCGGATGCGGCACTCCAGGTCGAGCCGGTCCGTCGATGCAACGGCCGCGAAGGCGCCCTCGACAGCCGCGCGATCCTCCTCGACGACATGGGCGAGGAAGCGGTCCCGGTCCCAGCCATGGCCGGCGGCCTCGTAGCCGAACACGGCATCGAAGCGGGCCGAATGCCGGGACGTACCGGTGACGTAGTCGACGTCCCAGGAGGCCATGCCGGCGGCATTGAGCGCGAAGGCCAGCGTCTCGCTCGCCGTCTCGACCTCCCGCGTCCGTTCGGCCACGCGCATCTCCAGGCCTTCGTTGGCTTGGCGAAGCAGTTCCTGGGCGCGCTCGCGCTCCCGAAGATGCTCCCGGGCTTGGTACTGGCGTCGTCGTCCGCGCAGGGCCGAAGCGACGGCGCTCGCCAGCGTCTCCGCGTTGATGGGACGTTCCAGCAGGACGACGTTCCCGAGGCGGTCCAGGAGATCGGCGGCGCGTGCCGGGCGACGGCCGGGCTGGCGCGTGGCGAGGACCACGAAGGGGACGTCGGACCATGGCGCCTGGGCGTCCAGCCAGGCGAAGAGTGCATCCTGGGTGCCTTCGGGCAGCGCTTCCTCGGTGACCAGGGCCGTACCGGCGCCCTCGCGGAGGCCATCCACCCAGGCGGCCACGTCCGTGCAGACCTCGCTCGCCACGCCGGCTCCGGCGAGCACCTGGACGATGACGGCCGCATCCCGCCCTCGGGGCGCCAGGACGAGGACGCGCTCCTCCACCGACCGGGACTCCATCATTCGGCTTTCAGGGCGGAGGCCCCCGACAGCATGGCGACCCGGCCGTGATAGGCGGGAAGGCCCGTCAGGACGCCCTCGAAGTCGCTGAGCGCCTCGCCGACCCGCAGGCCTCCGGCACCGAGCCGCAGTTCCCGGATCGTGCGCTCATGCGCGTTGACGCGGCTCTTGACGACGGACAGTGCGGTGCGAACCTCGCCCTTGGCCTCGAAGAACCGGAACAGCACGATGCAGTCGCTGAGGTAGCTGAGGTCGACGTCGCTGCGCACCTCGCCGAGGATGCCGTGCTGACCGAGGACCAGCAGGGTCGTGACGCCCTTCTGATTGAGATAGCTGAGGAGTTCGTGCATCTGCAGGACGAGGAACTCCTCGCCCGGCATGGCATGCAGGTAGGCGTTCAGGCTGTCCACACCCACGAAGGTAGAGCCGCGCTCCTCGACCGCCATGCGGACCATCGCGGCGAACTCGCCCGGCGAAAGTTCGGCCGGATCGATCTGCGTGATGGTCAGGCGCCCCGCCTCCATGTGGGGCGCCAGGTCCATGCCGAGCATGACCGCCCGCGCCAGAAGCGTCGTGAGGCCCTCGTCGAAGAGATAGTAGGTCGCGGTCTCCCCGCGCTCCAGGGCGGCGAGCATGCAGGCGATCCCCGTGGTGGTCTTGCCGACACCGGAGGGGCCGATCAGCAGTGTGTTGGTACCCGGAACCAGGCCGCCGCCGAGGAGGAGGTCAAGCTCGGGCGAGCCGGTCGACTTGCCCCTGGAATCGAAGTCCGCACGATGCTCGGCCGCGATCAGGCGGGGAAAGACCTGGATGCCACCGGTCTCGATGCTGAGGTCATGATAACCGCCGCGGAACTTGATGCCGCGCATCTTGACGATGCGCAGGCGCCGGCGCTCCGCGCCGAATTCGCGCGGCGCCTGGTCCAGGGAGATCACGCCGTGCGCGATGCTGTGGAGTTGTACGTCGCCGGTCTCGGAGGTGCGATCGTCGAGCATCAGGACGGTGCAGGCGCGCTTGGCGAAGAACTGCTTGAGGGCCAGGATCTGACGCCGGTAGCGCAGCGGGCTCTGGGCGAGGAGCCTCAGCTCCGAGAGGCTGTCGAACACCACCCGGGCCGGCTTCACCGCCTCGACCCGGGCGATGACCTCCGTCACGGTTTCGCCGAGCTCGATCTCGGACGGGTGCAGAATGGACTGCTCGCTGTCGGGATCGAGTCCCAGATCGTTGACGAGTTCGTAGACCTCGATCCCGTCGAGGGACCAGCCATGGGTCGCGGCGGCGGCCGTCAACTCGTCGGCGGTCTCGGACAGGGTGACGTAGAGGGTGCGCTCGCCCCGGTCATGGCCCTCGCGCAGAAAGTGCAGCGCAAGGGTGGTCTTGCCGGTGCCCGGTGTCCCTTCCAGCAGATAGAGGCGGCTGCTGGTCAGTCCGCCGCCGAGGATGTCGTCCAATCCGGCGATGCCGGTCGATACGCGGGTACCTATGGCGGGCGCCGTTCCAGGTCCAAGCTCGCTCATCTGTCCCACGGTTCCTCGGCTTCATCCGTTCGGGCCGAACCGTAGCGGCTCGGCATGCGGTTGTCAGTCTGCTGGGGTGCCAAGTCGCAGACCGTGTCCCCGAAAGATCGGCACGATCCGGTCCGAGGGCCTAGGGAAACTCACGAGCAGCCGAATTCGGTGCATGCGACTGACCTTCGAAATCCGACGCCTCTGGCGTCGCGCAACGTCCCTGGTCGTGTGAGATCGCTCCTGTCCACATCGAGGCCAGCGATCGGATTCTGCTTCGTTTGGCGAAGGCGCCCTCGCGTCGCGAACGGCTCCCACGGGCGGCTTCCTGCCCTGCAGGAGGATTTCGGTTCGCTTTGCTTCCGCGATGGAGGGAACCCGATCGGCGGCGGCTTCTTCCCGTCGAGAGGCCGGAATCGGAGAGGACACCATGAGTTCGGACAAGGTACCGTCGGATGACCGCGCCATCCCGCCCAAGGCTCGATCCCTGGTCGAGCCGGGAGTCGATGCCGATCCCGTCGAGCCTGGCCCGACCGCGCCGGGCCGCGTCGCGCCGTCGCGGGATCCGGGCCCCGAGACGGGTGGCTATGATGACCACTCGCCGAACCGGCATCCGACGAACGAGAAGGGTGGCTACGGGGCGGGCTGAGGCGGGACGATGGGCGACGACACGGAGCGTTCCGAATGGCGACGGCGCGGGCTCGAGGCCGGTCGGGCCTACGCCGTGGATCTGGCGACCCGGATGCAGGATTCCGGTGCCGATGATCCTGCGGTTCAGGACCTGATCGCGTCGATTGGCCTGCGCCTGCAGGGCGAGGCGCAGGAGTTTCGCGACATCGGGACTTCGGAAGACGCGATCGAGGAATACACCAGGGCCGTGGTCGAGACCGTGATGCTCGGAATGCACGCCCTGCGCCGCGGGTCCGATACGCCATCTGAATGAAGACGAACGGGGCACCCCGCATCGGCGGAATGCCCCGTCAACCGCTGCCTTCCCGGCTCTGTTTCTCTCGGTGAGCGGATGCGCGTGCCGATCAGCCGTCGACGGCCGGGATGGCGAGGGGCGGTGTCTGCTGGTGCTGTACGACGCGCCACACCTCGTGCGCGATCCGCCGGTACGTCGAGGTGCAATTGGCCTCGTAGAATTCGTCGTCGCGCGACGCCTTCGCATTGTAGGCGACGATGATGAGCCCCTCTTGCGGACGCGCGATCTGCCCCTTGGAGATCTCGATGTTCGACCAGCGTGGCGTCGCGGCGACGGCCTCGATGGCCTGCGTCCCGCTGAGCACGAAGGGCGGCGTCGGCAGAACCATCAGGCATTCGTCGTCGACCAATTCGCGGTAATGGTCGGCATCTCCGGTCCACAAGCTCTTTTCGAACGACCAAACGCGATCATCGTCCATGGCGGTCTCCTCGACGTCTCAGGGTCGAAGGATGACGCCCCTTGCGCACGGTTCGTTCCCTTGGCCGAAGCGGCGGGATGGATCGCGCCAGCGGCATTTTCTCCTCACCCGGCGGACTTCAGGCCACCCGGAAGGGTCGGTCTCTGCTAGGCAGGCGGGACGCACCGACGAGGGTGCGCGTCATCGCCGAACAAGGTCCCCGACATGGCATCCGGTCGTAGGCTCTCCGAACGCTGGTTCACGTTCCTGCTCTGGCTGGTCGCGATCCTCTTCGCCTGGTTCCTGATCGGCCTCGGGTCCCTCGTCGTCGGCGATCTGCCACAGGTCGAGCATCGCTATAGCCTCGACCAGTTCCTCGACGCGGATCAGGCGCGGCCGGCCGCCGAAGCCTTGCGGCAGATCCGCCGCGAGCAGGCGGACAACCGGCGCCGGACGGACCAGGACCAGCTTGCCCTCGCGGCCGCCCGCTCCGCCTCCGAGGCGGCGCAGGAGACGTTCGCCAATTGGCTCAAGACGCGCGATGCCACCCAGCGGGTCGACCAGGATCCAGGCCTGGTCGCCCGCACGCAGCAGCTCGATACCCTGAAGAGTGCCGAACGCACCATCGAGGAGCGCCTGGAGGAACGGGCGAGCACCCAGCTCGGCCTCGCGGAGCGCGAGGAGGCCCAGGAGCGGATCGACGGGGCCTTGCGCGAAGCGGCTCAGGCGAAACTCGACGCGGCCGAGCGCGACCAGGAACTGCGCGTCTTCGGCTATCGGCTCGCCCTCACGCTTCCGCTGCTGGCCTTGGCCGGTTGGTTGCTGCTGAAGCGGCGCCACACGCGCAACTGGCCCTTCGTCTGGGGCTTCGCCTTCGCCGCGGCCTTCGCGTTCTTCGTCGAGCTCGTGCCCTACCTGCCGAGCTACGGCGGCTACGTGCAGTACGGCGTCGGGGTGATCCTGACCCTCGTCATCGGTCGCGCCGCGATCAACGCCCTGCACGCCTACAACGAGCGCCAGAAGGCGGCCGAGGCGCGCCCCAAGGAGGAGCGCCGGACGGAGATCGCGACCGACCAGGCCCTGCTGCGTCTCGCCAAGAAGGTCTGTCCCGGCTGCGAGCGGCCCGTCGACCTCACCAATCCGGAGGCGAATTTCTGCCCGCATTGCGGAATCGGCGTGTTCGAGCGCTGTCCGGCCTGCACCCACCGCAAGAGCGCCTTCGAACGCTTCTGTTACGCCTGCGGAACCCCGGCCGCCGGACCCGCCTGAACGTCCCTCGTCGTTAAGCCGACCCTAACCCGATGGACGCACCCTGGGCGCAACCTCGGGAATGGATCATGCGCGCAGCCCTCGATCGGCTCTGGATCACCGTGAAGGCGATACTCGCGATTGGGCTTCTGGCGGCCGGTTCCCTGTATTCGGCCAACGTCGTCGACCGAAAGAGCCAGAACACGGTCGCGTCCCCGCTCTACGAGCCGGCTCTCACGGGTTCGATCAAGCCGGGACCGGGACGGTAGCGCCGCATCATCGCGCCGGCGGCGCCGTCGCCTCGATCGCCGTGAAGGATTCCAGGATGCGGTAGGTGTGCTCGGCGCCCTCGGGCACGAGCCAGGAATCACCGGGTTCGAGGAGGACCGTCTCGCCTTCGACCACCAACTCGGCCCTGCCGGCGACGACGTAGCCCACCGTGTCGTAGGCGCTCCTGGACATGGGCTTGTCGGAACCGGGCGCTTCGTCGCGCCACATCCGCATCGCCACCGTCTGGCCACGCGCCAGGGCGACCTCGCCGTGTGCGCCCTCGACCGCGTTCCGGCTCGAAACCTTGATCACCATATCGTCGTCCCTCCCGTTCTGCTCGTGGCCGGAACAACGGGAGGGGACCTCCGTCGTTCCGACGGCCAAGCGTCCTCAGAAGTCGACGGCGATGCCCTTGATCTCCCAGTCGTCGTAGCGCACCGGCTCCAGGCCGCCCCGGCCCTGGCGCTCCCGCTTCTCAGCGATTTCGGCCGCATGGGCGTCGATCGCCGCGCGCCGCTCCGCCGCCTCGGCCAGCGCCCGTGCAGCCTCCGGGGTCAACGGGCGGCGCTCGGCCGGCGCCTCATCGGCGGTGATTTCCGTCGGTTCCGTGGCGGTCATGGCTTGCATCTCGGTGTGTCGGGTGGAAGGGCATCGGAGATCGGCCCGTCGCGAACGGGCTCCTGGGTTTAGGAAGTGGCATTCATGGCGATACGCCGCAACACGGATGCGCCGACGGCGCCGATCGACCGCACCGTCGCCGGCCTGGCGGCCCGGCAGGTGGCCCACGGCGCGGTGGCCGACCTCATCGGCAAGACCCGCGGCTTCGCCCTGGAGGATGCCCTGGCTCAGGCGAGCCGAAACGCCGGACTGGACGCCGCCGATGCGGGCCTCGCCCGCGCCATCGCCACCGCCAGCTTCCGTCGCCTCGGCTTCCTGCGCCGGGTGCTCGCCGAGCGGATGTCGCAGGGACTGCCCGAGGACCAGCCGCGCCTCGTGGCGCTCCTGGCGACCGGTGCCGTGCAGATCCTCGACCTGAACGTGCCCGACCACGCCGCCGTCGACCTCGGCGTGCGCCTCGCCAAGGCCGATCCGCAGCTTCAGCACCTCTCCGGCCTGGTCAATGCGGTGCTCCGCCGGATCGTGCGCGAGCGCGCGGAGATCGTGGCCGATCCCGGCGATCCCTTGTCCGACAACACGCCCGACTGGCTCGCGCGCCGCTGGCAGGCCGCCTATGGCGAGGACACGGCCCGCGCCATCGCGGCGGCCCATCTTCAGGGCGCGGCCCTCGACATCACCGTGCGGGGATCGGCGGCCGAGTGGGCGGAACGTCTCGGCGGCGTCGCCCTGCCGACGGGGAGCGTGCGCCTGCACGACGTTCACGCCTCCGTCGCCGATCTGCCGGGCTATTCCGAAGGTCAGTGGTGGGTGCAGGACGCTGCCGCCGCGCTGCCGGCTCGACTTCTTTCCGTGCGTCCTGGCGAGCGCGTCGCCGACCTCTGTGCCGCGCCCGGCGGCAAGACCGCGCAGCTCGCCGCCGCCGGTGCCTCGGTGCTGGCCGTGGACCGGTCGGGTCCGCGCCTGGAACGCCTCTCGCAGAACTTCGCCCGCCTCGGACTGGAGGCGGAGATCCGCATCGGCGACGCCCTGGCGCTGCCGGAAGACCCGACCTTCGACGCCGTCCTGCTCGATGCGCCGTGCTCGGCCACCGGCACCCTGCGACGCCACCCGGACGTGGCCTGGACGAAGACGGAGAGCGACATCAGTCGCCTGATCGGGCTGCAGAAGCGGCTGTTCGACAAGGCCGCTGCCCTGGTGCGGCCCGGCGGGCGCCTCGTCTACTGCACCTGCTCGCTGGAGCGAGAGGAGGGCGAGTATCAGGTCGCGACCTTCCTCGCCCGCAACCCGGGTTTCGAACGCGTGCCCATCGAAGCCGCAGAACTCGGCGGGTTGTCGGACCCGATCGATGCCGCGGGGGACCTGCGGACGCTGCCCGCACATCTCAATGGCGCGACGCCGGAAATGCGCGGTGGACTGGACGGGTTCTTCGCGAGCCGCTTGCGCCGGAAGGACTGACCGATGGGGCCGTCACGGCTTGGACAGGTCCTCCGCATCCGCAAGGCGGCCTCGACCGCCGCGCTGCTGGCATCGCTGGTCGCCGGTACGACGGTCGCCCGGGCGCAGTTCGATGCCCGCATCCTGCCGCTGCACCCGACCTATGCACGCAATTCCACCTGCGCGTCTGTCGAGACCAGCATCCCCTTCGAAGCGCATGAAGGAACGCGCGACGTCGCCGTGTCGCCGTCGCCGCGCGAGATGCCCCTGAACCAGGGCGAGAGCGCGATCTGTTTTGCCTACGCCACCGCCGATATGATCTCGCACCGGCTGGGGCGCCAGATCGCTCCCCTCGACGTCGCGACGAAGTACTACTTCGCCGACCCGGAGCGCCTGGCGACGATCCCGGCCCTTCGCGAACACCTGAAGGCGCATCCGGATTGGCGGGCCGACATCGCCTGGAGCCGCAATGCCGCCGAGATGTCCAACGTCGGCAATCCGAAGCTGCTGCCCTACTTCGACAAGATCGAGGGCGGCGAGGAGGACACGGCCGCGCTCCTCTACAACATCGGCGGCTTGTGCGAGGACCGCGACCTGCCCTCCAACGATGGCTACCGCTACGTCAATCCGGTCCTGCGGCGCCTGCGCTACCGCAGCCGCCTCGCGCCGCGGCCGATGTGCTTCCGCAGCCTCGCCGGCACGGTTCCGCACCTGCGCCACCCGCAGACGGACACCTTCAATGCGGGCTGGATCGCCCATGTGGAGGCGCGCTGCCGGCGCGTGCCCCTGCCGGTGCCGCTGCTGCCGGTGTCCTACAGGGTTGCGGCCAATCAGGCCGAGTTCGTCGAGATGCGCGATTCCGGCACGCCGCCGAGCCCGCGTGCGATCGGCCGTATCCTGGCGATGATCGATTACGCCCTCGACCATGGCCGCGTGCCGACCATCGGCTACAGCTGGTACCTTCTCGAGGACCGTGATCCCAAGGATCCGGACATCCACGCCGATCATGCCAGCCCGGTCATCGGCCGGCGAAGGGTCGGCGGACGCTGCGAGTACCGAGTGCAGGACAACACCGGCGAGTACTGCGCCCGCATGCGTCCGGGCATGCGCGAGGCCTGCGAGAACGGCCGGGTCTGGGTCGACGAGGAAGCCCTGCGCCGCACGCTCTACAGCGTGACCTACCTGCGCTGAGCGCCGGCTGTCTCCACGAATCAGAGAAACAAAACGGACCCTCGGGCCGTTGCCTCCTCGACCACGAGGGAGCCAATCATGTCGTCACGCTGGATGACCCTGCAGGACATCGCCGAGGCCCGCAGCATCAGTCTCGATCAGGCACGGGCCTGGATCGACGCCGCGCACTGCCCGCGGATCTTCCGGGCCGAGACGACGCTCTACCTCGTCTGACCCCGTCCGACGCTCAGAGAAGCCGCCGATCGAGCCGCAGGATACGGCAGGGGTCGCCGGCCTTGGCGGCCGGCGCGTGCGGAGCCCGGATCAGCAAGGCCTCGGCCGACCCCAGGATGAAGAGCATCGAGGAATCCTGCCGATTTTCGGGATGGACCACCGGAATCCTGCCGGGGTCCGTCTCGATCCGCGACCGGAGATAATCCTGGCGCAGGTCGTTCTCGGGTAGATCATGGCCGAGGATGGCCGGTTCGGACAGGTCGGCGGACGCGCGCGGATCGCCGAGGAGTGCGCGGATCGCCGGCACGACGAACAGCAGCCCGCAGACCACCGAGGCGACAGGATTGCCGGGGAGCCCGAGGACCGCCATGCGGCCGAGCCGGCCATGCATCAAGGGTTTTCCGGGACGCAGGGCGACGCGCCAGAAGCCGAGTTCCAGACCGCGGGTCCGCAGGGCCGATTGCACCAGGTCGTGGTCGCCGACGGACGCCCCCCCCAGCGTGATCAGGAGATCGGCGTCCGCTGCGACGGCCCGAAGGATCGCGTCGTCCAGGGCGGCCAGCGTGTCGCCTGCGATCCCGAGATCGATCGCTTCGGCGCCGGCCTCCCGGACCAGGGCCGCCACGGCGAGCCCGTTCGAGGCGACGATCTGATCCCACCGCGCCGGATCTCCGGGCGCGACCAGTTCGTCCCCGGTGGCGAGGATCGCCACGCGCGGGCGCCGCCGGACCGACAGCGTGCCGTGGCCCCCCGCCGCCGCGAGCGCGATACGACGTGGATCCAGGGTGTCGCCGGCGGCGAGCAGCCGCTCGTCCGTTCGGAAATCGAGTCCGCTCGGGCGGATGAAGCGCCCGCGGAGCACCGGCTCCCGCCCGGTGACCGTCTCCGACGTCGCCTCGGCATTCTCCTGGATCAGGATCGCGTCGGCGCCCTCCGGCACGGGTGCGCCGGTGAAGATCCGGATGGCTTCCCCACCCTTCACGGAACCGGCGAAGCCGTGGCCGGCCGAACTGGTGCCGACGAGCCGCAGGGTCGCGGGAGCCTCGGCGAGGTCGGCACTGCGGACGGCGTAACCGTCCATGGCCGAGGCCGGGAAGGGCGGCTGCGTGCGGGTTGCCCGCACATCCGCCGCAAGCGTGCGCCCGGCCGCCTGCGCGATCGGGACGGTTTCCGCCTCGACCGGACCCGGGATCGCCGCGAGGACCCGCGACAGCGCCTCGGCGACCGGGATCATGCCCCCGGAGGCCTTCCCCCCGGAGACCTTCCCCCCGGAGACCTTCCCCTTCGGAGGTGCGTCGCTCAAGCCTCGTCCTCGGCGCGGTAGGCACCGGAGCGCCCGCCATCCTTGGCCAGCAGGCGGATGCCCTCGATGCGCATGCCCCGATCGGCTGCCTTCACCATGTCGTAGATCGTCAGGCAGGCCACCGAGACGGCCGTCAGGGCTTCCATCTCGACGCCTGTCGGTCCGAGGACCTTCACCTCCGCCGTCACCCGGAGGCCCGGCAGCCGGTCGTCGGGCTCGCAATCCACCCGGACCTTCGCGAGCAGAAGGGGGTGGCAGAGGGGGATGAGCTCGTGGGTTCGCTTCGACGCCATGATGCCGGCGAGCCGCGCCGTGCCGATGACGTCGCCCTTCTTGGCATCGCCTTCCCGGATCAGCCGCAGGGTCTCGGGCAGCATGATCACCGAGCCGGTCGCCCGCGCGGTTCGCGTGGTGGCGTCCTTCTCCGAGACATCGACCATGTTGGCCGCGCCGGAGGCGTCGAGATGCGTGAGCTCGGCCATCGGCGTCCTCAGGCCTTCGTGTCGCCGAAGAGCAGGCGGCGGGTGGCGGCGGTGACGTCGGCCTCGCGCATCAGGCTCTCGCCGACCAGGATGGTGTCGAGACCGCTCTCGGCGAGGCGGACCACGTCGGCATGTCCGGCGATCCCGCTCTCGGCCACGGCGATCCGATCGGCCGGCACACCCTCGGCAAGGCGGATCGCCGTTTCGAACGAGACCTCGAAGGTCTTCAGGTTGCGGTTGTTGATGCCCACGAGCCGGGTGCCGAGCGGGATGGCCCGCGCCAGTTCTTCGGAATCATGCACTTCGACCAGGACGTCCATGCCGAGGTCGTGCGCGGTCTCGACCAGGGCGGCAGCCTCCTCGTCGTCGAGGCAGGCCATGATGACGAGGATGCAGTCGGCCCCCCAGGCCCGCGCCTCGAAGACCTGGTAGGGCTCGAACAGGAAGTCCTTGCGCAGGACAGGCAGGGAACAGGCTGCCCGCGCCTCGGTCAGGTACTCGGGCTTGCCCTGAAACGAGGGCGTGTCCGTGAGGACAGACAGGCAGGTGGCGCCGCCGGCCTCGTAGGCGGCGGCGAGCACCGCCGGGTCGAAGTCGGCTCGGATCAAGCCCTTCGACGGAGAGGCCTTCTTCACCTCGGCGATCAGCGCCGGCCGCTTCTGGGCGATATGCGCCGCAATGGCGTCGGCGAAGCCGCGCGGGGCCGAGACGTCGGCGATGCGCCTCTCGAGCCTGGTCTGCGGAACGCGCAGCTTCGCCTCTGCGATTTCGCGCCGCTTGTAGGTCTCGATGCGGGCCAGCACATCCTTCCGCTCCGTGGGAGGGATGTCGGAGACGGACCCGGGCTTAGGCTCGGACATGACGGGCTTTCAAGCGTTCGAGCGAAGGTTCGAGATGCGGACCAGCGTGTCTAGTGTGGCGCGCGCGGCGCCGCTGTCGAGGGCTTCGCCGGCGCGCGCGACGCCTTCGGCGAGGGACTGCGCGGCTTCCGCGACGACCAGGGCGGCACCGGCATTCAGCACCGCGATGTCGCGATAGGCGTTCCGCGCGCCGTCGAGGACCTGCGCGAGGGCGGCTGCGTTGTGCGCCGGATCGCCGCCGCGCAGGGCATCGAGGCCGTGCAGCGGCAGGCCGACCTCACGCGGGTCGATGGTGAAGCGCGAGACCCGGCCTCCTTCCAGCGCCACGACGGCGGTGGGACCCGTGACGGTGATCTCGTCGAGGCCGTCGCTGCCGTGCACGGTCCAGACCCGGTCGCTGCCGAGCTGGGCCAGCACGTCGGTCAGCGGCTCGGCCCAGGCCGCGGACGACACCCCGAAGAGCTGGCGCCGCACACCGGCCGGGTTGGCCAGGGGGCCGAGCATGTTGAAGATCGTTCGCGTCGGCAATTCGGCCCGCACCGGCGCCACGTGACGCATGGCGGCGTGGTGCGTCTGCGCGAACATGAAGCACAGGCCCGCCTCCGCCAGGCAGAGGCTCAGCTCGTCGGGGGAGAGCCCGATCCGCACGCCGAGGGCCGCGAGCACGTCGGCCGCGCCCGAGCGGGAGGTGGCGGCCCGGTTGCCGTGCTTGGCCACGGGCACGCCGCACGCGGCCGTGACGATGGCGGCCAGGGTCGAGACGTTGTAGCTGCCCGAGTGGTCACCGCCGGTGCCGACCACGTCGATCGCACCGGGTACGCTGTGGACCGGCAGCATTCGCGCCCGCATCGCCTCGACGGCGCCGACGATCTCGTCCGGCGCCTCGCCGCGGACCTTTAGGGCGACGAGAAAGGCGCTGGCCTGGACCGGCGTGACGTCGCCCGAGAGCAGGTCGTCGAAGGCCCGGCGGGCCTCGTCGCGCGTGAGGCTCGCACCCGTGGCGACCTTCGCGAGGAGGGGCTTGAAGGATTCCATGAAACTCGGGTGCGCAGACTCGGTGCGAAGGACCGGGATTATTCCTGACGGGTGACGTGTCCCGTCAATGCACGCCGTTGCGACCCTTGTCACGCGCCGCGTTCCACGCCGCCGCGATGTCCAAGAAATTCCGCAGGATCTGCGATCCGTGGTGCGAGAGGATGCTCTCCGGGTGGAATTGCACGCCGTGCACGGGCAGGTAGGCGTGCTGGAGTCCCATGATCAGGCCGTCGGCTTCCGCCGTGACGTTCAGGTCGGCCGGACAGCCGCCGCGCTCCACCACGAGGGAATGGTACCGGGTCGCGTCGAAGGGCCCGTTGAGGCCGCGGAAGATGCCGGAGGCCCGGTGCTGGATGCTGGAGACCTTGCCGTGCATGGGCGTCGGAGCCCGCACGACGTCGCCGCCGAAGGCCTGCCCGATGGCCTGCAGGCCGAGACAAACCCCGAAGATCGGGATCTCGGCCGAGAGATCCTTGACCACGTCGAGACAGATCCCGGCCTCGTTCGGCGAGCAGGGGCCGGGCGACAGCACCACGGCGTCGGGCCGGCGCGCACGGATCTCCTCGGTGCCGATTTCGTCGTTGCGCACCACGTCGATCGAGCCGCAGAGCGGACCGATCAGGTGGACGAGGTTCCACGTGAAGGAATCGTAGTTGTCGATGACGAGGACGTCGGACATGGGCGGCTCACGCGCGGGCATAGGAGCGGTTTGACCGGACTCCTCCGGGGGGTCAACACGTCCCCGCGCCGTCCCGCTACTGTCCCCGCCGCGCCCGGCTCGCGAACACCACCGCGTCCTCCGCCGCGCGGAACAGCGCCTTGGCCTTGTTGACGCATTCCTGCTGTTCGGAGGCGGGGTCGGAATCGTACACGATGCCGGCGCCGGCCTGGACGTGCATGCGGCCGTCCTTCACGAGCGCGGTGCGGAGAACGATGCAGGTGTCCATCTCGCCGCGCGCGCCGAAATAGCCGATGCAGCCCCCGTAGGGACCCCGCTTTTCGCGCTCCAACTCGTCGATGATCTCCATGGCCCGCACCTTGGGTGCGCCCGAGACCGTGCCGGCCGGAAATCCGGCGGCCAGCGCCGCCAGGGCATCGTGCTTCGGGTCGAGGTCGCCCTCGACGTTCGAGACGATGTGCATGACCTGGCTGTAGAATTCGAGGAAGAACGAGCCCGTCACCGTGACGCTGCCGATGCGCGCGACGCGGCCGACGTCGTTGCGGCCGAGGTCGAGCAGCATGAGGTGCTCGGAGCGCTCCTTCGGATCGGCGAGCAGTTCCTCCGCCAGGGCCTTGTCCTCGGCCGGGTTGGCCCCGCGCCGGCGCGTTCCGGCGATCGGCCGGATGGTGACGCGCCCATCCCGCACCCGCACCAGGATCTCCGGCGAGGAGCAGACGAGCTGGAAATCCTCGAAGTCGAGGTAGCACAGGAACGGAGCCGGGTTGGTCCGCCGCAGCGAGCGGTAGAGGGCCAGGGCCGGCAGGGTGAAGGGCGCTTCGAAGCGCTGCGACAGCACCACCTGGAAGACGTCTCCCGCGACGATGTACTCCTTGGCCCGGGCCACCATCGCCAGGTACTCGTCCGGCGTGGTGTTCGAGACGGGCTCGGGATGCGCGATGGCGCGCGGGTCGATGCGTGCCTCGACGGGGAGGGGACCTTCGAGGATCTCCGCCACCCGCTCGAGCCGTTCGAGCGTCGATTCGTAGGCTGCGCGCGCGCCGATGCCGGGCGCCGGACGCACCGGGCCGACCACCGTGATGAGATCGCGCACCGAATCGAAGACCACCATGACGCGCGGGCGCACCAGGATCGCGTCGGGCACCCCGATGGGATCGGGATTGGGCGTGCCGAGCGTCTCCATGGCGCGAACCATGTCGTAGCCGAGATAGCCGAACAGGCCGGCCGCCATCGGCGGCAGCACGTCGGTGTCGGCGTCGGCCCCGATGGCGCTTTCGGCGATCAGAGCCCGCAGGCTCGCCAAGGGCGCGGCATCCTCGGGCGTGAACGCCGACAGGTCGGGACCCCGAGCGATCTCCGGGCGTCCGTCGCGGCAGCGCCAGGCCAGGTCGGGATCGAGGCCGATCATCGAGTAGCGCCCGCGCACCACGCCGCCCTCGACGGATTCGAGGAGGAAGGCCGTGCCGGCGTGCTGTGCCCGCAGCTTCAGGAAGGCGGCGACCGGCGTCTCCAGATCCGCCACGAGGGTGAGGCTGAGGAGCGTCGGACGACCCGCGCCGTAGGCGTCCGCGAAGGCCGGAAAGGCCGGTTCCTGCAAGCCCGGTTCCTGCAAGGCCGATTCCTGCAAGGCTGATTCCTGGAAGTCTGGCTCCTGGGTCATCGGCGGATCAGTACTCACCGCCGCCGATCGCCCGGCGGAAGGCGGCCTGGTTGATGGTCACGCCCACCGAGGTCTGCACATCGCCGATGTACTCGCCGAGGACGTCGTCGGCGATGGTCGGCTGGAAGCGCTTGGTGATCGCCTCGTCCTCCGGCGAACCGGTCACGAAGGCCGGCATCGATGCTGCGGTGACCTTGAACAGGGCGCGGCTCTCGCCGGCCTCGGCCGAGGCCGACTTGTCGACGGCCGTCGCGAAGACGCGGTTCACCACCTCGGCCGTCAGGTCTCCCTGCGCCTGGTTGCGGGCCAGATCGGTCAGGGTCTGGACGTTCAGACCGGCTTCCGACGCGATCGCCTCGACGGTTTCGCCCTTGTCGAGGCGCGCCGACAAGTCCTTGGCCCTCGCGAGGAGTCGGCTCTGGACCTCGGCCGCGCGCCAGCGCGTGACGACCTCGTCGCGGACTTCGTCCAGGGGCTTGTCGTGGGCGCGGTCGATGCTCGTCACGTCGTACCAGACGTAGCCGCCGGTCTTCGTGCGCAGGGGCTCGTTGTCGCCGCCCATCTCGGCCCGGAACAGGGCCGTCAGGGTGGTGTCGCGATCCGGGATACCCTCGACGGTCCTGCCCGCGGCATCGAGACCCTGCGCGCCGACGGCCGGAATGGTCCGCAGAGGCAGGTCGCGCTCCTTCGCGATGTCGGCCAGGGGTTTCGAATTCGCGCGCTGATCCTCGATCGCGTCATGCGCCGTGTCGATCCCGCTGGCGGCGCGCTCCAGGGCGATGGTCTTGGCGATGTCGGCCGAAACGTCGGCCAGCGGCTTGACCGTCTCCGGTGCGATGGCCGTGACGCGCAGCAGAACGGTGCCGAAGCGGCCCTTCACCGGAGCGCTGATCGTGTTCACCGGCAGGCTGAAGGCGGTGTCCGCCGCGGCGGGATCGAACAGCTCGGCCTTCGACAGGGTGCCGAGCGAGAGGTTCTTCGGATCGGCGCCGGTCTCGGCGGCCACCGCCTCGAACGGCTTCTCGCCGGACTCGACCGCCTTGCGCGCCGCCTCGGCGGCGGCCTGATCCGGGAAGACGATCTGCTGGATCGTGCGGCGCTCGGGCGTGCCGTAGCGGCTCTTCTCGGAATCGTAGCGCTTGGCGATGTCCTCGGCGGTCACGGCCTCCGGCTTGGCCATCGCCTGCGGGTCGAGAACCAGCAGGGTGACGGCGCGCGTTTCCGGCGCGCGGAACGCCGATTTGTTCTCCTCGTAATACGCCTTCACCGCGTCTTCCGAAGGGGCCGGGACGTCGCCGGCCACGGAGGGCGGCAGCATCATCAGGGCGACCGACCGGCGCTCCGTGGTGTAGCGGTGGACGGCCTCGCGCAGGGCCTCGGGAACGTGGAGGTCGGCCGCGACGGCTTCGGCGAGCTGCAGACGGGCGGCGACGGCGCGCTGCTCACGCACGAAGGTGGCTTCGTTGATGCCGGCGCGCTGAAGCGTCTGGTAGAAGAGGGCGGGATCGAACTTGCCGTCGGCGCCCTGGAAGCTCTTCTCCTCCTGGATCGCCCGCAGCACGGCCGCATCGGGTATGCTCAGGCCGAGGGCGGCGGTCTGCTGATCGAGGGAAGCCTCGCTGACGAGCTGCGCCAACACCTGCCGGTCGATGCCGAGCGCCCGGGCCTGATCCGGCGTCAGGGTGCGGCGGGTCTGGCTCTGGTAGCGCTGAAGCTGGTTCTGGTAGGCGCTGCGCACGGTCTCCGCGGAGATCTGCGCCCGACCGACGGTGGCCACGCTGGTGGACGAGCCCGCGCGGAAGAACTCCTCGACGCCGAAGATCGCCACGCCGGCGATCAGGAAGGTGAAGACCACCGTGAGGATGATCTTGCCGAGCCAGTGCTGGCTGGCCTTGCGCATGTTCTGCAGCATCGGACGTCCGGGTACCCGTCGGGTGGGCGCCGGGAGCGCCCGTCGTTTCTGGGAAAGCCGCCCGCGATAGACCATCCGCGCTGTCACCGCAAAGGGCGTTCGCGGTTTGCGCCGCCCAGGAGGCTCTGTTAGGGCCGGCGCAACCGCGAAGCGAAGCCATATCAGTGAGGAATGGGATGACGAAGTCGGGGCGACGGCCGCTGGTTGCCGGCAACTGGAAGATGAACGGGCTGCGCAGCTCGGTTGCCGTGGTCGAGGCCGTCCGCAATGGCCTGACCGCCGACCTCCTCGAGACCGTCGACGTCCTGATCTGCCCGCCCTCCACGCTGATCGCCTCCTGCGTCGCGGCGACCTACGGATCGCCCATCGCCATCGGTGGCCAGAACCTGCACGCGAAGCCGAGCGGTGCCTTCACGGGCAGCATCTCGGCCGAGATGCTCGCCGATCTCGGCGCCTCCTACGTCATCGTCGGCCATTCCGAACGGCGGGCCTACCATCACGAGACCGATGACGGCGTCCACGCCAAGGCGCTCGCCGCCCGCCGCGCCGGCCTCTGCGGCATCATCTGCGTCGGCGAGACCAAGGAGGAGCGCGAGGAGGGCCGGACCCTCGACATCGTACGCGCGCAGCTCGCGATCGGTGTGCCGAAGGGAGCCACGGCGAAGGACACGGTCATCGCATACGAGCCGGTCTGGGCGATCGGTACCGGTCTGACCCCGACCCCAGCCGACATCGCCGAGGTTCACGCCTCGCTGCGCGAGATGCTGGGGCAACTGATCGGCACCGAGGCGCAGGCGGTGCGAATCCTCTACGGCGGCTCCGTCAAGCCGAGCAACGCCCGCGAGTTGATGGCCGTTGAGAACGTCGACGGCGCATTGGTGGGCGGCGCCAGCCTCGTCGCCGACGATTTCCTCGGCATCGCCCGCGCCTACCTGCGCTGATCGGCTGTCGGGACGCTTCGCGCTCGCGGTCCTGAGCGGTCGTGCAGGAGAGTCCGCGTCGATGACGGAGTCCACGTCGATGACCCGACGGCTGAGATGATCTGGCGGTCGGACGAGGACCGTGCCTGGGCCGTCGAGGAGGCCTGCCGCAACGCCCGGCCTTCGCCGCTCGAGATCGCCCTCGGCGGCTGGATGCTGCGGGCGTCCGGCGGTCCGACGCGGCGGACGAACTCGCTCAATCCCCTGCGCGGATGGCGCGACGATCCCGCCGTCGTCATCGCGGAGGCCGAGACCGTCTACCGCAGCCTCGGTCAGCCATTGATCGTCCGGGTACCCGATCTCGTGCCGGAGATGGATCTCGTCCTCGACGATCTCGGGTTTCGCCGGGAGGGCGAGACCTGCACGCTCTTCGCCGAGCTTTCTGCGTGCGAGACCAGCTCCTTCGAGAACGTTCGTCTCGCCGACGCCCCGGACGCGGCGTGGCTGACGGCGCGGGCAGCCTGCGAGGGGGTGGTGTCGGACGCCGCCTCGACGAGCTACCGCGCCTCGATCGACTGCCTCATCCTGCCGAGCCTGTTCGTCCGGCGAACCGAGGCGGACGTGACGGTGGCCGTCGCCTACGGCTCCGTGCACCGCGGGATCCTCGTCTTCGAATCCGTGGCGACCCACCCGGACCACCGCCGGGCGGGACACGCGCGCAGCCTGATCCTGGCCCTGATGGCCTGGGCGCGGCGTCGGGGAGCGACCGGGGCCTGCCTGCAGGTGGTCGCCGAGAACGCGCCGGCCCGTGCCCTTTATGCCGGACTCGGGTTTTCCCGCACTCTCTATGGCTATCGCTATCGGCGCCGAGATTGAGCCTCCCGGCGCGACGGCCCCTTACAACTTGAAGGCTTGGCGTGCCAGCAGCCGCCAGCGACCGTTGTCCCGATGCCAGACCTGAAGCACGCCGATATGCACGGGTCCGGTCTTGCCGTTCGCGACGGTCTCTCCGTCGAAGACGTGCCGGACCACCGCGTCATCCCCGACGACGGAGGCGGTGCGGTTCGTCAGGGTGATCGTGGGGAAACGGGAGCGTCCGCTGGTCAGCGCCTCCACGAAGGCGGACTTGTCCTGCACGGCGCCGCTCGAATGGCCGTAGCTCAGACCATCGAGGACCAGCGCGTCCAGTGCCGCCCCATCCGCGGCCAGCATGGCCTGCGTCAAGGCATCGACCGCCGCCTCGACCTCCACCTCGGGACCGGCCGCCCGGACCGGGAGCGCGACGAGACATTCGACGGCGAGGACGAAGCCGAGCAGGGCTCCGAGTATGGATGAACGGTGCTTGGCCAAGACGTTCGCCTTCCGCAGGGGGGCTTCGGCGCCTCGCAGTCTGAAGGCAAGGCGTGACAGAATTCGGTCCGGAGCCAGCATAGACCCGGCCAGCCCCGATGGGGACAGCGCTCTTCCTCGGATTTTCCCATTGTCCGGTGTCCCGACGGCGCATCGGTCCAGTTGGCGCGCGAGGCCATCTGGTGTATGGCCCCGCGGATATGTCGACGGTGCCAGGACTCTCCGGCCCGTGGTGCACCCGTTCCTGTTCCATCACGTTGGAGCCGGCATGCGGTTGGTGAATCTTCCGGAAACCCGATGCAGACCGTTCTGATCTCGATCCACCTCATCGTCGTCCTCGGCCTCATTGCCGTGGTCCTGCTCCAGCGCTCCGAGGGCGGCCTCGGCCTCGGCGGCGGCGGCAGCGGTGGCGTCGCCGGGTTCATGACCGGTCGCGGCCAAGCCAACGCCCTGACGCGGGCGACTGCCATCCTCGCCGCGCTGTTCTTCACCACCAGCATGGCGCTGGCGATCCTGTCCCATCGGAGTGCTGCGCCGCGCTCGATCCTGGAAGGCACCGGGACCAGCCAGCCGGCGACGCAGCCGAATGCCGGCAACCTGCTCGACACCCTCCGGGGCCAGAGCGGCGGCCAGCCCGGTACTCCTGCCCAGCCCGGTACTCCTGCCCAGGTGCCCGAGACCGCGCCGGCCCAGCCGGCCGTTCCGCAGGCACCGCAGTCGCGCTGATGAAGTGCGCGCCGGCCCGCCGGGCACCCGTCCCGGCGAAGGCGTAGCGGCGACGGGCTCGCAGGATCCATCGGGGTCGACCGAGCGGACAATTCGTTGAGGGATGCGGCGTCCAAGGGATTGGACGCCGATCATCGTTGAAATGCCGAGGCAACGACGTCCTCGCCGCGCATGCGCTCGCATCGCGGGGGATAGGCGTTTTTGCCGTTTGGCGAATCGTTTCCCCTTGTTTATGGACCGAGGCCCATGACGCGGTACGTATTCATCACCGGCGGCGTGGTCTCCTCGCTCGGTAAGGGCCTCGCATCGGCAGCGCTCGCTGCCCTGCTGCAGGCGCGAGGCTACAAGGTCCGCCTGCGCAAGCTCGACCCCTACCTGAACGTCGATCCGGGCACGATGAGCCCGACGCAGCACGGCGAGGTCTTCGTCACGGACGACGGCGCCGAGACCGACCTCGACCTCGGGCATTACGAGCGCTTCACCGGGCTCGCCGCGACCCGGGCCGACAACATCACCACCGGGCGGATCTACCTCGACATCATCACCAAGGAGCGGCGCGGGGACTATCTCGGCGCGACGATCCAGGTGATCCCGCACGTCACCAACGCGATCAAGGACTTTGTCCTCGAAGGCAACGAGGCCTTCGACTTCGTGCTGGTGGAGATCGGCGGCACCGTCGGCGACATCGAGGGCCTGCCGTTCTTCGAAGCGATCCGGCAACTCGGGCAGGAACTGCCGCGCGGCGCCACCGCCTTCGTCCACCTGACGCTGCTGCCCTACATCCCGTCCGCCGGCGAGTTGAAGACCAAGCCGACGCAGCACTCGGTGAAGGAGCTGCGCTCCATCGGCATCCAGCCCGACCTGCTGCTCTGCCGCTGCGACCGGCCGATCCCCACCGACGAGCGGCGCAAGCTCGGCCTGTTCTGCAACGTGCGCGAGACCGCCGTGATCGAGGCGCGCGACGTGGCCTCGATCTACGACGTGCCGCTCTCCTACCGCGAGGCCGGGCTCGACCGCGAGGTGCTGGCGCATTTCGGCCTGCCGTCGCAGGATGAGCCCGACCTGTCGCGTTGGCGCACCATCTCCGAGCGGGTCAAGAACCCCGAGGGCGAGGTCTCGATCGCGATCGTGGGCAAGTACACGGGCCTCAAGGACGCCTACAAGTCGCTCACCGAGGCGCTGACCCATGGCGGCATCGCCCATCGGGTCAAGGTGAACCTCGAATGGATCGAGGCCGAAGTGTTCGAGCGCGAGGATCCCGCGCCGTTCCTCGAGGGCATCCACGGCATCCTCGTGCCGGGCGGGTTCGGCCAGCGCGGCGCCGAGGGGAAGATCCGCGCCGCCCGCTACGCCCGCGAGCGCAAGATCCCGTATTTCGGCATCTGCTTCGGCATGCAGATGGCCGTGATCGAGGCGGCCCGGGCGCTGGCGGGCGTCACGGACGCCAACTCGACCGAGTTCGGCGAGACGACCGAGCCGGTGGTCGGCCTCCTGACCGAGTGGCTGAAGGGCAACGAGCTCGAGCGCCGCGCTGCGGCCGGCGACCTCGGCGGCACCATGCGTCTCGGAGCCTATCAGGCGAGTCTGCGCCCGGATTCGAAGATCGCCGAGATCTACGGCACCACCGCGATCTCCGAGCGCCACCGCCACCGCTACGAGGTCAACATGGCCTATCGCGAGTGCCTGGAGGCGAAGGGCCTGCGCTTCTCCGGCCTGTCGCCGGACGGGCTCCTGCCGGAGACCGTGGAGCATGTCGGGCATCCCTGGTTCATCGGCGTGCAGTTCCACCCGGAGCTGAAGTCGCGCCCCTTCGAGCCGCACCCGTTGTTCGAGAGCTTCATCGGTGCCGCCATGGTGCAGAGCCGTCTGGTCTGATGCGTCGGAGGGGCTCCGCATGACGTCGATCGCGGGGCTGGGGCCTTTCCTGGCCTACCTGGCGGTCGCCCTTGGCTTGGTCGCGGTCTACCTCGCCGTCTACCTTCAGGCGACGGGGCATCGCGAAATCGCACTGATCCGCCGGAACAATCTCGCGGCGGCGATCGCGCTCGGCGGCAGCCTGGTCGGCTACACGCTGCCGCTCGCCGTCTCGATCCACAACGCGCAATCGATTCTCGATTGCATCGTCTGGGGGCTGGTGGCGCTCATCGTGCAGGTCACGGTCTATCTCGCGACGCGCCTTCTCCTGCCGGACCTGTCCCGCCGCATCGAGGCCGGCGAGACCGCGGCCGCGACCCTGCTCGCAGCGAGCTCGCTGGCGGCCGGCATCCTCGACGCGGCGGCGATGACCTACTGAACCGGTCTCGGATCCCGTCCTGGAGATCCCTTTCCGACGGTCAAGCGCGTCACCACATCCGCAATCGGCTGGGTCATCGGACCGGCAAGGAGCTGGCCGCGATGCGCGGCCTGAACGGGAATGTCTTCGCAGGACGAGACGGGTGGGACGGATCGGAGTCGGAGCCTCAAGCGCTCCGAGACGGTGACGCTGATCCTCCTGGCAGGTGCGGGCGCGGCATCCGTGGCCCTGGCGAGGATCGATCCGAGCCAAAGGATGGAAGACGTCCGCATCTATCCGAACGCGGAGGCCTGCAGTGTGGGCCGCGTGCGGACGGCCGACGAATGCCGGTCCGATTATGCGGAGGCCCTTCGGACTTACGCGACGGCGGCACCCACCTATCCGACGCTCGATCTTTGCGAGGCCCAGCACGGCATCGGGCAGTGCCGGCGACGGGACACGGCCCCGCAACCGGGCGGCGATGCCTTCGTCCCGCTGATGGTGGCCTACGCGGTCGGGCTCACGGCGGCGCAAAAGCTCGAACCCCAACCGCTCTTCCGGGATGCCGACGCGCGACGAGGCCTCGGCCTGGCATCCGCTGCGAGCTACCGGACAAGCTGGGGATGCCCGATCGCTCCGGCCGCCGACGGGGCGAGCAGCGCCGCCAGGGTGCCCGCGGCGTCCGTCCGCCGCACGGTCTTCGGAGGCTTCGGCGCGACGGGACGCGAGGTCTGCGGCGACCCGGAAGCCACGCATCACGGGGGCAGTTGATGCGCCGCGTCTTCCTCGGCGAACGTCCGGACTGGCGTGACTCCGCGAGGCGCAACGGCTTCCACTTCCACAGCCTGGATGACCTGCCGTACTGGCAGGAGAGCCACGCCTATGCGTTCTCGCTGGCGGAGATCGAGGGGGACCTCGAAGCGGCGAGCGCGGATCTGCACGCCCTCTGCCTGGATTTCGTCGATGCGGCCGTCGAGGATGCGCGCATCCTCGCTTCCCTTCGGATCCCGGAGCAGGTCTGGGACGTGGTGCGCGAGAGCTGGCGCCGCGGAGACCCTTCGCTCTACGGCCGCCTCGATCTGGCCTATGACGGCGCAGGACCGGCCAAGCTCCTGGAATACAACGCGGACACGCCGACCGCCCTCTACGAGACCGGCGCCTTCCAGTGGCTCTGGTTCGAGGACCTGCTCGCGCGCGACCGTCTTCCGCCCGGCTCCGACCAGTTCAACTCCGTCCACGAGCGACTGATCGGACATTTTCGTCAGATGCCCGGGGACGGCACCCTGGCTTTCGCCGCCTTTGCGGATGCCCCCGAGGATCGCGGCACCGTGGCCTATCTGGAGGATTGCGCGCGGCAGGCCGGCCTCGATTGCCGGTTCCTCGATCTTGCCGATATCGGCCTCGACGAGGGGGCCCGCTTCGTCGATCGGCACGCGGTGCCGATCGGCCGGCTGTTCAAGCTCTACCCGTGGGAGTGGGCGTTTCAGGATGCCTTCGCGGCGGAACTCGGCCGGACCGAGACCCGCTTCCTGGAGCCGCCCTGGAAAGCGGTGCTGTCGAACAAGGGGCTGCTGCCGCACCTCTACGCGCGCGAGCCGGGCCACCCGAACCTGCTGCCGGCCTATTTCGAGTCCGACCCGGCCAAGGCGCGCCTGGGAGAAAGCTTCGTGCGCAAGCCGCTCCTGTCACGGGAAGGGGCCAACATCCTGATGGTGGAGAACGGCGTGACGATCGCGCAGCCCGAAGGTCCCTACGGGACGGAAGGCCATATCTGCCAGGCGCTGGCGCCACTGCCGAACTTCGACGGGCGGCGACCGCTCGTCGGATCCTGGATCGTCGGTGATGCGCCGGCCGGGATCTGTATCCGGGAAGGGGCCGGTCCGGTGACGACGAACACGGCCCTCTTCGTCCCGCATTACATCGAGCCGGCTTGAGGCTCGGGCGGAACGTCGCCAGCGCTGCTCGATTGACAGGGACCCGATACCGTCGTCGCCCTGCATGGAGCCATGGAATGCCGCCGATCTTCACCGCCGATTTCGAAACCCGTCGCGATGCCGAGATGAGCGTGGAGCACCTCGTTCAGGAGCACGGCATCGACCGGAAGGCGATCACGGTGGTCTCGGCGGGCGATCGCAACAGCGCCGGCACGGAGCAAGCCGGCGCCGATCTCGAGGATGGCCGCAACAAGACCGAAACCGTGGGCGAACCGGCGCTGACCGGGGCGATTCAGGTTCGCGTCGAGGCCGATTCCGCTCAGCGCGGCGTCATCGACGAATCGTTCTCGACCTTCGGTGGCAAGACCATTCGGCGCTGAGGTCGAACCTTGGAACGACGTTCGCGGCTCAGGCCGCGAGCTTCGTCACGGCCGCCTCGGCAGGCGCCTGGCCACGCGGCCCGAACAGGTGCCGGTGGAGGGCGTCCGGGCAGTGGACGCGCCCGTCCGCGTCCGTGATTCGGACGTCCGTCATCCCGGCGGTCATCAGCGACCAGCCCTGCTCCACCGCGCCCAGGATCGAGCTGTGGCGGAAGCTGACGCAACGCTCCGAGACGCGCGCACTGACGGTGAAGCTCACGGGATGAGATCCTTGGCTGATCGCCCGGCCCCCGCTCTCAGGGCGCCGGCGGAGGGTCGAGAGAGGGTCGTGCAGGCGGCGCGCGCATCCGCGGCGCCGGTGGACTGCATGTGCGCTGCAATAATGGCTTCCGGTTGACGAACCTTGAGCCAAAGCGAGCGTCTCGGAAATTTGATCAGGCATTTTCGTGTCCCTGACCGGCGATGGCCCGGGCCGCTTCCAGGACGGCTTCGGGATGCTGGTGGTGCAGCATGTGCCCGGTCCGCGAAAGGCCGGTGAAGACTGCCCCCGGGATGCGGTGCGAGGCCCAGTATCCGTGCCTGGGCGTGCTGACGACGATATCGGAATCGCCGGCGAGGATTCGCACCGGAGCACGGCAGGTGTGATAGGCGAGGGCACTTCGGGTCAGCCCGGCCATCAGCCCCGCCGCATCCTCGCCCTCGGCCACCAGCTGTTCCGCATTCCCGACGAGCCCGAAGGGATAGGCTTCCGCGTAGCCGGGCGGCATCGTGGCCGGCAGGAACATCGCGTTCCACAGGAGGGGCAGCAGCGCAGGGTCGACGGAGCGTCCGAGGAGCGCCGAGGCGAGGCCGCCACCCGGAGCCGCCCGGGGGCCGAACAACAGGTGCTCGAGCCGGGGCTCGGGAAAGCAGATCGGCGCCAGCGCGACGACACCCGCGATCTCGTCCGGAAACTGCAGGCCGTAGGCGATCCCCACCGCCCCTCCGAAGGAATGGCCGACGATGATCGGCCGCTCGAGGCCGAGCGCCCGCACGCCGTCGCGGATCAAGGCGGCCTGCCGCCAGGAATGAGCATCGGCGATGCCCTGGCGCCGGCTGAAGCCATGTCCCGGGCGGTCGACGGCGATGACCCGAAAATGCTCGGCGAGATGCGGCACCGGCCCGAGCCACATATCCTCCAGGGACATCAGCGTCCCGTGAATGATCACGAGGGCCGGCCCCTGTCCCGCCTCGGCATAGGCCAGCGTCCGGCCGTCGTGGAGATCGATGGTCGAACGCGGGACCAGGCGCGCGGCGACACTCGGCGAGATGCGCCCGACCGGGCTGGCGACGGGTCCGACCTCCATCAGAGCGCGCGCTTGCCGACGTCGGCCGCGATTGCGACGGCGCGACCGCCCTGGGTTTCGATCTCCTGAGCGATGCGCTCGAGGGTTTCGCCGCCGCGCGCCGCCAGGACGACCCGGACCCCGGCCTTCGCAGCCATGCGGGCGGTCGCGAGACCGATACCGCTCGAGGCCCCGGTGATGACCGCGACCTGATCGCGCAGCGCCTTCCGGTGTCGCATCCTGCCCATTCCCCGCCCGTTCGCACGGATCGCCATCGGCGTCCTCGAACGCTTACTCACGGGCGTGGCGCCGGTTCTGTTCCCAGGACGCGCCTGCGCGGTTTTCACGCGCGGGTCCGCGCGCCGGAAGAGGCGCGGTGGGAGGCGATGCCGCTGGCTTTGGCGCAGCGTATGACTACCTTGCAGGCTGTGACCGAGATCCTGTTCTACCATCTCCAGAACCAGCCCCTCGAGACGGTGCTGCCGAACCTGCTGGAGCGCTCGCTGGAGCGCCAGTGGCGCGCGGCGATTCAGGCCGCCAGCGAGGAGCGGCTTCAGGCCCTCGACGACCAGCTCTGGACCTACAGCGACGACAGCTTCCTGCCGCACGGGACCGATCGCGACGTCGATGCGGCCAGCCAGCCGGTCGTGCTGACCCTGAAGGATACCAACCCGAACGCCGCTTCGATCCGCTTCCTGGTCGAAGGCGCCGACCTGCCTTCGGACGCCGCCGGTTACGCCCGCATCTGCGTGCTGTTCGACGGCACCGACCAGGATGCCCTGTTGCGCGCCCGCGAGCAGTGGAAGGAGGCGAAGGCCGCCGGCCATGCGATCGCCTACTGGCAGCAGGACGACGACGGCCGCTGGCAGAAGAAGGCCTGACGGCGCTGCCGCCTTCCAACGATCGCCGAGAGGAAACGCCATGAGACGTCTCGCCATCGGCCTCGCGGCCCTCCTTCTCGCCGCACCGCCGCTTCAGGCGCAACCTGCAGCGCAGGGCGAGCGGCCGGCCGAAGCACGAAAGGCGCCCGAGCCCCGCGGCACCCAGGGTGGCAAACTCCCGGCGGACGCCGTCACCGAGCACGGCGTCACGCTGCCGGACGGTCGAGCTCTCGCCTTCACCGCCCGGGCCGGAAGCCTGCCGCTCGTCGACGAGGCCGGGAAGCTCCAGGCGGAGATCGCCTTCATCGCTTACACGCTGGTCAGCCCGGCAGGCGGGAAGAAGAGCGACCCGGCCCGCCCCGTGACCTTTGCGGTGAACGGCGGACCGGGTGCCGCGTCGGCCTACCTCAATATCGGGGCGATCGGGCCCTGGCGCCTGCCGGTGGAAGGCGCCAGCATCAGCCCGTCGGCGCCGATCGGCCTGGTGCCGAACGACGGGACCTGGCTCGACTTCACCGACCTCGTGTTCATCGACCCCGTGGGCACCGGCTACAGCCGTGCGGCCGATGGCGACGCCAAGCGCTACTGGAGCATCGATGCCGATGCGTCCGTGCTCGCTTCGGCCATCGCCCGATGGCTGCGGACCAACGACCGCATGGCGGCGCCGAAATTCTACGTGGGCGAGAGCTACGGTGGCTTTCGGGGACCGCTGATCGCCTCGAAGCTCCAGGAGGAGATCGGCGTCGGTCTGTCCGGCATGGTTCTGCTCTCGCCCGTGCTCGACTTCGCCTGGCTGCAGGCGCCCCGCACCACGCCCTGGGGCCACGTGATCAAGCTGCCGTCCTTTGCCGCCGCCGCCATCGAGCGGGCGGGCGGCACGCCGACGCGCGAGACCATGGCGGACGCGGAGGCCTATGCCACCGGACCATACCTCGCCGATCTCCTGAAGGGGCCGTCCGACGGCGCCGCCGTGGCACGGCTGGGTGACCGGGTCGGCGCCCTGACCGGGCTCGACCCGAGCTTCGTCCGGCGCCAGGCCGGGCGGCTCTCCGGCCAGAGCGTCCAGCGCGAGATCGGCCGAGACACCGGGCGGGTCGCCAGTGCCTACGACACCGGCGTGACCGGCTGGGACCCCGACCCCAATGCCGCCCATTCGGGTTTCGAGGATCCGCTGCTCACCGGGCTTCAAGCCCCGCTGACCAGCGCGATGATCGCGCTCTACAACGACACCCTGAACTACCGTGTGCCGGATCTGCGCTACGAACTGCTCAATGGCGCCGTGAACCGAGGCTGGTCCTGGGGTGGAGGGCGTTCGGCGCCCGAATCCCTTGGTGCCCTGCGCGGCGTGCTCGCCCTCGACGGCAACATGCGCGTGCTGGTCGCCCATGGGTACACCGACCTCGTCACACCGTACTTCGCGTCGAAGCTCCTGATCGACCAGATGCCGGCCTATGGCGGCGGACGCCTCGATCTCGCCGTGTACCCGGGTGGTCACATGTTCTATTCCCGACCGGATTCGCGCGCCGCGTTCCATCGGGACGCGGCGGCTCTCTACGCGGCCGCGCTCAGCGCGCGGAATCCCGCTCAGCGCTGAGGACCCTGCCTTGCCCGTTTCGAAACGACCGCGCCTGATCGTGCTGGCCGCTCTCGCGGCCGGTGGCCTGTCCGCCTGCTCCAGCACCGAGAGCGCGGCGCCCGCTCCGATTCCGGTCGCCCCGCCCAAGCCCGTGCCGGCACCGACCTTCCAGGGTCCGGTCCTGACCGGGGAGGGGACCTGCACCGCGCCGGCACCGGCCGGAGCCGCTGCGATCGAGATCGGCATCGGCGAGTGCGACCTCGTCCGGCTGAAGGGCAAGCCACCCACCGACGTGCTGGTGGGAGAGGGGCGCGCCGGCCGCGAAGTGCAGGTCCTCTACAACGAGCCCGGTGCGAAGGAGCTGTACTTCTTCGTCAACAACCGGCTCGACCGGATCGTGAAGTGAGACGCAGGCTCAGCGCTCGGTGAGCTTCATCTCGATGCGCCGGTTGCGGGCATAGGCCTCCTCGGTCGTGCCGGCCTCGATGGGCTGGAACTCGCCGAAGGCGGCCGCGAGGAGGTGCTGGGGCGGGATGCCCTTGGCGACCATGGCTTGGACCACCGCGATGGCGCGCGCCGCCGAGAGAGCCCAGTTCGACGGGAACTGCGCACTGGCGATCGGCCTGGCATCGGTATGGCCGTCGATGCGCAGCACCCAGGGAATGTCGGCCGGGATCTGCTTGGCGAGGTCGAGAATCGCGCCGGCGATGCGGTCGAGCTCTGGGCCGGCCTCCGGTTTCAGGCTGGCGGAGCCGGCCGGAAACAGCACCTCGGATTGCAGCACGAAGCGGTCGCCGACGATGCGGATGTCCTGACGGTTGCCGAGGATCTGGCGCAGGCGGCCGAAGAAGTCCGAGCGGTACCGCGCCAGTTCCTGCACCTTCTGGGCAAGCGCCACGTTCAGGCGGCTGCCGAGATCGGCGATTCGGGCCTGGCTCTCGCGGTCCCGGGTCTCGGATGCGGCGAGGGCATCCTCCAGCGCCGCGAGCTGCCGCCGCATCGCCGCGATCTGCTCGTTCAGCAGGTCGATCTGCGAGACGGCCCGGGCCGTGTTCGCCCGCTCCGCTGCCAACTGCCGGTCGACCTCGCCCTGACGCCCGGCCGAGCTCTCCGCCGCCTCGGCCTGGGACTTCAGGCGGTCACGCTCGGCTTGCGTTCCCAGCAGGGTGCTGCGCAGGGACGAGGCCTGATCCTCCTGCGTCTTCCGGGTCGAGCGCTCCAGGGCCAGCAGCTCCGTCAGGTCGGAGATCTGGCGGTTGAGACGGGTCAGCACCGAATCGCGGCCGCTGATCTCCTGGGACAGGAAGAACTGACCGACAACGAAGATCGTGAGCAGGAAGACGACGGCGAGCAGCAGCGTCGCCAGGGCGTCGACGTAGCCCGGCCAGACGTTCAGGCTCCGGTCGCGGCGACCGCGCGTCGAGGCCATCTCAGGTCCGCTCGCGGCCCAGGCGCTCGAGCACCTGCTTCAATTCGCGCTCGCGGGTCGCCTGGGCCTCGACCCAGTCGCGAATCATCTGCTGCTCGGCCCGCATGTGCTGCACGAGCCCCTGGATGCCTTCCGCCAGATTCGTCATGGCCTGGGTGGCGACCCGCCCGTTGGCGCCCTCCGCCACCACGCTGGTCAGGCGGTCCACGGCCTCTTTCAGTTCGCGGGCGCTGGCCGGGTCCTGTGTCGGAAGCGGCGCGGCTTGCGCCTTCGCCGGGGCCGCGACCTCGACACGACCTTGCGGTATTTCGCCGGAGAGGAGCCAGTCCTCCAGCTCGTTGTGGAAGCGCGCATGCGCCTGCCCGGCCTGCAGGTCGAGGAAGCCGATGATCAGCGAGCTCGCGAGCCCGAAGAGGGAGGCCGAGAAGGCGAGGCCGATGCCGGAGAGCGGCACCGCGAGGCCGTTCTTCAACTCGTCGAACATCGCCGCGGCCTCGCCGCCGCCACGCATGGTCCTGATCACCGAGCCGACCGCGCTCAGCGTGTCGATGAGGCCCCAGAACGTGCCGAGGAGGCCCAGCAGGATGAGGAGACCCGAGACGTAGCGCAGGATCTCCCGGCCCTCGTCGAGGCGGGCGGCCGCGGTGTCGAGGAAGGCGCGGTTGGTGGGCAGGGTCATCCCGTCGTGCCGGGCGGCGATGGCGGGTGCCAGCGGTGCCATCAGCGGAGGCGGCCGGCTCGGGCTCTCGCCCGCCGCAACGGCGTTGACGTAGGTCACCTCCCGGTAGAGCCGCACCACCTGCCCGAAGGCCAGAAGCACCGAAATGAGCAGGACGCCGAGGATGAGCCCGTTCAAGCCCGGATTGGCCAGGAAGGCCGGCGTGATCTGGCGGAACAGGACGAAGGCGAGGAACCCGACCAGGATCAGGAAGACCAGCATCCGGACGAGGTAGATGCCTGGCTTGGCGATCGTCGCGGGTGCGGGTGGGGTCGCCATCGGCTCGGGCACACTCTCAACGCGGAACTGGCAGCCCGGCGCAGCGAGCGCGCGGACGCGCCGGCACATTGCAGGGTGGTTCGGCACCGATCAAGTCGCCATTGGCGTCGGGCCGTGGATGGTTGCCCGTTGCGCCGGCTAATCCCACGCCCGCGGCCAGGTCTCCTCCAGATGCGGCCCGAGGCGCACGGCGGCAACGCTCTTCGCCAGGCCCGTCGCGTCGTCGGTCTCGACCGCGATGCCGCAGAGCGTGCCCTCGCCCTGAGCCGTTTCGAGACGAGCACCCGGCGTTTTCTGCAGGAAACGGCGCAGGGGCTCGTCCTTCTGCATGCCCAGGATCGAATCGTAGTCGCCGCACATGCCGGCGTCCGAGAGGTAGGCGGTGCCGGCAGGCAGGATCCTGTGATCCGAGGTCGGCGTGTGGGTGTGGGTACCCACGACCAGGCTGGCACGGCCGTCGAGAAAGTGGCCGAAGGCCTGCTTCTCGCTGGTCGCCTCGGCATGCACGTCCACGATGACCGCGTCCGCCACGGCGCCGAGGGGGCAGGCTGAGAGTTCGCGCTCGGCCGAGGCGAACGGATCGTCGAGAGCATCCATGTAGAGGCGGCCCATGACGTTGAGGACGAGGACGCGGGCGCCCTTTTGGGTCTCCACCACGGTGGCGCCTCGACCCGGCGTGCCCGGCGGATAGTTCGCCGGTCTCACGAGGCGCGTCTGGCGCTGGATGAAGACGAGGGCCTCGCGCTGATCGAAGGAATGGTTGCCGAGGGTCACCGCGTCGGCCCCCGCCTGAAGGAGTTCGTCGCAGATCGCTTCCGTGAGGCCGAAGCCGCCGGCGGCGTTCTCGCCGTTGATCACCACGCAGTCGAGGCGCCAGCGCTCGCGGAGGGCGGGAAGACGGTCCGAGATGACGGTGCGGCCGGGACGGCCCACCACATCGCCGAGAAAGAGAATGCGCATCGCGGAAAGTCAGGTCCGTATCAGCGGGACCGGGCCCGCTTCGGTGACGAGATGATCGAGCGGCTGGTCGTGCGGCTCGGAGGGGACTTCAGCCACCGCCTGGACCGAGAAGGCCACGCCGATCGTCAGCACCGGACCATTCCGGGACAGGCGCTCGATGGCTTGGTCATAGTAGCCGCGTCCGTAGCCGATGCGATGGCCACGTCGGTCATAGGCCGCCAGCGGGACGATCAACGCAGTGGGATCGAGGGGCGGCAGGGCGTCGTGCGGTTCACTGAGACCAAAGCGCCCGGCGACCAGCGCCTCACCCTCGCGCCATTCGCGAAAGACGAGTCCCTGGGGCGTCACCTTGGGCAGGGCGATGCGCTGTCCGCGCGCGAACAGCAGGCGAGCGAGCGGACGAGGATCGACCTCGCTGCGGATCGGCCAGAACGCTCCGACGATCCCGGCTTCGGCCAGTGCGCCGATGGCCATTACCGTCGTGGCGATGCGCACCGAGCCGGTACGGCGATCCTGTTCGTGGAGGGCGTCGCGGCGGGCCAGGGCCTCGGCCCGAAGAGCCGCCTTGTGGGCGGAGATGGCATGTCCGGCGGGAGAGGGGTCTGAGTGCGGAGCCACGTGAGCCGTTGGAGTGTCGATCCCGGGAAACCTACAATGTAGGTGGGCGCCGTGTTGGCCAAGTCCAGGGACGAGGCCAGGGACAGCTCCCTGGGGAGTCGATAAGGCCCCGGGGAAAAGTTCTCCTGACGGACCCGGCAGCCCCGCCATTCCCATGTAGCGTCGGCATGCGGGGAGCGCCAGGGGGGCATCTCCTCGCCTGGAGGAATTCCGGCCGCTGCGGCTTCACCCCGCGGAAATGACATGCGCGAGGCGCTCGATCCGCTCGGCGCAACGCACGAGGCCTTCCGCGAGCCGTTCCTCCTCGGCCGCACGCACGGACTCACCTGATTCCACCGTCGCCCGGAGGGCGGCGGCCTCCTGCTCCAGGGCCGCGAGACGCCCCTGCGCTTCCTGCAATTCATCCGCCTGCATCAGAGCTGCCATCACGTGGAGGCGCATGTCACCGATTTCGCCGAAGGATCGGCGCATCTCGGTGATGCGGCCGTCGAGCCCCTCGGCGAGGGCTGTGAGGTGCGCCTCCTCGCCCTCTGCGCAGGCCATCCGGTAGTTCTTGCCGTCGATTGTGACGTTGATCTGAGGCATCGGTTTCGGATCGCTGGAGCGTTGGATTTCGTGGGTTAGCGGCTGCTGCAGGACGGGGCCAGCATGCCCTCGACGGCATCGATCGCCCGCCCGAGGCGGTGGTCGACATCTGCGGAGGTCGCCTCGAATTCGGCGAAGCGGGCGCTCGCGGCATCGAGTTCGGCGGCGAGGCGCGCCCGATCCTCACCCATGATCGCCAGCTCGGTCTCGAGGTCGCTCGGGTCACGCTCGGCCTCGAAACGCTGGGTGACGGCGCCCTCCAGGCGGGAGAGCACGGCCTCCAGGCGCTGCAGCGCCAGATCGATGGTCTGGCTCACGGATGAATGCCCCTTTTCTTCAACAACGTTCCACCGGCCAAACGCTAAGCAGCACCTCGGTTCTACCGGAGGGAGCCCCCTGCGCCATGCCGGGATGGGACAGGGTATCCACCGGGAAAGGGTTATCCACCCCGTGTGGCGTGCCATGTAACCTTTGCCTCGATTTGTCACCATGTTAGAGACCGCCCGCCCACAGACCGGCTATACGGCAATCCGTGACGCGATCAGGCGAGAGGACAGGCCCCTGTCCGCCAATCTGGTCAGCGTCCGCCGCGCGCTTCCTTCCGGTCTTCGGCTGCGATCGCGCGCCCGATCCTGCGCGGCAGTTCATCTGTCGTTCAATCGGGACTCGCACAGAGCGGGCAACGGATCGAGGCCTGCCCGTCGGGCACGCCGCGACGATCATCATGCTGGAGGGTGCTGCGTGGCCGGCGCCCGATTATGGGAAGGACTCACGCTGTGTCGGTGAAGGTTGCCATCAACGGGTTCGGACGCATCGGCCGCAACGTCCTGCGCGCCATCCACGAGGCCGGTCGCAAGGACATCGAGGTGGTGGCGATCAACGACCTCGGCCCGGTCGAGACCAACGCCCACCTCCTGCGCTTCGATTCGATCCACGGCCGCTTCAACGCCAAGGTCGAGGTCGACGGCGAATTCATCGTTGTCGACGGCCAGCGCATCAAGGTCACGGCCGTGCGCAACCCGGCCGAGCTGCCGCATCGCGAGCTCGGCGTCGACATCGCCCTCGAGTGCACCGGCATCTTCACGTCGAAGGACAAGGCCAAGGCCCACCTCGACGCCGGCGCCAAGCGCGTCATCGTCTCGGCGCCCGCCGACGGAGCCGACCTGACGGTGGTCTACGGCGTCAACCACGACAAGCTGACCGCCGACCACCTCGTCATCTCGAACGCCTCCTGCACCACCAACTGCCTCGTGCCAGTGGCCAAGGTGCTGAACGATCTCGTCGGGATCGAGCGCGGCTTCATGACGACGATCCACTCCTACACCAACGACCAGCCCTCGCTGGACCAGATGCACAAGGACCTCTACCGGGCCCGTGCCGCCGCGCTCTCGATGATCCCGACCTCCACCGGCGCGGCTAAGGCCGTCGGGCTCGTGCTGCCGGAGCTGAAGGGCAAGCTCGACGGCACTTCGATCCGCGTGCCGACCCCCAACGTCTCGGCTGTCGATCTCGTCTTCACGGCCAAGCGCCAGACCACGGTGGAGGAGATCAACAACGCGATCCGTGCCGCCGCCGACGGTCCGCTCAAGGGCGTGCTGGCCTATACCGATCAGCCCAACGTCTCGATCGACTTCAACCACGATCCCCACTCGTCGACCTTCCATCTCGATCAGACCAAGGTCATGGACGGCACCTTCGTGCGCATCCTGTCATGGTACGACAACGAGTGGGGCTTCTCGAACCGCATGGCCGACACGGCCGTGGCCATGGGCAAGCTGCTCTGAGCCACTTCACCGCCTTCTGACGGTTCGAAGGTTCCCGAAGACCACGCGACGACCAGCATGGTGTGCCTGATATGACAGAGACCTCCCCCACCGGACGCGACTTCATTCCAGGCACTTCAGCACCCCCGTCGCCGGCGCCCGCGCCGGCTACGGCCCCCGCCGGTTCGGTTCCGGCAGATCCGGTCTTGATCGGCAAGGCCGAACCTCTCCCGGCGCACGGCAACGGACCGAGTAGCGATCAGCTGGCCCGGATTGAGGACAAGTGTTCGCGGATCGAGGACAAGTATGCGCGCTCCGAGGCACTGCTGTCCCGCGTCGAGGAGAAGGTCGAAGGTGCCGCCGGCCGCATGAATGAGGCGGCCCGCCAGAGCGATCTCTCCGCCCTCCGCAGCGAAGTCCGTTCCATCGCCGACCGCACTCGCGGTTTGCCCGGTTCCGGCGCCCTCGTGCTCACCGCGATCATCACTGCAGTCCTCACGGTCGCACTGACCATCGCCGCCCAGCGCTTCCACCTGGACGCGATGCTGCCGCCGCGCTGATCCAGACCCGTCCCGCCCGACCAGAGCCAAGGCCCCGATGACCGCTTTCCGCACCCTCGACGATGCCGGCCCGCTTCAGGGCAAGCGCGTGCTACTACGCGTGGACCTGAACGTACCGATGGAGGGTGAACGCGTCACCGACGCCACCCGTATCGAGCGGATCGTGCCGACGATTGCCGAGATCGCCGACAAGGGCGGCCGCGTGGTGCTGCTGGCGCATTTTGGGCGTCCAAAAGGAAAGCCCGTCGCGTCCGAGTCGCTGAAGCCCGTCGTGGAGACCTTGAGCCGGAAGCTCGGCCGCGAGGTCGCTTTCGCCGAGGATTGCGTCGGCCCGGCCGCGGCCGATGCCGTTGCGCGCCTCGAGGACGGAGACGTCCTCCTCCTCGAGAACACCCGCTTCCATGCCGGCGAGGAGAAGAACGACAAGGCCTTCGCCGAGCAACTGGCCGTCAACGGCGACCTCTACGTCAACGAGGCGTTCTCGGCCGCACACCGGGCACATGCCTCGACGGAAGGCCTCGCCCATCTGCTGCCCGCCTATGCCGGCCGCCTGATGCAGGCCGAGCTCGACGCCTTGACCAAGGGCCTGGAAGCCCCGACTCGTCCGGTCATCGCCCTCGTCGGCGGTGCCAAGGTCTCCTCGAAGATCGACCTCCTTCAGAACCTCGTCGCGAAAGTCGACATGCTTGTCATCGGCGGCGGCATGGCCAATACCTTCCTGCACGCGCAGGGCAAGGCTGTCGGCAAATCGCTCTGCGAGAAGGACCTTGCCGACACCGCCCTGCGCATTGTCGAGGCGGCCAAGGCGGCCAAGTGCCGGATCATCCTGCCGGTCGACGCGGTCTCGGCCTCCGAGTTCAAGGCGAACGCAGCGCACCAGACGGTGTCGGTCGATGCCGTGCCGGACAGCGGCATGATCCTCGATGCCGGCCCCGCATCGGTGGCCGAGATCAATGCGGCCATCGACGAGGCCGCGACCCTGGTCTGGAACGGTCCGCTCGGCGCCTTCGAGCTGACGCCGTTCGATGCCGCTACCGTCGCCGCCGCCCGGCATGCGGCCGAGCGGACCAAGGCCGGTAAGCTCGTCTCGGTGGCGGGCGGCGGCGACACGGTCGCGGCCCTGAACCATGCCGGTGTCGGCGAGACCTTCTCCTACGTCTCCACGGCCGGCGGCGCATTCCTCGAATGGCTCGAGGGCAAGGAACTGCCCGGCGTCGAGGCCCTGCGCGCCAAGGGCTGACCGCAGCCGCGACGCGGTGAATTCCGGGCGGACGGCCTACGTCCTCCGACACCGCGCCGCTTCCCTGGAATGCTGTCCCGCGAGAGTTGCAACGGACCCGCAAAGGTCCGAAAAGACGAACGAATTCGGAAGGATTGCGCCCCCTGGCGCGTCGGTTGGCGGATCGCCTTCGGGGCGTTCGCATCTGAGGAGAAACCCATGGCCCGCATCACCCTGAGGCAGCTCCTGGATCATGCCGCCGAGCATGAATACGGCGTGCCCGCGTTCAACCTGAACAACATGGAGCAGGGCCTCGCCATCATGGCGGCGGCCGATGCGACCGACTCTCCGGTAATCCTTCAGGCGAGCAAGGGCGCACGCGCCTATGCCAATGACATCGTGCTGGCCAAGCTCATTGACGGCCTCGTGGAGATCTATCCTCATATCCCGGTGTGCATGCACCTCGATCACGGCAGCGACGAAGCCACCTGCGCCACCGCCATCCAGTACGGCTTCACCTCGGTGATGATGGACGGATCGCTGAAGGCCGACGGCAAGACTCCCGCCGACTACAACTACAACGTCGAGATCACCCGCAACGTCACCAAGATGGCCCATTGGGCCGGCGTTTCGGTCGAGGGCGAACTCGGCGTGCTCGGGTCTCTGGAGAGCGGCCAAGGCGAGGCCGAGGACGGCCATGGTGCCGAGGGTGTGCTCAGCCACGACCAGCTCCTCACCGATCCCGACGAGGCCGTGAAGTTCGTCGAGGCGACGAAGGTCGACGCCCTCGCAGTCGCCATGGGCACGTCGCACGGCGCCTACAAGTTCACGCGCAAGCCCGACGGCGACGTCCTGGCGATGAGCGTGATTGAGGAGATTCACCGCCGTCTGCCCACGACCCACCTAGTGATGCACGGCTCCTCGTCGGTGCCGCAGGACCTCCAGGACATCATCAACCAGTACGGCGGCGAAATGAAGCCGACCTGGGGCGTGCCGGTCGAGGAAATCCAGCGCGGCATCAAGCACGGTGTGCGCAAGATCAACATCGACACCGACAACCGGATGGCGATGACGGGCCAGATCCGGAAGATCCTCGCCGAGAACAAGGCCGAGTTCGATCCGCGCAAGTACCTGAAGCCCGCCATGGAGGCGATGACCAAGCTCTGCAAGCAGCGCTTCGAAGAGTTCGGCACCGCTGGCCAGGGTTCCAAGATCCGCCCGGTTTCCGTGGCCACCATGGCCAAGCGCTACGCCAACGGCTCCCTCGACCCGAAGATCGGCGCGGCGAGCTGAGGAGTCGGAAGGACCCCGTATGTCGGAACCCCGCACCCGCCTCGCTCTGCTCAGTCCCCACCGGGTCGAGGCCGGTGACGCCGAAGCGCTCGGCGCCGCGATCATGGCCGCCTGCGCGGCCGGCGATGTCGCTGCCGTCATCCTACGCCTGGCCCCGGCCGACGAGCGCAGCCTCGTCAACCTGGTCAAGCGTCTGGCGCCGGTAGCCCAGGATGCGGGTGCGGCGGTGGTCGTCGCCTGCTCGGGCTTCGCCGGCGACCTCGTCAGCGTCTCGGCGCGCGGGGGGGCCGACGGGGTCCACTTGGACAAGGCGCGAGACGGTGATCTGCGCGACCTGCGGGAGCGCCTCGCCGACGGACGCATCCTCGGCGCAGGTGGGCACGAGCAGAAGCACGCGGCCATGGAGGCCGGCGAGGCCGGTGTCGACTATGTAATGTTCGGCGGTCTCTACGCCGACGGCATGGCGCCGGATGCCGAGACTGTGCTGGACCGGGCCGGCTGGTGGACCGAGATCTTCGAGACACCCTGCATTGCCGTCGCGCATGCAACAGATCAGGTCGGTCCGCTCCTAGGCACGGGCGCCGAGTTTCTCGGTTTGGAGAGCACCCTCTGGATCGGCGAGACCGCCAATGTCGCCGCGATCCAGATGCAGGTAGCCGCCGCCCGGGAGGCGACCGCGTGAGGGTGGCGCTCAGCCTCACGGCGCTGATGTTCGGTCTCGGCGAGGTTTACGGCGCGTCGTCGCTGTCGCCGGAAGCGGCGAAGCCCGCGACACGCGAGGTGTTCTCGGCCCCCCTCAAGGAACTGCCGACACCCTACTCCCCGAACGCCATGCGGTCCGTGCCCTTCACGGCGAAGCCCAGCGACAAGCCGGCGGATACGGCCTTCGGCGCCTACCAGCGCGGCCAGTACACGACTGCATTCCGCGAGGCGACGAAGCGGATCGCGGCCGATCCGAAGGATGCAGCGGCGATGACGTTGCTGGGCGAACTCTACAATCAGGGTCTCGGCCTCAAGCAGGACCCGGTGAAGGCGGCGGAATGGTACCGCCTCGCCGCCGCGCAGGGCGACGTGCACGCGATGGCGTCGCTCGGCCTGATGTCCATCGACGGGCGTGGGGGCGCCAAGGACTTGAAAGCCGGGCGGCAATGGCTGGAGAAAGCCGCCGAGAAGGGTGACACGACCGCTGCCTACAACCTTGCGCTGATCCTCCTGGGCACCGGTACCGAACCGGATCAGGCTAGGGCCGCCACCCTGTTCCGCAAGGCAGCGGACGGTGAGATCGGCGCCGCACAGCACGATCTCGGCGTCCTCTACCTGCAGGGCCGCGGTGTGACCAGGGATCCGGCCCAGGCCGCCGAATGGTTCCGGCGGGCAGCTGATAACGGCGATCTGGCCGGCGAGGTCGAGTTCGCCATCCTTCTCTTCAACGGCACCGGCCTGGCGAAGGATGAGCCGCGCGCTGCGCGCTACTTCCAGCACGCCGCCGCTCGCGGGAACGCCATTGCTCAGAATCGGATCGCGCGACTGTTCGTGGTCGGGCGCGGCGTTCAGAAGAATCTGGTGGAGGCGGCGGCCTGGAATCTTGCTGCCTCGGCGCAGGGATTGTCGGACCCCTGGCTCGACGAGAACCTGAAGGGTCTGGAGCCGGCGGAGCGCCAACGCGCCGAGGCTCTCGCGGCCGATCGCGCGAAGGTCAATTAGCAGCTCGTAGGGCAGACCCGCATTCGACAGGGGTGAGCCGGCGCGCAAACGTGCTATGGCCGCGCCGGATGTTTCTCGAACCAACGTTCTTTGAATCGGCCTGGACCTGAAGATCGATGATTAGCTCACCCCTCATGACCGTTATGGTCGACGCCGTGCGCAAGGCGGCCCGCGGCCTCAAACGCGATTACGGCGAGATCGAGAACCTGCAGGTCTCCCGTAAGGGTCCCGGAAACTTCGTCTCCGCAGCCGACCGCAAGGCCGAGGAAGTCCTGAAGGATGCGTTGATGAAGGCGCGGCCAGGCTACGGGCTCATCCTAGAGGAATCCGGCAACGTCGAGGGGGCGGACAAGAGCCACACCTGGCACGTCGATCCTCTCGACGGCACCACGAACTTCCTTCACGGCATCCCGCACTTCGCCATCTCGGTCGGTCTGGAGCGCGAGGGCCAGATCGTCGCCGGCGTAATCTACGATCCGGCCAAGGACGAGCTCTTCGTCGCCGAGCGCGGCAAGGGTGCTTATCTGAACAACCGCCGCCTGCGCGTCTCCGGGCGGACCGACATGGCCGATGCCCTGGTCGCCTACGGCTCGCCCTATCTCGGCCGAGGCGATCACCCGAAACTCCTGCGCGAGGTCGCCGCCGTGATGGCCGTGACCGGAGGTGCCCGCCGCTTCGGCTCGGCCGCCCTCGACCTCGCCTACGTGGCGTGTGGTCGCTCCGACCTCTACTGGGAGCGGGATCTGCAGACCTGGGACATTGCTGCGGGGATCATCCTGGTGCGCGAGGCCGGTGGCTTCGTCACCAGTGCCGACGGCGGTGCCGAGCCATTGGCCGCCCGTTCGGTGGCCTGTGGCAACGAAGTCCTGCACGGTGAACTCGTGAAGCTCCTGCGCCGCGCCAACGCCTGAGGGGTGCCGAGCGCCTCCTCGCTTCAATTCTCCTCGACAAGGGCTGCCCGTATGGAAACCCGCCGCCACATCGCATTGAAGGACTCGATCCGGTCGATCCCGGATTACCCGAAACCCGGGATCGTCTTTCGCGATATCACAACGTTGCTGAGCGACCCGCGGGCGTTCCGTCGCGCGGTCGACGCGCTGGTGCATCCTTATGCAGGCGGCCGGATCGATCAGGTGGCGGGTATCGAGGCGCGGGGTTTCATCCTCGGCGGCGCCGTAGCGCACCAGCTCTCCTCCGGCTTCGTGCCGATCCGCAAGAAGGGCAAGCTGCCTCACAAGACCGTGTCGATCGCCTACGCGCTCGAATACGGCACCGACGAGATGGAAATCCACGTCGACGCGATCAAGCCGGGCGACCGTGTGCTCCTCGTGGACGACCTGATCGCCACCGGCGGCACGGCCTGCGCCGCGGTGAACCTGCTGCGCCAGATCGGTGCCGAGGTGGTGGCGGCTTGCTTCGTCATCGACCTGCCGGAGATCGGCGGCGCACAGAAGCTGCGCGATCTCGATGTGCCGGTCCGGACCTTGATGGAATTCGACGGGCACTGAAGCCCGATGCGTCGTTCCCCGACAACGGAACGACGCGGCGGCAAGTTAGGCGGCGAGGCTCGTGAACAGGCCACGCCCGTCCGTTCCACCGACGAGATCCTCCACGAAGTTCTCCGGATGCGGCATCAGGCCGAGCACGTTGAGCTTCTCGGAGTAGATGCCCGCGATGGAGTTCAGCGAGCCATTGCGGTTCGCATCGACCGTCAGCTTCCCGTCGGCGTCGGAATACCGGAACGCCACCCGACCATCGCCCTCGAGGCGCGTGATGGTGTCTGGATCGGCGAAGTAGTTGCCCTCACCATGGGCCACGCAGACGTCGATGACCTGATTCCTGGTGTAGGCAGAGGTGAATTTCGTATCGGCGCGCTCCACGCGAAGCAGCTGGCGATGGCAGATGAAGCGCCGATCGACGTTCCGCATCAGGACACCGGGCAGCAGACCCGATTCGCATAGGATCTGGAATCCGTTGCAAATGCCCAGCACTAGGCCGCCGCGAGCCGCGTGGGCCCGAACCGCGTCCATAGCGGCCGCACGCCCTGCGATGGCGCCACACCGCAGGTAGTCACCATACGAGAACCCGCCCGGGAGAACGGCCAGATCAGTTCCTGCAGGCAACTCTGTATCCGCGTGCCAGACCTTCAAGACCTCGGCACCCGACTGGGTCAAAGCCCGGGCGACATCCCCGTCGCGATTGGAGCCAGGAAAGACAACGATGGCGGCACGCATCAGGCGATCTCGATGGCGTAGTTTTCGACCACGGTGTTGGCGAGCAGTTTCTCGCAGGCGCTCTTCAATGTCGCCTCGGCCGCCGCCCGATCCGCGCCCGCAATCTCCACGTCGAAGACTTTCCCCTGGCGCACGCTGTCGATGCCGGAAAGGCCGAACGACGTCAGGGCCGCCTCGATCGCCTTACCCTGCGGGTCCAGCACGCCGGTCTTCAGGGTGACGATGATGCGTGCTTTCATGGATTTGGACTCGTCTGCTGTCGGGGCACCCTGCGGATAATCGGGAAACGCCGGGCAAGCAACGCGAAACGGCCCCCGAGGGGGCCGCTCTTGATCTTCGGAACGATAGTTTTCGCTCAGCGTGCGCTCGGGTCCGTCTCGCGCAACGGCTCGATGCTGGTGGCGCGACGCCAGAGCTGGAGCATTACCCAGGCCGCGAAGAGGCTGAACAGGGCCATGAGCACGTGGCCGACCGTGTCGCCCAGGTCGAACAGACCGGCCAAAGCCCAGCCCGCCGCGATGGCGACCGCGAAGACCTCCGTGCCGACGAGCACCATCATGCTCAGGATCGTGATGAGATTCCGCGTATTCACTGCAGTGTCGCCCCGCTACGGCCTCGCACGGGAGGAAACCCGGCGCCAAGATAGATGCGGGGCGACTTAGCGCGAACCGAACTGGTCACGCAACGCCGCCCACGCCTTCACGTCGAAGCTCAGCGTGGCGCGCGCTTAGCAAGGATCCGCTGAAGCGTGCGGCGATGCATGTTCAGGCGGCGTGCCGTTTCCGAGACATTGCGTCCGCAGAGTTCATAGACCCGCTGAATGTGCTCCCAACGCACGCGGTCCGCGGACATCGGGTTTTCCGGCGGGTCGGCCCGCTCGCCTGGCTGCGCCATCAGGGTGCCATGGATCTCGTCGGCATCGGCTGGCTTGGCGAGGTAATCGAAAGCGCCGAGTTTCACAGCCGTTACCGCCGTTGCGATATTGCCGTAGCCGGTCAGGATGACGCCGCGCGCATCCGGCCGGCGCTCCTTGAGGCGCGCGATCACGTCGAGGCCGTTTCCGTCACCAAGGCGCATATCGATGACGGCGAAGGCGGGCGGGCGTACATCCACCATCGAGACGCCTTCGGCGACGCTCTCGGCAACCTGTACCTCGTAACCGCGCATCTCCATGGCACGGGCGAGCCGGGTCGAGAACGGCTTGTCGTCGTCGACAATCAGCAGCGACCGATCGCTGAAAGCGGCCAGGGGGTCGTTGTCGGCAAGCGGAGCGATATCGGCACCCGGCGCCGTTGTTCCAGTCTGCGTCAGCATCCGACGCTCCTCCGTAGTTCTCGAGCGATCCTCGAAAGGGTTTTGGTCTACGTCTCATATAGGTGTCGCACCGGCCTCCGTCAGGGGTTGCCCACGACTCAATTGCGCATGATCGACTGTCAGCGCGCCACGCTCGAAGATGTGACGGGCCCAGCTGATCCTTACTACGGCACCAGTCGCCTCGTGTTGCGAGACGTTCGACAACGTCAGCTGCGCGCCGGATCGTTCGATCAGTGTCTTTGCGATGAAAAGACCAAGCCCGAGGCCCGCTCCGGTGCTGTCAGGGCTTCGCGAGCGATCCGGGCTTCGGGTCGTCACATAGGGCTCGCCAGCGCGGAGGAGCACTTCGCTGGAGAAGCCCGGTCCGTCGTCCCGGATCTCAAGCCACACCCGCTCTAGGGTCCAGCGTGCCTCGATGATCACGCGGTCCGAGGCGAAGTCGACGGCATTGTCGACGATGTTGGCGAGCCCGAACATGACGCCCGGATTGCGTCGGCAGGCCGGCTCGGAACCTTCACCCTTGTTCGAAACGTCGAGGATGATGCCCATGGCACGCTGGGGTTCGACCAGTTCCTCGACGAGGTGGCTGAGGCTGACCGTCTGCAGAAACCCGGCCTCGTCGCTGTCGAGCGATGTTAGCTTCGAGAGGATGCCGCGGCAGCGGTCGACCTGATCGCGCAGAAGTGTCAGATCTTCCCTTACGGAAGGGCTGGCGGTGGTTGCCAACTGACGCGTCAGTTCCTTCGTCACCACCATGATCGTGCCGAGTGGCGTACCGAGTTCGTGAGCAGCCGCGGCGGCGAGCCCGTCGAGCTGCGACAGGTGCTGCTCGCGCGCCAGCACAAGTTCCGTGGCGGCAAGGGCCTGCGCGAGCTGGCGCGTCTCCTCAGCGACCTTCCAGGCGTAGACGCCCGTGAAGGCGGTGCCGAGCAGGATCGCGGTCCAGATGCCCGATATATACAGGAAGGGCAGTTCCAGGCGTCCGTCGGCGAACCAGGGCAGGGGACGGTGGACCAAGGCGAGCAGAGTCGCGAGGCCGATCGCCAGGAGCCCCAACGCCAGGGTCCGCTCAGGCGGAAGAGCGGTCGCTGAGATCAGCACGGGGGCGAGGAACAGCAGCGAGAATGGATTCTGTAATCCGCCGGTGAGGAACAGGAGGGCGGCGAGCTGGACGATGTCGAAGGCGAGGAGCAGGGCCGCGGAGTCGTCGCTTAACCGGTAGCTCGCGGGAAATCGGATGCGCAGCGCGAGATTCAGCCAGGACGAGGTGGCGATCACGAGGAAGCACCAGCCGAAGGGCAGCGGCAGGCCCAGCCCGAACTGCGCTCCGACGACAGCCGCGCTCTGTCCTGTGATCGCGAGCCATCGCAGCCGCACGAAGGTGTCGAGACGCAGGTGCCGTGCGTCGCGGACGAAGCCGTTGGTGCTCATGTCGATCATGTCAGGGAAACGATAGGGCCCGGCTGTCTCGCGTCTATCCCTTCGGCCACCGTCATGCGCTCCTGCCGCTGTCGCTTTTGCGCTAAATCGTTCCGACCGAATCCGCCGGGATCAATCTGGACGGCGTCCGGCAGGATGCGCATTTCTTGAGGCTTGGGCCAAGTATAGCCGGCGCAAGGGGGGTTTGTCCGTGAACTTGTCTTATCTCTGGTACGAGGCCGCCCGCCTGATGACGACGCCGGCGCGCCTCGTTGCGGATGTTGCCAAGCACAGCCTGCTGAACCCTGCCAACCCACTCGCTTACACGCCCTATGCCCGCTCGATGGCAGCGGCCTGCGAGATGTTCGAGCGGGTGACCCGACGCTACGGCAAGCCCACCTTCGGCTTCTCCAGCACCACCATTGATGGAACGAGCGTACCGGTAAGCGAGCGTGTCGTGTGGGAGCGCCCTTTCTGCCGCGTCATCACCTTCGACCGGGGTTTCGTGCGCCGCCCCGCAGAGCCGCAGCCCAAGCTCCTCATCGTCGCGCCGATGTCGGGTCACTACGCCACGCTTCTGCGCGGTACCGTGGAAGCCATGCTTCCGGACCATCAGGTCTTCATCACCGATTGGGCCGACGCCCGCATGGTGCCGATCGGAGCCGGGCGGTTCGATCTCGATTCCTACATCGACTACCTCATCGACATGTTCCGCGACCTCGGTCCGGATCTCCATGTCATGGCCGTGTGTCAGCCTGCCGTACCGGTGCTCGCTGCGATCGCCGTGATGGAGGCGCAGGACTATGCGCCGGTGCCGCGCTCGATGACGCTGATGGGCGGTCCCATCGACACCCGGCGCTCACCCACCGCGGTGAACTGCGTGGCGCAGGAGCGTGGAACCGCTTGGTTCGAGCGAAACTGCATCACCACGGTTCCTGCCGGCTATCCGGGCGTATGGCGCAGCGTCTATCCCGGCTTCTTCCAGCTCTCAGGCTTCATGGCGATGAACTTGGACCGGCACGTCAACGCCCATGCCGAGATGTTCGACCATCTTGTTCGGGGAGACGGTGATTCGGCGGAGAAGCACCGCGAGTTCTACGATGAGTACCTCGCCGTGATGGACCTCACGGCCGAGTTCTATCTGCAGACGGTGAAGACAGTCTTCGTCGATCACGCCTTGCCGAAAGGGACGATGATTCATCGCGGCGCCCGCGTCGATCTTGGTGCGCTCCGCACCTGCGCCATCCTCGCGATCGAGGGCGAGAACGACGACATCTCCGGTGTTGGACAGACGCAGGCCGCCCTGGATCTCACGCCGAATCTCCCATCCGAGCGGAAAGCCTATCATCTGCAGAAGGGAGTCGGGCATTACGGCGTCTTCAACGGTTCGCGCTACCGCACCATCATCGCGCCTCGGATCGCCGCCTTCGTCCGTGAGATGGCGGATTCCGACCGCGACGGGGCGCCGATCCGGCAGCAGCCCGAAGCGGATCGGCTCGGATCGCCCGCCTGAGGATGAGGGCGCGCGGATCGATGGCGAAGGTGCGCGACAGCGGTTAAGCTGGTCTCATGCGTTTGGCATTGCTGCGCGGGGCGGACCCGGATCACCTCGACATCGTGCATGAGGGCGAGACTCTTCGCGTCCTGTTGCGTCGCCGGCCGGCCGCGCGCCGCCTGACCCTTCGCGTCTCCAGCGCCACCGGCGACGTGGTGATGACCCTTCCAACACGGACTTCGGTCGGCGTCGCCCGGACCTTCGCAATCAGTCACGGTGGTTGGATCGCGGCGCGCCTGGCACGGATGCCCGAGCGCGTGCTGTTCGCAGCCGATGCCCTGCTCCCGATCCGAGGCGTTCCGCACAGAATCGTGCATCGGGAGCGACGCAGCGGTATCACCCGGCTCGAGGTCCTGGCGGACGAGCCCGTTCTGTCGGTCGCCTGCGACGCACCGCACATCGCCCGACGGGTGACAGAGTTCCTTCAGCGCGAGGCGCGACGCGATCTGACCGAGGCGGTAGCCCGCTACACTGAGAAGATGGGCCAGGGGCCGACCCGCATCACTTTACGCGACACCCGGAGTCGCTGGGGCTCCTGCACGGTTCGTGGCGAGCTGAACTTCTCCTGGCGGCTGATCCTCGCCCCATCCCCGGTGCTCGACTACCTCGTCGCCCACGAGATGGGCCATCTTCGCGAGATGAACCACTCGTCACGGTTCTGGTCCCTCGTCGGCTCGCTCTGCCCGCACGTGGACGAGGCCGAGCGGTGGCTGAAACGCAACGGCGCCAGCCTACACCGGTACGGCTGACGGTTCCTTAGCCGCGGACGCGAAGAGCCCGGCTGCGCTCGACCTGCTCCGCCGGCCAAGTCGGACGCGGGTCGACGTCGCCTGGGTTCAGGGTGCGCGGCGCGACACTGTCACAGATCTCGCGCTGGCGCAGGATCACAGGTTGGCCGAACTCGTCGCGGCGGCGAATGATGCCGCCGTCGCGGCAGAAGCCTGCGAGTTCGGCGGAGCTTCCGCCACGGCGGCCGCCGGGTGCGCGCGCTATGGGTCGATGCTCGACAACGAGGGAACCGTCCCGGTTAAGGGAGCGCTCGATGTAGGTCGTCTCGCCCACCGGCAGGGGTTCGGCGACAACCGGTCCCGTGATGACGAGGGTGGCGATGAGGAGTGGGGCGCGCAGTCGCATGGATCGGTCCGTTGGCGGGCAAGCGTGGCGGTCAGCACTAGAGGCTGTACGCGCGGCGCGATAGTCGGTTCCCGAAGGCCGGCCTTCGCTTGACATTCGATGGCCCAGCATGGTCGGAACACCCGAGTTTTCCGTTAACGGTTCGCGGGGCGGCGAGCCATGCGAAAGGGTCGTCGCGTGGGGTTTCGAGGAATGGTGCAGCGTGCACGCGGCCTGGTCGCCCGGGGTGTCGCGGCGAGCCTGCTCGGTGGAGCGATCCTGGTCGCCGGCCTGGGTCCCGACGATGCAGCGGCTCAGGGCATGGTTCGCAACACCTTTGGCGACTGGCAGCTCCGCTGCGAGACCCCGGCGGGTGCCAAGGCCGAGCAGTGCGCCCTGGTGCAGTACCTCGCGGCCGAGGACCGGCCGAACCTCACCCTGGTCGTCATCGTGCTGAAGACGGCCGACAACCGCGGCTTTCTCCTGCGCGTGGTCGCGCCCCTCGGCGTCCTGCTGCCCTCGGGCCTCGGCCTGAAGATCGACAAGACCGATGTCGGCCGGGCTGGCTTCGTCCGCTGCCTCACGACGGGCTGCGTCGCCGAGGTCGTGATGGATGAGGGGCTCATCAAGCAGTTCAGCGGCGGAGCGCAAGCGACCTTCATCGTCTTCCAGACACCGGAGGAAGGCGTCGGCATTCCGCTGTCGATGAAGGGATTCGGACAGGGATTCGACAGCCTGAAGTGATGGGCGCCGCAGGATGCGGATGGGACCGATGATGCGAAGAGAGCGGGATCTCGGCATGAATCTGGGCAGGGTGAAGGGGCGGCGGCGGTTCGGATTGGTGCTGGCGACGGCCCTCGCGGCGAGCGCTCTCAGGACCGGCGGCACCTCTGCGGAAGAGGGCAACTTCTTCACGAACATGCTGAAATACGGCGGCACCACTGTGCCGCCCTCGCAGGCCGCCGACACCGATCCGCCCTATTGCCCGACCGTGGCGGTGCCCGAAGGCGGCGCGGCGATCCAGTCCTATGCGGGCCGGGCCGGCGACAGTACCAGCCTCCGCCATCAGGTCACCATCGGGCGCCTCGCCAGGGAATGCGTCAAGGTTCAGGACGGCTCCGTGTCGGTGAAGGTCGGCGTCGAAGGACAGGTTCTGCTCGGGCCGGCCGGCAAGCCTGGCCGCTTCGATGCGCCGGTCACGATCAGCATCAAGGCGGGAGACAAGGTCGTGGTGTCGCGCGTTCACCGGGTGTCGGTCGCGGTGACGCCGGGAGCGGCCCAGGGTCTGTTCTCCTTCGTCGAGGACAATCTCCTCGTCCCGGCGGCAATGACCCGAGACTACGACATCGAGGTCCGGCTCGGGGGGGCGCCACAGAAGGCCGCGCCGCGCAAGAAGAAGCCCGCACTGGCCAACACCTCGGAGGACCGCGTCGCGGCACCGGCCACGGATGCGGCCGAGTGAACGTTGAGCCTGCGCGGGTGACGTCCTGACCGCATCCGGACGCGCCGTCGCCTTCTCCCTCGAAGCGACCGACGATCCTCTGTTCGACCGGCGGCTGCGGCTGGTCGAGACCGCACGGGGATGCTGGATTGTCCTGATCTACCAAGGAGATCCGGTGACTAATCCGCTGCGGCCGCTGCTGCGGCTGGCCCGCGACGACGGCCGGCGCGAGGTCTTCGTCCTGCCGGGGGCGGGGCAGGGGACGGCGACCTGGCTCGGCTACCTGCCGCCCGATACCGCCGCGATCGATCTCGCCGTCGCGGAACGCGGCGGATTCGTGCTGGAGCGGGTCGGCGTTCGGTCGGAGGCGAGCGTCTTCGCGGAGTGTCTGCGCAAGCGGCCCCTTCGCGCGATCTCCGCGGGATATCAGAGGCTTAGGGGCAACGAACGGCGGATGCGCGACATCCTCCGGGGGACCTGCGCCGTGACGCCGATGGCGAAGGCCGAGGCCTGGATGGCCGCGCGCGCCCGCCGCGATCGCGCTCCGATACCGTCGGGGCCGTCAGTCCGGCTGGTGATGCCGGCGCGGGTGGAGGCGGCGGAGCGGGTCGCGGCGACGATCCGCGGCCTGGAGGCGCAGAGCTTTACGGCCTGGAGCCTCGTCGTCGGCTGGTCGGAACCGGGATGCGCCGTCGCCTCGGACGATGCGCGGATCGTACAGACCACTTGGCAGGCCTTCGGTTGCGTCGGCGATTTCCTGAACGGCGACAACGCTTTGGCGCTGCTCACACCGGGTGACGGCCTCGATCCGGATGCCCTGGCGATCCTGGTGCGGACGTTGGCGGAGCCGGGCCGGCCGCAGATGGTCTACGGGGATGCCTGGGTGGAGGGCGCCGGAGCGAAGGCGGCCCTGAAGCCGGACTGGAGCCCCGATCTGGCGCTCGTCACGGCCTATCCCGGCACGCCGACCCTCTATGCCGGAGGCCTGCTCGAGCGCCTCCGGACTACGCCGCTCGGGGAGCCGGATACGCTCGCGACCCGCCTCGCGCTCGCGTCGGTATACCATGTGGGTCGCGACGAGGTCGCGCATGTGCCCCGCCTTCTCGCCCGCACGGCGCCCCCGTCGCCGGATTCGGCCGAGCGTCACGCCGCGATTCTCCAGGCTCACCTCGCCGAGACCCGCATCCCGGCCCGGGTCGAGGCGCACCCGTCCGGCTCCGACCTGCTCTGGGACCTGCCGGAGCCACCGCCCCTGGTCAGCGTCGTCATCCCGTCCCGGGATCGCCTGGAGCTCATCCAGGTGGCCGCCGACGGGGTCCTCAACGGAACGGCCTATGCGGCGATCGAACTCGTCATCGTCGACAACGGCTCGACCGATCCGGCGGTGCTGGCCCATTACGAGGGTCTGCGGCGGGATCCACGGGTCCGCATCCTGTCCTATCCGGGGCCGTTCAACTTCTCGGCGATGATCAATGCGGGGGTCGCCGGCTCCCGGGGCGACGTGGTGGTCCTCCTGAACAACGACGTCGCGGTGCTGCGCGAGGATTGGCTGGAGGCGCTGGTGCGCCAGGCCTGCCGGCCGGAGATCGGAGCGGTCGGGGCGAAGCTCCTCTACGCCGACGGGACCCTGCAGCATGCCGGCGTGGTGGTCGGGCTCGGGGGACGGGCGGGCCACATCCTGCGCCGGCGACCGGCCGACACGCCCGGGATGCTCGGCCGGATGCGGGTCGCCCACGAGGTGTCGGCCGTCACTGCGGCGTGCCTCGCCGTCGGGCGGGCCAAGTTCGATTCGGTCGGGGGGCTCGACGCGGAGACCTTCGCCGTCGACTTCAACGACGTCGACTTCTGCCTACGGCTCTCGGCGGCCGGCTACCGGACGATCTGGACGCCGCGGGCGGTGATGGCCCATCTCGAATCGACCAGCCGCGGGCCGGCGGTCGGCGCGGCGCGGCAGCGCTTCGAGCAGGAGGCCGACCACTTCGTGGAACGCTGGCGCGACACCATCCGGCACGATCCCTACTACCATCCGGCCCTGACCCTGACGACGTTCGGGGAAGACCTTGAATAGGAAGGGCGACCCGGCGCTCGTCTTCGCGGGCGCGGCGGGAAGCCCGGCCCGGACGCGCTGGCGGCGGGCCGCCGTGCTCCTGCTCCGCTATCCGGGGGAGGGGATGGCGATCTTGCGGGCGCGGCTGGCGGGCAAGCGCGTCCGGGCCGCCCAGGCCGGCGCCGCCCTGTTCGGCCTCGACCATGCGGGTCTCCTTTGCGGCCCGGCGGCGCGAGGCCGGCTCCTGCGGGCGACCGCCGTCGCGGGCGAGGCGGGTCCGGGCGAGAGCGTCCTGGTCCCGTCGATCGCGGAGCTGGCGGCGAATCGGACGGGCGGCGCCGACCTCCTCGTCCTCACGGCGCCGGGGCATGCCGTGGTGCCGGGCGCGACCGCGCGCCTCGCCGAGGCCTTCGCGCGGAACCCGGCGCACCAGCTCGTCTACGGCGACGCGCTGCTGGAGCTTGAGAGCGGGATGGCGATGCCCCTGCTGCGCCCGGCCTTCGATCCGGACTATGCGCGGGCGGTGGATTACATCGGCCCGGTGCTGGCGGTCCGGACCTCGGCCCTTGCCGCGATCACCGCGACGGAGGGGCCGGTCACCGATGCCCTCGACCTGACCCTGCGGGTCGCCGGGCATTTCGGGCGCGGGGCGATCGGGCACCTGCCGCGCGTCCTGTCGCGCAGCGCGGCGGCCTCGCCGGACACGCCGGAGCGACGCGCCGCCACCCTGCGCCGGAGTCTCGACCGCAGCGGCGACGGCGCCGTCGCGATCCGGGTCGAGCCGGACGGCGTACTGAATCTGGCGCATCCGCTCCCCGACGGACGCCCCCGCGTCAGCCTCATCGTGCCGACCCGGGACCGGGTCGATCTCCTGCGGACCTGCATCGCCAGCCTCGTCGAGCGGACGGACTGGCCGGATCGCGAGATCCTGATCTGCGACAACGACAGTCGCGAACCCGAGACCCTGGCGTATTTTCGGGACCTGGCGGCACGCGGCCTCGCGCGGATCGTGCCCTGTCCCGGCCCCTTCGACTTTGCCGGCATGAACAACCGGGCCGCCGCGGAGGCGCAGGGGCAGGTCCTGGCCTTCGTCAACAACGACGTCGCGGCCCTGCATCCGGACTGGCTGGAGCGCCTGGTGCGCGAGGCCCTGCGGCCGGACGTGGGAGCGGTCGGGGCCAAGCTCCTCGACGGGCGCGGCCGCATCCAGCACGGCGGCGTGCTGCTCGGGCCGGGCGGGCTCGTCACCCATGCGCACCGATTCTTTCCCGGGGACGCACCGGGCTACCTCGCCGGCCTGCGGGCGACCCGCGAGGTCGCGGCGGTCACGGCGGCCTGCCTCGTGGTGGAGGCGCGCAAGTTCGCGGCGGTGGCGGGCTTCGATGCGGGGGCCTTCGCGGTCGACTTCAACGACGTCGACCTGTGCCTGCGCCTCGGGGCGGCGGGATACCGCACCCTGTTCGTTCCGGGGGCGGTGCTGCGCCACGACGAGGCCGCGAGCCGGCGCTGGACGCCCGCCGCGCGGGAGCGCCACGGGCGCGAGGTCGCGGCCTTCAAAGAGCGATGGGGGCCGCTGCTGGCGCAGGACTCCCATTATCACCCGGGGTTCGACCCCCATCTCGGCACCTATGCGCGGCTGCGTCCCGGCTGGCCCGAGGAAGGCCCGGTCGAGCTGCGCTGAGCCACGCCGTCCCGCCTCACCGCGACCGAGCTTGGCCCGCGACCACCCTCACCCGGAATCAGGAAGTCGGTCAGAGTGCCGAGATCCCGCGAGCCGCGCAGCGGAGCTCGGGATCAAGACACGCAGGTGGTGCAGGACTTTACGGCGTCGTCGGCTCTGTATTGCCCGCCGCCGGCGCGCCCCTTCGGGTCCGGGCTCGCCTGCGGCGTCCCGGAATGACGGTGCGGTGACACAGGCAAGCCGCCGCCCCTTCGAGTGCCGGCACGCGCAATCCGGGCTTCATCGAAACATCTTTGCGAGGTCATTCGCACGGCAGGTCGAGCCGGACCGGCCCGCCCCCTCAGCCCGCCATCGCCCGCTCGAACAGCGCCCGGATCTCGGTGCGCGTCTCGTCCAGCTGGGCGATGAGGCGGTTCGAATCCGGGGCGCCCATGGCGACGGCGAGGCGGGACAGGGCCACCGGCGAGGCCTCGGCCGGATCGCCCTCCACCATCAGGCGCTGCCAGTGCAGCACGTCGTCGAACTGGCGATAGGCTTCGACCAGGCGCTCCGCGTCAGGCCGGGCGAGGTCGCCGTGCTCGGCGGCCTCGGCGAACACCGCGCAGGCGCCGAGGCCGACGAGGCCGGGCCGGCGATGGGCCTGACCGAGCACCAGGGCCTGGGCCAGGAAGTCGAGGTCGAGGAGGCCGCCGGGGGCGAGCTTGAGGTCGAGGGGGCCGCGATGGCCCTTCTCCCGCTCCACGAGGCTGCGCATCTCCCGCACCGCGCGCCGGACCTCGGCGGGCGGGCGCGCGCGACCCACCACTGCGCGGATCTCGGCCGCGAGCTCGGCGCCGAGGCCGGGATCGCCGGCGATCACCCGGGCGCGGGTCAGGGCCATGTGCTCCCAGAGCTCGGCCTCCTCCGCGTGGTAGCTGCGGAAGCTGCGCCACTGCACGGCCACCGGTCCCTGGCCGCCGCCGGGGCGCAGGCGCAGGTCGACCTCGTAGAGGTGCCCGCGCCGGGTCGGCACCGTCAGGGCGGCGACGATGCGCTGGGCGAGCCGGTTGTAGGCCACCGCCGCGTCGAGGGTTTTCGGGCCGGCGCTGGTGCGGTCCTCCGGGTCGAAATCGTAGACCAGCACGAGGTCGAGGTCGGAATCCGCGGTGAGCTGGCGCGAGCCGAGCCGGCCGAGGCCGAGCACCGCGAGGCGCCCCTTCGGCACCGCCCCGTGCTCGGCGAAGAAGCTCTCCGAGACCCGCTCGACGGTGACCGCGATCACCGCGTCGGCGATGCCCGCGAAGGCGCGGCCGGCCTCCTCGGGCGAGAGGATGCCGGAGAGGAGGCGGGCGCCCATGAGGAAGCGTAGCTGGCGGGCGGCGTCGCGCGCGCGGTCGAGGAAGTCCTCGTGGTCGTTCGCCTGGCCGAGGCGGGCACGGAACTGCTGCGCCAGGGTCTCGGCGTCGGTGCTGGGATCGGCGAAATCCCGGTCGATCACCGCGTCGAGGACGTGCGGGCTGAAGGCGACCGTCTCGGCGAGCCGCGGCGCGGTGCCCAGGAGGTCGGCGAAGAGCAGGCGCAGGCGCTCGTTCGAGCGCAGGATCGTCAGGAGTTCCAGGGCCGCCGGCATCCGGGCGAAGGCCCGGTCCAGGGTGTCGAGGGCGGCGTCCGGGTGGGCGGTACCGCCCAGCGCCTGCATCAGTACCGGCACCAGCTCGGTCAGGACCTCGCGGGCGCGGGGCGTCCGCACCGCGGGGCGCCGGCCGAAATGCCAGCCGCGCACGGTCTCCACCGCCCGCTCGGGCTCGCGGAAGCCGAGCTTGGCCAGGGTCGCCAGGGTGCCCGGGTCGTCGCCGGTGCCGCTGAACACGAGGTCGCCGACATCCGACGACAGGTCCGGCTCGGCCTCGAACAGCAGGGCGTAGTGGCCCTGCACCCGGCGGGCGTGGTGGAACAGGGCCGCCTCGAAGGCCGCCAGCGTCGGAAAGCCCGCGAAGCGCGCGAAGCGGTCGAGCTCTTCGGCCTCGCTCGGCAGGCGCTGGGTCTGCTCGTCGCGCAGCATCTGGAGGCGGTGCTCGATGGTGCGCAGGAAGCCGTAGGCCGCCGTGAGGTCGTCGCGGGCCGTCGCGTCGATCCAGCCGTCGCGGGTCAGGCCGTCGAGCATCGGCACGGTGCCGCGCCCGCGCAGCTCCGGCCGGCGCCCGCCGAAGACGAGCTGCTGGGTCTGGACGAAGAACTCGATCTCGCGGATGCCGCCGCGCCCGAGCTTGATGTCGTGGCCCGCCACCGCGATCGTGTCGTGGCCGCGCACGGCGTGGATCTGACGCTTCATCGCGTGCACGTCGGCGATGGAGGCGAAGTCGAAGTATTTCCGCCAGACGAAGGGGCGCAGATTCGCCAGGAAGGCCTCCCCGGCCGGGATGTCGCCGGCGATCGCCCGCGCCTTGATGTAGGCCGCCCGCTCCCAGTTCTGGCCCAGGTTCTCGTAGTAGAGGTAGGCCGCGTTCAGCGAGAGCGCCGCCGGGGTCGAGCCCGGGTCCGGGCGCAGGCGGTAATCGACCCGGTGGACGTAGCCGTCGGCGGTGCGCTCCTGCAGCAGCTTGGCCATGCCCTGCGCCAGCTTGGTGAAGAACGGCGTCGCCGGCAGGTCGGGCTTCAGGGGCGCGGTCTCGGGATCGAAGAAGACCACCAGGTCGATGTCGCTGGAATAGTTCAGCTCGCCGGCCCCGTGCTTGCCCAGCGCCAGCACGATCAGGCCCGAGCCGGCCTGCGGCGCGTTCGCGTCGCGGGGCAGGAAGCGCCCCGCCGCGGCGGCCTGCAGCAGCATGGCGTCGGCGGCCGCCCGCACCGAGGCGTCGGCGAAGTCGGAGAGCGCCCGGGTCACCGTGGCGAGCGGCCAGAGCCCGCCGATATCGGCCAGGGCCACCAGGAGCGCGTGCTCCGCCCGGTTCTGCCGGAGGTGCCGCGCCGCGGCGTCGAGATCGGGCTCGCGCCCCGCCGCGAGCTGCCGGGCGATCAGCGCCGCCAGCGCCGCTTCCGGCTCGGCCTCGGCGAGGGCGACGAGGCGCTCGGGCGCCCGCGCGACCAGCTGCCAAAGGAACGGCGAATGGTCGGCGAGGCCGAGGAGCAGCGCCCGCAGGGGTTCGTCGAGGAAGCCGGAGGGCAGCGCGGGCTCGATCTCGGCGAGGCGCGCCGCGGCGGCCGCGGGATCGGACAGGACGGGCGCGGCGGACAGGCGCGCGCGAAGGCTGCGGCGCGGCGCGTCGTCGGCGGCCTGGTTCATGCCCTACCCTCCCGTCGGATCTCCGGCCGGCAGGGTTATCACGACGGCGAGCCCGGGGGCATGGTCTTCCAGTGCCAGCGTACCCTGGTGCAGGCGCACCACCGCGTTGACGAGGCTGAGGCCGAGGCCGAAGCCGGGCCGCGAGCGCGCCTCCTCCAGTCGGACGAAGCGGTCGAGCACGCGGCCCCGCGCCTCGCTGGGGATGCCGGGGCCGGAATCGGCGACGCAGAGGCGCAGGGCCTCGCCCACCCGCGCGGCGCTGAGCCGGATCTCGCCGCTCGGCCCGCCGTACTTCACCGCGTTGTCCACGAGGTTCGCCAGCGCCTGCCCGATCAGCTCGCGGCTGCCGCGCAGGGTCAGCGGCGCGCCCTCCGTCTGGACGTGCAGCGCCAGGCCCTGCTCGGAGGCCAGGGGTTCGTAGAGCTCGGCCACGGCCTGGACCACGGCGGCGACGTCGAAGGTCTGGAAGTCCTCGCGGGCGTTCACGCCCTCCAGCCGGGCGATCATCAGGAGCGCGTTGAAGATCCGGATCAGCCCGTCGCTCTCCTCGATCACCCCCTCCATGGCCGTGCGCAGGGCGTCCGGCGTCTCGGCGGTACGCAGGGCCTCCTCGGCCCGGTTGCGCAGGCGGGTCAGGGGCGTCTTGAGGTCGTGGGCGATGTTGTCGGAGACGTCGCGCAGGCCGCGCATCAGCTCGCCGATCCGCTCCAGCATGGCGTTCAGGTTGCGCGCCAGCCGGTCGAGCTCGTCGCCGGTCCCCGCCACCGCGAGGCGTCCGTCGAGGTCGCCGGCCATGATCCGGCGGGTGGTCTCGGTCATGGCGTCGACGCGCTTGAGCACCCGGCTGGCGATGAACCAGGCGCCGAACACGCCGAGGAGCACCACGAGCCCCACCGACGAGCCGAAGGTCCGCACGATCACCGCGCGCAGCCGGTCGCGCTCGGCCACGTCCCGCCCGACGAGGAGCCGGAAGCCCCCGGGCAGGACGAAGATCTGCATGATCGCCCGGTGCTCGAGGTTCTGGGTCCCGCCGATGCGGGCGTAGTTCGCCTCGGTCTGGCCCGGGTCGACGATGAGGCCGGTGGGCAGGGCGTCGATGTTGCCGACGATGCGCTCCCCGGCCGCGTTGGTGACGAGGTAGAGCGAGGCCCCCGGCTCGCCGGCGCGCCGCTCCACCGCCGAGATCAGCCGCCGCAGGCCGCCGAGCTTGTACTGCTCGGACAGGCCGTTGATCTCGGCCTCGATGGTGGAGACCATCTGGTCGTCGAGCGCCCGGCTGGCGTTCCAGGCGACGTAGCCCAGCGCCAGCAGCGCGAAGGTCGCGAACACCACCAGATAGGCGAAGGACAGCTTGAAGGCCGTCGTGCGGAACAGGTTGCCGAGGCGCCCGGCCGGGGCGTCGTCGAGGGACGTCACGAGGCCGTGCCGGGGCCGCGCGCCTCGTCGACCCGCAGCACGTAGCCGGTGCCGCGCACGGTGTGGATGATCGGGTGCTCGAAATCCTTGTCCACCTTGGCTCGCAGGCGCGAGACGTGGACGTCGATGACGTTGGTCTGCGGATCGAAATGGTAGTCCCAGACATGCTCCAGCAGCATCGTCCGGGTCACGACTTGGCCGGCGTGGCGCATCAGGTACTCGAGCAGGCGGAATTCGCGCGGCTGCAGCACGATCTCGTGGCCGGCGCGGGTGACGCGGTGGGACAGGCGGTCGAGTTCGAGGTCGCCGACCCGGTAGGCCGTGGCCTCCACGGCAGCCCCCGGCCCGGCCCGGCGGCGGGCCAGCACCTCGGCCCGGGCCAGCAGCTCGGAGAAGGCGTAGGGTTTGGGCAGGTAGTCGTCGCCCCCGGCCCGCAGGCCCTTCACCCGGTCGTCCACCTGGCCCAGCGCCGAGAGGATGAGCACCGGCGTGGTCACGCCCTGCTCGCGCAGCGAGCGGATCAGCGACAGCCCGTCGAGCTTGGGCAGCATGCGGTCGACGATGAGCACGTCGTAATCGCCCTCCTGCGCCAGGGCGTAGCCGTCGAGGCCGTCCGAGGCCTGGTCCGGCACGTGACCGGCCTCGCGGAAGGCCTTGACCAGATACGCGACCGCCTCGCGGTCGTCCTCGATGATGAGCAGACGCATGGGACGGAGTGATAGGGTCTCGCCCGTCCGCGGGAAACCGCCTTGTCCGGCAACGCCCATGCCGCATCCCTCCGCGCTGGATCGATGGCCGGAAGAGTGGGGCGCCGCGCCTTGCACGACGCTGGCGGAAACATGACGCTTTGGTCATGTCTCGGGTCGCCGGAGGCAGGTCCGGAGAAGCAAGTCCGGAGAGGCAGGCCTAGTCCGGGCGCGGCCCCGCGCCGCCGGCCCGGGCGGAGAGCCGGGTGCGGGCCCAGTCGCGCAGCAGGGCCTCCTCGTAGCCGAAGCTCCCGCTGGCGGCCGCGGCGCGGGCGCCGAACAGGAAGTTGATGTCGGTCAGGCGGTCCTCGCCCGCGGCGAGGCGGCGGCCCCCGCGCCGCAGATCGTAGCGCAGGCGGATCGCCGGCGGGGTGGCGTCGCCGACGATGCGCAGGCCCGAGGGGATGTTCAGGTCCGGGCGCACGAAGCCGGCCCGGTCGATGTCGAGGACGTCCACCGAGAGGGTCTCGTCCGGTCCCATCACGCGCAGGGCGGAGGCCTCGATGATCCGCCGGATCTCGGCCAGCGTTCCGCGCAGGCCGGGACCCGCGCCGAATCGGTCGTCGGCATCGGTGTAGCGCTCGGGTGCCACGAAGCGGACGGTGACCCGTGCGGGTGCCGCCGCGCCGTCCCGCGCCGAAGCGGCATTCCCCAGCCCCGCGCCGATCAGCAGCGCGAGCCCCGCGCGGCGGAGCCGGCTCACCTCAATAGCCCTTCTTCACCTGGGCCAGGGCGCGGGTGAGGCCGTCGGCGATGACCTCGCGCTCGGGCGGCGAGGCGTCGCGGGCGACCACCACGAATTGCCGCCGGGATTCGAGGGTCAGCGTCTGCATGCCGTACTCGTCGTCCTCGACCCGGGTGAGCTTGGTCCAGAGCGGGTTGAAGCGCCATTCCCGGCGCTCGCCGCGATGGGTCACCCGGGCGAGCATCACCTCGATCGGGGTGATCACCACCTCCTCGAAGGAGCGCCCGCGCCGAAAGCTCGCCTTCAGGGCGACGTAGAGGGCGATCATGTCGAGGCCGAAGAAACCCGCCACCGGCCAGAACCCGGCCCGGACGCAGGCGACCGAGGTGACGAGGGAGACGACGCAGCACCCGATCATCACGTTGCGGAAGCCGTCGGGGCTCAGGGATTGGTGCGGCCGGATGGTGGCCTGGAACACAGGCCGGTCCATGCTGTCGGGATCCAGGCCGTCCGGATGCCGGCCGATCGGAGGGACGTGGTCATTGCCGCTCGCCATGCGAGGAATATAACGCAGGGATGCCCAGCCGACAGCCGACCAGACCACGGAAATCGCCGATCTCCGCGCGGCTCGCCGCGCCGATCGTCGCAGCGGCGCCCGCCACGCCCGAGCCCGTCGGCCCGGAGGCCGTGGCGGAGATCTTCGCGCGGCTCAGCGCGGCCAACCCGGAGCCGCGCGCCGAGCTCGAATTCCAGAACCCCTTCACCCTGCTGGTGGCGGTGGTTCTGTCGGCCCAGGCCACGGACCGCAGCGTCAACCTCGCCACGGCCCCGCTCTTCGCCATCGCGGACACGCCGGCGGCGATGCTGGCCCTCGGGGAGGAGCGGGTGCGCGACTTCATCCGCACCATCGGGCTGTTCAACACCAAGGCGAAGAACGTCGTCGCCCTGTCGCGGATCCTGGTCGAGCAGCACGGCGGCGAGGTGCCCCGCGCCCGCGAGGCCCTGGAGGTGCTGCCCGGCGTCGGCACCAAGACCGCGAGCGTGGTCCGCAACGTCGCCTTCGGCGAGGAGACCATCGCGGTCGACACCCACATCTTCCGGGTCTCCAACCGGATTCCCCTCGTGGTCGCCCCCACCACCGACAAGGTCCAGGCCGGGCTCGAGGCCATCGTGCCCGCCCCCTACCGGCTCAACGCCCATCACTGGCTGATCCTGTTCGGCCGCTACATCTGCAAGGCCCGCAAGCCCGAATGCTACCGCTGCCCGATCGCCGACCTGTGCCGCTTCCCGGCCAAGACTTCTGCCCCATGAGCGAGACTCCTGCTCCGTGACGTCGGCGCCTGCTCCGTGAGCGAGACGCCGGCCCCATGAGGACGACCCGTCCTTCGTGAGCGCGTCACGCGCCCGCCGAGCCGGACGGCGCGGCCTGAACCGGCCCCGTCGCCCTTGCGTCCGGAGCCGGCTCCGAATTATCACCCGGCTTCCCTCAGGGCGGCATGGGTCCCATCCGGCCAGCGCGTTGTGCTGCCAGCCGCCTTCGGGTAGTTTGCGCCAGGGTCGGGGAGGCTTTCGACGTACGACGTGTCTCTCGGCCCGGCCCCAAAGATGGGCCGCCACGCCGCGGATTCCGCATCGTTCGCTCGCAAGGAGTCACGGCCCATGGACTTCCTCAAACCACGGTACACGCCTATGAACCGCCGCCGTCGCATCTACGAGGGCAAGGCGAAGGTCCTCTACGAGGGTCCGGAGCCGGGAACGCTCATCCAGCACTTCAAGGATGATGCCACCGCCTTCAACGCGCAGAAGCATGATGTCATCGACGGCAAGGGCGTGCTGAACAACCGGATCTCCGAGTTCGTTTTCCAGCACCTCAACGACATCGGCGTGCCCACGCACTTCATCCGCCGCCTCAACATGCGCGAGCAGCTGATCCGCGAAGTCGAGATCATTCCGCTCGAAGTGGTGGTGCGCAACGTCGCCGCCGGCTCGCTCGCCACCCGCCTCGGTCTCGAGGAAGGCACGCAGCTGCCGCGCTCGATCATCGAGTTCTACTACAAGAACGACGCGCTCAACGACCCGATGGTGTCGGAAGAGCACATCACCGCCTTCGGCTGGGCGACGCCGCAGGAGATCGACGACATCATGGCCCTGGCCATCCGGGTCAACGACTTCCTGTCCGGGCTCTTCCTCGGCGTCGGCATCCGCCTCGTCGACTTCAAGATCGAGACCGGCCGCCTCTGGGAAGGCGACATGATGCGCATCGTCGTCGCCGACGAGATCTCCCCGGATTCCTGCCGCCTGTGGGACATCAAGTCGTCGGACAAGCTCGACAAGGACCGCTTCCGCAAGGATCTCGGCGGCCTGATCGAGGCCTATACCGAGGTCGCCAAGCGCCTCGGCATCATGTCCGAGAACGAGAAGGTCCAGACGGGCGGTCCGCGCCTCGTCCAGTAAGGGGCCGGCCGGTCCCGCGGGTTTCGATCGCGCGGGCCGGCTGACCTTTCGAGATCCTGCAGGCCAGCCCGGACCCGAAGGGATGCCGCCGGCGGCGCGCGATCCAGAGCCGCCGACAGTTTCAAGTCCGCCACCCCCTGCGCGTGAGGATCCCGGGTTCCGCTGCGCGGCTCCGCGATGACGTGGTGCTGCGTGGGGATTTTCGGCGCGCAGAGCGGCATCTGCCCTCGCCCGACTGAGGGAGTGGGGCAGGGCGGTGGGGTCACCTCTCAGGATATGACGCCCGCTGCAACCGACCCTGTTCTTTCGGCAGTTCCGTCCCGCCCCTCGATCTCAGACCGTCTCCGCCACCGCCTCCGGCGGGCGCGGCGTGGCGCCGGCGGCGTCGCGGAGGGAGGCGACGGTCTCCTGGGCGGCGTCGGGCACCAGGTTGCGGCGGTTCTCCGCGGTCGGGATCGGCAGGCGCACCATCACGATGGTGCCGAGGCCCTCCTGGGAGCGGATCCGCAGGCCCCCGCCGTGGAGCTCGGCCATCGAGCGCGCGATGGCGAGGCCGAGGCCGGAGCCCTTGTGGCTGCGGGTGAGGTTGGTCTCGACCTGCTGGAAGGGGGCGCCGAGGCGGCGCAGGGCCGATTTCGGGATGCCGATGCCGGTATCCTCGACGAAGATGTGGACGTGGTCGCCGGCCGGGCGCGCCTTGATGATGATCCGGCCATCGCCGGGCGGCGTGAACTTCACCGAGTTCTGGACGAGGTTGGTCAGGATCTGGTGCAGGGCGCGCTCGTCGGCCAGCACCGTCAGCGCCTCGACGACGTCCACGTTGACGGTGAGGGACTTCGCGCGCGCCGATTCGCCGACGAGCTTCAGGGTGCCCTCGATGGCGGCGGCGACCGCGAGTTCGCGCGGCGCCAGCTTCACCGTCTGGGCCTCGATGCGCGACATGTTGAGGATGTCGTCGATGACCGAGAGCAGGTAGTCGCCGCTGGAGCGGATGTCCCGGCAATAATCCGTGTAGCGGGGCGAGCCGAGGGTGCCGTAGACCTCGCTCTCCATCAGTTCCGCGAAGCCCATGATCGCGTTGAGCGGCGTGCGCAGCTCGTGGCTCATGTTGGCGAGGAACTCGGACTTGGCCTGGTTGGCGCCCTCGGCCTGCGCCTTCTGGTCGAGGTAGCGCTCGGCCAGGTCGGCGAGCTGCTGGGTCTGGAGCTCCAGGGTGCGGCGGGAGCGCTTGAGGTCGCGCACCGTCTCGATCAGCTCGCGCTCGGACTGGACCAGCTGCTCCTGGTGGCGCTTCAGGCTGGTGATGTCGGTGCCCACCGAGACGTAGCCGCCGTCCTTGGTGCGCCGCTCGCTGATCTGGAGCCAGCGCCCATCGGTGAGCTCGGCCTCGAAGGTGCGGGCGGTGGCCCCGCTCGGCTCGATGTCGCGCAGCTCGCGCCGGACCGGCGGCAGCACGCCCCGGCCCATGATCTCGGCGTAGCGCCGGCCCGGGATCGCGTCCTCGGGGCTGAGGGCGTGGAGGTGACGGAACTTCGAGTTGCACAGGACCAGGCGGTTGCCGGTGTCCCAGAGGACGAAGGCCTCGGAGATGGCCTCGACCGCGTCGCGCAGGCGCATGTCGGCGGTGGCGTTGAGCTCGGCCAGATTGCGTTGCTCGGTGACGTCGAGGGCGATGCCGACGAGGTGGCGCCCGCCGTCGATCGTGTCGGGCACGATCTCGGCGCGCATGCGCATCCAGACCCAGTTGCCGGTGGCGCCCCGCACCCGGAACTCGTGGTCGACGGTGGACTGGCTGGCGGCGAGGTGGCGGGCCAGGCTGTAGAGGTCGCCGTCGTCGGGATGCACGAGGGCGTTGACGTCGCCGAAGGACAGGAACTCGCGCTCGCGGTGATAGCCGAGGAGCGCGTACATCGAATCCGACCAGTAGATCCGGCCGCGCGGGATGTCCCAGTCCCAGAGGCCGCAGCGCCCGCGGCCGAGGGCGGTGTCGAGGCGCTGCTTGATCTCCTCGCAGACGCGGTCGACCGCGTAGGCCCGGCGGGTCTGGAGGGCATAGGCGATGCCGGTGCCGATGATCACGAGGGCGGCGGCCCCGAGGAGGATGGCCTGGTTGCGCATCCGCGTGGTCCAGGCGGCGGTGATGTCGACGAGCGGCTGGAGCACCGCGACCTGGCCCCGCCCGCCGGGCAGGTTCCGCAGGGCCGCGATCACCACGGAGCCGTCCGCCAGGGTCACGGTCATCACGCCCGCGCTCTCGCCGAGGGTGGAGAGCGCCTGCATCTCCCCGAGATGCTGGGTCAGGGTACGGCGGGGACCGGGGAGCGGCGGATTGGCCGCCACGATGACGTCGTTGGGTGAGATCAGCAGGATCTGCCGTCCGGCATGGAGCAGGCCCGGCGGCAGCAGGGCGCCGAGATTGCGGTGGGCGGCCTCGCCCCTGGCCTCGCCGTCGATGTCGATCCCGGTGAAGGCGGCCGCGGCGAGGCGGGTGACGGCCTCCACGTCGGTGGTCGCCGCCCGGATCACCTCCTCGCGCTGGGCCTGCAGCAGCATCGCCGCCACGGCCCCGAGGCAGATCAGGAACGTCGCGAACAGCGCCGGCAGGGCGAAGCGCAACCAGGTCTCGGCGCGCACGAAACGGACATGAGCGGCGTGTTGGGGCCGGTGGATGCCAAGAATCGTATCCGCGCGCGCGGAGAGGGAAGCGGAATCCGCCTCCAGCATGGACTTACTCCGCCGTTGGGATTTTGGCACCGGGAACGCGGGCCGATCCGCGTTTCGAATCGTATACGATTCAACATTTCCGCCGGGGTTTTGTCCACGCGTTTTTTCCGGCCACGCTTGACTCCCGGCGCGAATCTGAGGCCCGGATTCGACGCCTCGGGCCGGTGAAAAGCCGATTCTCTTCAGGGACTTGCTAGCCGGCAAGTGTCCGGTCGAGGATGTCGCCGACGTCCCGTGACAGTCCGGCAACAGCGCGAATTTTCAGCAATGTGGACTCGGCCGCGCCGCGGCGCACCGGCTCCATCATCCGCCACGATCCGAAGGCCGTGAGCAGGCGTGCGGCCACCTGCGGGTTGGTCCTGTCGAGGGCCAGAACCGCCTCCGCCACAAGGGCATAGCCGGCACCGTCCGGCCGGTTGAACTGGGTCGGATTGCCCAGGCTGAAGCTACCGATCAGCGCCCGGACCCGGTTGGGATTGGTCATCGAGAAGGCGGGGTGATTCTGGAGGGCGCGGATGCGGTCCGGCGTTCCGGCCTCGGGAATCCCGGCCTGGATCGCCAGCCACTTGTCGAGGACGAGGGGTTCGGCCCGGTAGGCCTCGGCGAATCGCGCGAGCGCCGATTCGCGCTCGGCGCCGGGCACCTGGGACAGGACCGCGAGGGCGGCGAGCCGGTCGGTCATCGTCGTCGCCGTCTCCATCTGGTGGAGGGCGAGCCGCGTCGCGGCGGCCGGATCGGCCGCCGCCACGAGGTCGAGGGCCGCGTTGCGGAAGGCGCGCCGGCCGGCGGCGGCGGCATCGGGGCTGAACGGCGTGCCCGGGGCCTCCGCGAGGGCGTCGCGCAGGCCGAGGAGCTGCGGCTCCAGGTGGGTGCCGAGGGTGCTGCGCAGGGCGTGCCGGGCGCGGTGGATCGCGTCCGGGTCGATCCCGGTGGCGATCTCGTTGGCCGCGTCGGCCTCGCTCGGCAGGGCGAGGATCAGGGCGGCGAAGGCCGGGTCGGCGAGGGCCTCGGCCTCCAGGAACCCGGCGAGCGCCCGGCCGAAGCCGGAGGCGCCGGTCTCCGGCAGGGTGCCGGAGCGCGTCCCCTGCACGAGCAGGCGCATGGCGACGCTCTGGGCCGCCTGCCAGCGGTTGAACGGGTCGGTGTCGTGGCGCAGCAGCGTCAGCGTGTCGGCATCCGTCATCTCGATCTCGACCCGCACCGGGGCGGAGAAGCCGCGGAACAGCGAGGGCACGGGCCGGACGGGGACGTCGGTGAATGTGAGGCCGTCGCTCGCCCGGTCGAGCACGAACACGCCGTCCCGGACCCGGTCGTTCGCCGGCGTATCGAGGGGGCCGTCCGGACCGACGAGGCCGAGGCGGACGGGGATCACCAGGGGCGGGGCGTCGGGGGCGCCGGGCAGGCTCTGGCGGAGGGCGAGGCGGTAGGTCCGCGCCTCCGGATCGTAGCTGCCCTGCACCGCGACCCGCGGCGTGCCCGGGCGCTCGTACCAGCGCGCGAAGGCGGCGAGGTCGCGGCCCGAACTGGCCGCGAAGGCGGCGAGGAAATCCTCCACCGTGGCGGCGCGGCCGTCATTGTCGGCGAAGTATCGGTCCATCCCGGCCCGGAAGGCCTCCGCGCCGAGGAGTGTGCGCAGCATCCGCACGATCTCGGCGCCCTTCTCGTAGACGGTGGCCGTGTAGAAGTTGTTGATCTCGGTGTATTGGCGCGGCCGCACCGGGTGGGCCAGCGGCCCGGCATCCTCGGGGAATTGCCGCGCCCGCAGGGTGCGGACCTCGCCGATGCGGTGTACGGCGCGCGAGCGCATGTCCGAAGAGAATTCCTGGTCGCGAAAGACCGTCAGGCCTTCCTTGAGGCAGAGCTGGAACCAGTCGCGGCAGGTGATGCGGTTGCCGGTCCAGTTGTGGAAGTACTCGTGCGCGACGATCGCCTCGATGGCGGCGTAGTCCGCGTCGGTCGCGGTCTCGGGCGAGGCGAGGACGTAGCGGTCGTTGAAGATGTTGAGGCCCTTGTTCTCCATCGCGCCCATGTTGAAGTCGGAGACCGCGACCACGTTGAAGACGTCGAGGTCGTAGGCGCGGCCGAAGGCGGTCTCGTCCCAGGCCATCGAGCGCGCCACCGCGTCGAGGGCGTAGTCGGCCCGCGCGGCCTTGCCCGGCTCGACGTAGACGGCGAGCTCCACCGTGCGGCCCTCGCTGGTGGTGAAGGGGCGCCGGACGGAATCGAGGCGCCCGCCCACCAGGGCGAAGAGGTAGGCGGGCTTCGGGTGGGGGTCGTGCCAGATCGCGTAGTGGCGCCCGGGGCCGGCCTCGCCGGATTCCACGAGGTTGCCGTTGCCGAGCAGCACCGGCGCCGCGTCGCGATCGGCCTCGATCCGCGTGGTGTAGACCGCCATCACGTCCGGCCGGTCGAGGAAATAGGTGATCCGCCGGAAGCCGTCGGCCTCGCACTGGGTGCAGTAGACCCCGTTCGAGCGGTAGAGCCCCATCAGCTTGGTGTTGGCGCTGGGGTCGATCCGGGTCTCGATCTCCAGGCTGAAGGGTCCCGCCGGCGGCCGGTGCAGGGTCAGGCCGGACGGGGAAAGGCCGTAGGCCTCCGCCGCGAGGACGGCGCCGTCGAGGCTGAGGCGCTCCAGCACGAGGTCCTCGCCGTCGAGGACGAGGGGCGCGCCTGGGCGCCCGGCCGGATTCGGCGCCAGGCTCAGGGTGGCCCGAACCCGGGTGGCGGTGGGATGGAGCGCGACGTCGAGGGCCACCGTGCCGATCCGGTAGTCGCTGGGGCGGTAATCCTCCAGGCGGATCGCGATCGGGGTTTCGGTGCGCATGCGGGCTCCTCGAGGTCAGGGCGTCACTGTGCGGGGTGCGCGGCGGCGGCGCAACGCGCGCGACGCCAGGCTCGTTGACGCGTGGCCGCGCCGGACCAAATAGGCGCTGATCCCTCGGAGAGCCCCAACCCATGCGCTTCCTTCACACCATGGTCCGCGTCGCGGATCTCGACCGTGCCCTCGACTTCTACGTGAACACCTTCGGCCTGCAGGAGGTGCGCCGCACCGACAACGAGAAGGGCCGCTTCACCCTGGTGTTCCTGGCCGCCCCCGACGATGCCGGCACCGCCCGGGAGACCCAGGCCCCGGTGATCGAGCTGACCCACAACTGGGACCCGGAGACCTATTCGGGCGGGCGCAACTTCGGCCATCTCGCCTACGAGGTCGACGACATCTACGCCTTCTGCGCGAAGCTCCAGGCGGCCGGAATCACGATCAACCGCCCGCCGCGCGACGGCAACATGGCCTTCGTGAAGTCCCCCGACGGCATCTCGATCGAGCTGCTGCAGAAGGGTCCGGCCAAGCCGCCGCAGGAGCCCTGGTCCTCGATGGAGAACACCGGCTCCTGGTAGGCGAACCGACGGGCCGCCCCGGGGCGGCCCGTCCCGTCCTCAGGCGGCGGTTTCGGGCGCGGGCGTGATGCCGAGCTGGCTCAGCTTGGCCGTCACGATCTCGATCGGCCGGCGCAGCTTGAGGCTCATGACCGAGACCGGGATGCCCTCGCGGGCCATCTCGGTGAGTTGCTGGACGGATTCGAGCGTCCAGGCCGTGTCGTTCGTCGCCATCGCGTCCTCCTGATCCTTCGCAGACGGTGACGCCGGGCTCGCCCGGCGCCAGCCTGGAAGACGTGGCGCGAGGCGTGACGCCCGCAAGGCGCGAGGCCAAAATCTCGCCATGCCGCTCCGGAGGGCACGCCGCGCGGCGAATGGGCCTTGACCCCCGGCCCGCGCGCGGCGCACATCCGCGCCGGATCAGTCGGCCGGGCGGCCGCTCCGGGCGTCATGCCCGGGGAGGAAAGTCCGGGCTCCATGGAGAGACGGTGCCGGATAACGTCCGGCGGGGGCGACCCCAGGGACAGTGCCACAGAGAGCAGACCGCCACGGACCGGCTTCGGCCGCTCCGCGGTAAGGGTGAAAGGGTGCGGTAAGAGCGCACCGCGGACGCGGCAACGCGGACGGCACGGCAAACCCCACCGGGAGCAAAACCGAATAGGGGCGACACGGCGGGCCTTCGGTCCGTCAGGCCCTCTCTCCAGGCCCGTCGCCCGGGTTGGTTGCTCGAGGCGGTCGGCAACGATCGTCCCAGAGGAATGGCCGCCACGTCAGGGGGCCGCAAGGTCCCCGGGCCCTACAGAACCCGGCTTACAGGCCGACTGATCCTCCACGGCTCCACCGCGGGCGCCGCGTCCCCGACCGGGCCGCCCGCCCCCGCGGCGGCGGCGCATCGCAGGCGCCGGAGCGCCTCCGCGGACCCGTCGGTTTCGGAGAGTATTGGGGCGCCGTCGCGCATCGGGAAACCGCTTTGAGAGCGAAAACTTACGCTCGGTTAACCTTGCTGAGGTCTGATCTTCGGGAGCCGCTCCCCCTCGGCCAGGTTCGTTGACGGCGCTCAGAGGCCCATGGTACCCCGATTCATCCCGTCAACGGCGATTTTCGGATCGACGGACGCAGCCTGTCCCAGGCAGGCCGTTGTCCGCATGCGCGGTCGCGTCACGCGTCGACCCGGAGACGCCCCGTCTCTCCGAGCCGCGCTCGCGTGCTCCAGCCCCGTGGAAGGGACGCATGCGCCGCTTCGATCCGGTCGAGCCCTCGCTCATTCCCGCCGCTCCCTCGGCCGCGCGACCGCCGCGCGCCGGGATCGCCCGATGACGCGCGTCCCCCGCGAGGCGCGGGTGAGCCGATCCGTCGACGGGGCACCGCACGTTCCCGTCCTCCTCGCGGAGGTCCTCGACGCCCTCGACCTGCCGGGCCGGGCGCTCGCCGTCGACGGTACCTTCGGGGCCGGCGGCTACACCCGGGCGATGCTCGGCGCCGACCCGGCCGTTCACGTTCTGGCGATCGACCGCGACCCCGGCGCCATCGCGGGCGGCGCGCCCCTGGTGGCCGAGGCCGGCGGCCGTCTGACCCTGGTGCCGGGTCGGTTCGGCGGCCTCGACGCCTGCGTCCGCGCGGCGGGTCACGCTTCGGCCGACGCGGTCGTGCTCGATATCGGCGTCTCGTCGATGCAGATCGACCAGCCCGAGCGCGGCTTCTCCTTCCGCAACGACGGCCCCCTCGACATGCGCATGGAGCGCGCCGGGCCGAGTGCCGCCGACCTCGTCAACGACTCCGAGGAAGCCGACCTCGCCGACATCATCTTCCACTACGGCGAGGAGCGCCGCTCCCGCGCCGTCGCCCGGGCGATCATCGAGGCGCGCCGGAAAGGCCGCATCGAGACCACCGCGGCCCTCGCCGAGATCGTCGCCGGCGTGGTCTGGGCCGATCCGGCCAGCGGCATCCATCCGGCGACCCGGACCTTCCAGGGCCTTCGCATCGCGGTGAACGACGAACTCGGCGAGCTCGTGCAGGCGCTCCACGCCGCCGAGCACATCCTCAAGCCCGGCGGCCGCCTCGCGGTGGTCACCTTCCACTCGCTGGAGGACCGGATCGTGAAGCAGTTCTTCTCGGCCCGCAGCGGCCGGGCGGCCCAGGCCTCCCGCCACCTGCCGAGCCTGGAAGCGCCGGCGCCGCGCAGCTTCGCGGCCGTGACCAAGGGTCCGGTGCTGCCGACCGAGGCCGAGACCGCCGCCAATCCCCGCGCCCGCTCGGCCAAGCTGCGCGCGGTGGAACGCACGGACGCCCCCGTGCCCGCCCCCCTGGCCGCCATCGAGACCCTGGCCGCGCTGCCGGCGCGGACAGGTCGGAGCGGAGGAGCGCGCCGGTGATCCGTTTGCTCAACCTGATCGCAGTGCTCGGCCTGATCGGCTCGGCGATCTACGCCTACTCGATCAAGTACGACACGCTCTACCAGGCCGGGCAGGTCTCGAAGGCCCAGACCCAGCTCAAGAAGGAGCGCCAGGCCATCGCGGTGCTGCGCGCCGAGTGGCAGCTCCTGACCCGGCCGGACCGGCTCCAGGCGGCGGTGGAGCGCTACCTCGCCCTGGAGCCCATCGGCACCGCCCATCTCGGGCGCCTCGCCGACCTGCCGGCGCGCCCGGACCGCGGCGACGAGATCGGCCGGCTCCTGGCCGCCACCGCGACGCCGAAGGAGAAGCCGACGGCGGGCCGCGGCGGCGACGAGCCGCGCACCACCGGCAGCGTCACGCCGCGCACCACCACGACCAGAACCCCGACCACGACTTCGAGGTAGTGCCCGTGTCCGAAGTCCCGCCGCCCGGCCAGGGCTCGATCCAGTCCGCCGATTCCCATCCTCCGGCCGAGCCGGCCCACGCCGCCGACCCGGCCGCCGAGGCCGGCGCGCCGCACGAGGCCGTGTCCGCAGAGGCCGCGACGCCCGAGGCGATCCGGGTCGAGCGGACGAGGCTGGAGCCGTCGGTCGAGGGCCTCGCGCCGCCGCCGCCGTCGAAGCGCCAGTGGATCGTCCGCAACGTCCGGGCGATGTTCCACCTCGCCATCGAGCGCTCCTATACCCGCGTCGGCCTCGTGGGCCTCGCCTTCACGCTGGTCTTCGCCACCATTGGCGGGCGCCTGATCCTGGGCGCCGCCTTTCCGGAGGCGGATAACGGCGACCGCCGGATCGCGGCCGCCGCCACCACGGCGATCCGCCCGGACATCGTCGATCGCAACGGCGAGATCCTGGCCACCGACATCCGCACGGTCTCGATCTTCGCCGAGCCGCGCAACATCTACGACAAGGACGAGGCGGTCGAACTCCTCACCGCCGTGCTGCCGCAGATCAATGCCACCGAACTGCGCGCCAAGCTCTCCACCAAGAAGGGCTTCGTCTGGGTCAAGCGCGAGATCACCCCGAAGCAGCAGGCCGAGGTCCATCGCCTCGGCATCCCGGGCGTCGGCTTCCTGCCCGACCACAAGCGCGTCTACCCGAACGGGGTCGCGGCCGCGCACATCCTCGGCGTGACCAACCTCGACAACATCGGCATCGCCGGCATCGAGAAGTACATCGACAACCAGGGCAACAAGGCGCTCAACGATTTCGGCCTCGTGGCCAAGCAGACCGACCTGAAGCCGATCCAGCTCTCCATCGACCTGCGGGCGCAGTTCGCCGTGCGGGACGAGCTCGCCTGGGGCCTCGACCACTTCAAGGCCAAGGCCGCCGCCGGCATGATCCTCGACGTCCAGACCGGCGAGGTGATCGCGCTCGCCTCGCTGCCGGACTTCGACCCGAACGATCCGGCCGACGCGCTCAACCCCGACCGCATCAACCGCATGAACGTCGGCGTCTACGAGATGGGCTCGACCTTCAAGGCGATGACCCTCGCGATGGCCCTCGATTCCGGCAAGTTCAACGTCAACTCGACCTTCGACACCCGCGGCGGCGTGCTGAACTGGGGCCGGCAGAAGATCCACGAGTACCACGGCACCAACCGCGTCATCACCATGCCGGAGGTGTTCACCCACTCGTCGAACATCGGCTCGGCCAAGATGGCCCTCGGCATCGGCGTGCCGGGCCACAAGGCCTTCCTCAAGAAGATGGGCCTGACCGACCGGATGCGCACGGAGCTTCCCGAGAGCGCCGAGCCCATCGTCCCGGCGCGCTGGACCGAGATCAACACCATCACCATCGCGTTCGGCCACGGCCTCGCGGTGGCGCCGATCCAGGCGACGGCGGCGGTGGCGGCCATCGCCAATGGCGGCTTCCTGATGACGCCCACCTTCCTCAAGACCACCGCCGAGGAGGCGATGGCCAAGGCCACCCGCGTGCTCAAGACCGAGACCAGCGAGGCGATGCGCTTCATCATGCGCCTCAACGCCGTCGAGGGTTCGGCCAAGAAGGCCGCGATCCCGTACTACTACGTCGGCGGCAAGACCGGCACCGCCGAGAAGGTGATCCACGGGCGCTACGTGAAGAACCGCCTGTTCACGACCTTCATGGCCGCGGCCCCCATGAACAACCCGAAATACCTCTTCGTCACCATCATGGACGAGCCCCAGGGCCTGCCGGAATCCGGCGGCTACGCCACCGCGGCCTGGAATTCCGGCGTCGTCACCGGCCGGGTGATCGAGCGCGTCGCCCCCGTCCTCGGCCTGCCGCCGCAATTCGATCCGCCGGTGAAGCCCTTCCCCCTGATGGTGAAGCTCGGCGCCTACCACGCCACGCAGGTGGACGGGCGATGAGCGGGCCGACCCTCGGCGGACTCTTCCCCGAGGCGGAGGCCGGGAGCGCCGGCCTGCCGGTCTCGGGCCTCACGGCGGATTCGCGAACCGTCGCTCCGGGCTTCGTCTTCGTCGCCGTGCCGGGCACCGCCGCCGACGGCCGCCGCTTCGCCGGCAAGGCCGCGGCGGCCGGCGCCGTCGCGGTGGTGAGCGAGGGCGAGCGGCCGGCGGGGCTCGACGCGACCGTGCCCTACATCGCCGTGGCGGATGTGCGCCGCAGCCTCGCCCTCGCGGCGCGGGCCTTCTCGGGCCGGCAGCCGGCCGAGGTCGTGGCGGTGACGGGGACGAGCGGGAAGAGCTCCGTCACGGATTTCGTGCGCCAGATCCTGGCGCGCCTCGGCGCCGAGGCGGCGAGCCTCGGCACGGTGGGCATCGTCACCAACCGGGGCGCCAGCTACGGCTCCCTGACCACTCCCGACCCCGTGACCCTGCACGCCACCCTGGCGCGGCTCGCCGAGGACGGCATCGACTACCTGGCGATGGAGGCCTCCTCCCACGGGATCGAGCAGCGCCGCCTCGACGGGGTGGCCCTCGCCGCGGTGGGCTACACCAATCTCGGGCGCGACCATCTCGACTACCACGCCACCATGGACGACTACCTGGCGGCCAAGCTGCGGCTGTTCACGACCCTGGCGCAGCCCGGCATCCCGGCGGTGGTCAACCTCGACGGCGCCTATGCCGACATCGTCGTGGCGGCGGCCTCGGCCCGCGGCCTCGACGTCCACACCACGGGGTCGAAGGGCGACACGGTTCGGCTGATCTCGGCGCGGACCGAGAGCTTCCACCAGCACCTCGCGCTCCAGGCGCCCGGTCCATCGGGCCGGCTGCAGGACTACACCGTGCGCCTGCCGCTGGTCGGCGGCTTCCAGGTCGAGAACGCGCTGCTGGCCGCCGGCCTCGTGCTGGCGACGCCCGCCGGCCGGGCCGACCGCTCGGGCGTGATCGCCGCCCTCGAACACCTCACCGGGGTTCCGGGCCGGATGGAGCGCATCGGCGAGGCCAATGGCGGCCTCTGCCTCGTCGACTACGCCCACAAGCCGGAGGCCCTCGACGGCGTGCTGACGGCCCTGCGCCCCTTCGCGACGGGCCGCCTGCGCCTCGTCTTCGGCTGCGGCGGCGACCGCGACACGGGCAAGCGCCCAATCATGGGCGCCATCGCGGCCGGGAAGGCCGACGCCGTCATCGTCACCGACGACAATCCCCGCAGCGAGGATCCCGCCGCGATCCGGGCCGCGATCCTGGCCGCCGCGCCGGGCGCCGTGGAGATCGGCGACCGGGCCGAGGCGATCCGCACCGCCGTGCGGGCCCTGGAACCCGGCGACGTGCTGGTGGTGGCCGGCAAGGGCCATGAAACCGGCCAGATCGTGGGGTCACAGGTCCTGCCCTTCTCGGACCACGACGTCCTCCGGGCTGCGATCGCGGAACGCTCAGCATGACCGACAACACCCCGCCCGGCACGACCCCGCTCTGGACGCCCGACGCCCTGGAGGCCGCCACCGGCGGCAGGCTGCTGGGCGCGGCCAGGCCGATCGCCGGCGCCTCGATCGACACGCGCACGCTGGAGCCGGGCGACCTGTTCTTCGCCATTCGCGGCGAGGCCCGGGACGGGCACGACTTCGTCGCCGCCGCCCTGGAGCGCGGGGCCGGCGCGGCCGTCGTCGCGGCCGACCGGGCACGGGACTTCGCGGGCGCCGGGCCGGTCCTGGCCGTCTCGGGTGCGGGCGAGGATCCGGTCCTCGACGCCATGCGGGCGCTCGGCGCCGCGGCCCGGGCGCGCACGGAGGCCGGCATCGTCGCGGTGACGGGCTCGGTCGGCAAGACCGGGACCAAGGAGGCCCTGCGCCACGTGCTCTCGGCGCAGGGGGCGACCCACGCCTCCATCGCCTCCTACAACAACCATTGGGGCGTGCCCCTGACCCTGGCGCGCATGCCGGCCGGGACGCAGTTCGGCGTGTTCGAGATCGGCATGAACCACCCGCGCGAGATCGTGCCGCTCACCGCGATGGTGCGGCCCGACATCGCCCTGATCACCACCGTCGAGCCCGTGCACATCGAGCACTTCGCCTCGCTCTCGGCCATCGCCGACGCCAAGGGCGAGATCTTCGCGGGGGTGAAGGTGGGCGGAACCGCGATCATCAACCGCGACAACCCGAACTACGCGCGCCTCCTCGCCCACGCCCAGGCCTCGCGCGCCGGCCGGGTCGTCACCTTCGGCGAGCATCCGGAGGCGGATGTCCGCGCCCAGCGCATCGTGCTGCGCCCCGACCTCTCGGTGGTCGATTCCGTGGTGATGGGCATTCCGGTGACCTACCAGCTCGGCACGCCGGGCCGGCACACGGCCATGAACTCGCTCGGCGTGATGGCGGTGGTGCATGCCCTCGGGGCGGACCTCGCCCGCGCGGCCCTGTCGCTGGCGGCCCTGCGGCCTCCGGTCGGCCGCGGCGAGCGCACGGCCCTGGCGGTCGGGGAGGGCGAGGCCTTCCTCGTCGACGAGAGCTACAACGCCAACCCGGCCTCGATCCGCGCCGCCCTGGCGACCCTGGCCGGCATCGAGACCGGCCCGCGCGGGCGCCGCATCGCGGTGCTGGGCGACATGCTGGAGCTCGGACCCGAGGGCGAGGCCCACCACCGCGACCTCGCCGGGCCGGTGGAGGCCGCCAAGGTCGACCTCGTCTTCACGGCCGGCCCGCTGATGCGCAACCTCTTCGAGGCCCTTCCGGTGAGCCGGCGCGGCGCCTCGGCGGCGACCTCCGCCGATCTGCTCGAACCCGTGCTCTCGGTCCTGCGTCCCGGGGACGCCGTGATGGTGAAGGGTTCGAACAGCATCCGCATGGGCCGGATTGTCGAAGCGCTGAAAGCCCGTTACGCGAACGCCCAAGCCGAACCGCCGCACGCCGCCGCGCGCTGAGGCGACCTTCATCACGGCCGGGGAGGGGCGACGCGCGCCCCTGAGCCTCCGGCCGAGTTCCGAACTGAACCACGGCCGGGTGCTGGATGCTGTATCTCCTGTCGGACTTGAGCGGCACCGTCTCCGCCCTCAACGTCTTCCGCTACATCACCTTCCGCACCGGCGGCGCGCTGTTCACGGCGGGCCTGTTCGTGTTCTGGTTCGGGCCGCTGATCATCTCCCTGCTGCGCCTGCGCCAGGGCAAGGGCCAGCCGATCCGCGAGGACGGCCCGCAATCGCACCTGCTGACGAAGCGCGGCACCCCGACCATGGGCGGCCTGATGATCCTCGCCGGCTGCGTGGTGGCGATCCTGCTCTGGGCCAACCCGCGCAACCACTACGTCTGGGTGACGCTCGCGGTGACGCTCGGCTTCGGCGCGATCGGCTTCTACGACGACTACCTCAAGGTGACGAAGCAGTCGCACAAGGGCTTCTCGGGCAAGTTCCGCCTGGTGCTCGAGGCCTGCATCGCCATCGCGGCCTGCGTGCTGATCTCGGTCTACTCGGCGCCCACCCTGCAGAACCAGCTCGCCTTCCCGATCTTCAAGGACGCGCTCCTGAACCTCGGCTGGTTCTACGTGCTGTTCGCCGCCTTCGTGATCGTCGGCGCCGGCAACTCGGTGAACATGACCGACGGCCTCGACGGCCTCGCCATCGTGCCGGTGATGATCGCCTGCGGCACCTTCGGCGTCATCGCCTACCTCGTCGGCAACGTCTTCACGGCGGGCTACCTGCAGGTGAACTACGTCCGCGACACGGGCGAGCTCGCGGTGGTCTGCGGCGCGGTGATCGGGGCGGGGCTCGGCTTCCTCTGGTTCAACGCGCCGCCCGCCCAGGTCTTCATGGGCGATACCGGGTCCCTCGCGCTCGGCGGCCTCCTCGGCACCATCGCGGTGGCGACCAAGCACGAGATCGTTCTCGCGATCGTGGGCGGCCTGTTCGTGCTGGAGATGATGTCGGTGATCATTCAGGTCGCCTCGTTCAAGCTGACGGGCAAGCGGGTCTTCCGCATGGCGCCGATCCACCACCATTTCGAGCAGAAGGGCTGGAAGGAGCCGCAGGTCGTGATCCGGTTCTGGATCATCGCCGTGATCCTGGCGCTGGCCGGCCTCGCCACCCTGAAGCTGCGCTGAGCCCGTCCCCATGACGCCCGTCACCAGCTTCGCCGGCCAGAAGGTCGCCCTGTTCGGCCTCGGCGGCTCCGGCCTCGCCACCGTCCGCGCCCTGATCGCCGGCGGCGCCGACGTGCTCGCCTGGGACGACAGCCCGGAGAGCACCGGCCGTGCCCGCGATCAGGGCATCACCGTCTTCGACCTGCGCGAGGCCGACTGGACCGGGTTCTCGGCCCTCGTCCTCGCCCCCGGCGTGCCCCTGACGCACCCCGCTCCGCACTGGACCGTGGAGAAGGCCGGAGAGGCCGGCATCCCGGTCATCGGCGATATCGAACTGTTCTGCCGGGAACGCCGCGCGCTGGCGCCGGGCGCGCCCTTCGTCGCCATCACGGGCACCAACGGCAAGTCGACCACCACGGCCCTGATCGCCCACATCCTGGCCTCGGCGGGCCGCGACGTGCAGATGGGCGGCAACATCGGCACCGCGATCCTGTCCCTGGCGCCGCCCGCGCCGGACCGGATCCACGTGATCGAGATGTCCTCGTTCCAGATCGACCTGACGCCGAGCCTCGACCCCAGCCTCGGCATCCTCCTCAACATCACGCCGGACCATCTCGATCGCCACGGCACCCTGGCCGACTACGCCGCCATCAAGCAGCGGCTGGTGGCGGGCGCGGACCGCGCCATCGTCGGCGTCGACGACGCGCTCAGCCGGACCATCGCCGATGCGCGGACGGGGCCGACCGTGCGCATTCATGTCGGGACGCCGGAGACGGGCTTCGACGGCCTGTCGGCCCGCGACGGAACGGTGTTCGACGTCGACGGCACGCCGATCGTGGATCTGACCGGGATCGGCTCCCTGCGGGGCGCGCATAACTGGCAGAACGCGGCCGTGGCCGCCGCCTGCGTCCGGGCCTTGGGGATCGGCGACGCCGAACTCGTCGCCGGCCTGCGCAGCTTCCCCGGCCTGCCCCACCGCATGGAGGAGGTCGGCCGGCGCGGGCGCGTGCTCTTCGTCAACGACTCGAAGGCCACCAACGCGGATTCCACCGAGAAGGCGCTGACCGCCTTCCACGACATCCACTGGATCCTCGGCGGCAAGGCCAAGGAGGGCGGCATCGCGCCCCTGGCGCCGCTCTTCGGTCGGGTCGCCCATGCCTACCTCATCGGTGCGGCGAGCGAGGCCTTCGCCGCCACCCTCGAGGGCCGGGTGCCCTACACGGCCTGCGGGACGCTCGCGCTCGCCACCGCGAAGGCCGCCGCGGCGGCCGCCGCGTCGGGGGCGCAGGAGCCCGTGGTCCTGCTCTCGCCGGCCTGCGCCTCCTACGACCAGTTCCGGAGCTTCGAGGATCGTGGGGATCAATTCCGGAATCTGGTGCGCGCGCTGCCCTGAAGCCCTGCGCCACGCGAATCGCGATCCAAATTCTCAATCATTCTCGCCTCCCATCGATCGCGTGTAGCGCGGTCCCGCCCTGTCGGCGGCGCGGTGATGGGTTGAGTGCATGGCGTTCACGATGGCACCCGGCGCCGCGCGCTGGCAGGCGGGAGCCTGGGCCCAGATCCCCGTCCTGCACGTGCTCCGGCGCCTCGCGACGCTGCTCCTCGTCGCCTTCATCTTCTTCGCCTGCTTCGCCTTCTCGGACACCTCGCCCTACGACGTGGTGGCGATCCCCACCATCGTGCTCTGGCTCTGTCTCGGCCTGCGCCTGCACCGGGGCATGGTGCCGCTGCTCTGGCTGCTGATCCTCTACGTCGGTGCGATCACGGTGGCACTGCTGCCCTATGTCGACCAGCCGCTGCCGGTGACCTGGACGATCCAGCTCGCCTACCTCGCGATCACCGGCGTGTTCTTCGCGATGCTGTTCTCCGACGAGACGCAGGCGCGGATGGAGCTCGCCCTCAAGACCTTCGTGGCGAGCTGTCTCCTGTCGAGCGCCTTCGGCATCGTCGGCTATTTCGGCTACATCCCGACGGAGGACCTGTTCTACAAGTACGGCCGCGCCTCGGGCACCTTCCAGGACCCGAACGTCTTCGGCTCGTTCCTGACGCTGGGCGCCCTCTACCTCATGCACGGCCTGCTCCTCGGCACGAGCCGGCGGCCGATTCTCGCCTCGGCGATCCTGATGGTGATCGTGGCAGGCATCTTCCTCTCGTTCTCGCGCGGCTCCTGGGCGGGCACGCTGATCGCCGTCGCCGTGATGGTCGGCAGCGTCTACGCCACGACGCCCTCGGCGCGCCTGCGCCGGCGCATCGTCACCCTGACGGTGCTGGCGGTCGTCGCCACCGCGGTCGCCATCGTCGGCCTGCTGTCGATCGGCGACACCGCGGAGATGTTCTCCAAGCGCGCCGCGGTCACGCAGGACTACGACACCGGCGAGACCGGCCGGTTCGGCAACCAGATGCGCGGCCTCGGCATGCTGGTCGACGAGCCCCTCGGGATGGGCCCCCTGCGCTGGCGCCTGATCTTCGCCCTGGAGCCGCACAACACCTTCATCGGCAGCTTCGCCAATGGCGGCTGGCTGGCCGGCGTCACCTTCATCGGCCTCGTCCTGATGACGAGCGTCGTCGGCTTCCGCCTGATGCGCCGCGACACGCCCTATCGCCGGCACGCCCAGATCGTCTTTCCGGCCCTGCTGATGTTCTTCCTGCAGGCCTTCCAGATCGACATCGAGAAGTGGCGCCACGTCTACATGATGCTGGGCATGATCTGGGGCCTGGAGGCGGCACGGCTGCGCTGGCTGACGGCCGGGCGAGGGTCGCACGGACATTCGTATCCTTGAGGCGTGCCCCTCCGGTGCGCGGGTCTCCCGGCCCGCCTGGGGGGAGGGGCGCCGCACGCACCGGGCGATGCCTGATCCGGGGCGATGCCTAATCCGGCATTGGTTCGGCCGCGGCCGCCTCCTCCGGCTCCGGATCGGCCGTCCAGGTCGTGGCGAAGGCGGCCAGGTGGCGGGCATCCGCGAAGGCCAGGACGGTGACGGCCCGGTCCGCCGGCATTCCGCCGGGATAGGGCGACAGCAGGACCTTCTCCTCGGACAGTTTCGCCCCCGGCGCGTGCTCGGCGAGCCAGGCCTCCGCCTCGGCCGTGAGGCGGCTCGGATCGGCCGCGTCGCGCGCCCGGGAGTCGCCGCGCAGGACGAGGACGTAGGAGCCGAGCGCCGGATTGCGCTGCTGCACCGCTTTTACGATGTCGAGAAACATGCCGAACGGTTCCCAGCTGTGCTCAGTGCAGCTTCACGCGTGACTCGGTGCGCCGGGTCAGCGCCCGGGCGACCGCGTCGAGGGTGGTCTTCACCGTGCCGTGCAGGGCCTGCTCGTGCATCTTGTAGAGCGAACGGTACATCATCCGGGCGAACAGCCCGGCGATGAACATGTTCTTGCCCTTGATGAATCCCATCAGGCTGCCGACGGTGGAGTATTCGCCCAGCGAGACCAGCGAGCCGAAGTCGCGGTACTTGAAGGCCTTCAGGGGCCTGCCGGCCATCTTGTCGGGGATGATCTTGATGAGGTGCGAGGCCTGCTGGTGCGCGGCCTGGGCGCGGGGCGGGATCGGCGTGTCGGAGCCCTTCTCGACCAGGTAGGCGCAGTCGCCCATCGCGAAGATGTCCGGGTCGCGGGTGGTCTGCAGGGTCGGCGTCACAACGAGCTGGTTGTTGCGCGTGGTCTCGAGGCCGCCGATCTCGTGCAGGAACTGCGGCGCCTTCACGCCGGCCGCCCAGACCACCAGCTCGGAAGGGATGAAGCCGCCATCGGCGAGCTGGACGCCGTCGGGCCGGACTTCCGTGACCCGCGCCCCGGTGCGGACCTCGACGCCGATCTTGTCGAGCAGCACCATGACGTCCCGGGACATCCGCTCCGGCACCGCCGGCAGGATGCGGCTCGCCGCCTCGACCAGGGTGATCTTCAGATCCTTGGCCGGGTCGATGCGGTCGAGGCCGGTGGCGGCCACGTCGCGGGTGGTGCGGTGGAGCTCGGCGGCGAGCTCGGTGCCGGTCGCGCCGGCGCCGATCACCGTGACGTGGAGCTGGCCCGGCCGCACCGGACCCGGCTGGGTGTGGGCGCGCAGCATGCCGTTGATCAGGCGCTGGTGGAAGCGCACCGCCTGGCCCTGGGTGTCGAGGGCGATGGCGTTCTGCTGCACGCCGGGCGTGCCGAAGTCGTTGGTGGTGGAGCCCACCGCCATCACCAGCGTGTCGTAGGGGATCTCGCGCACGGGCGTGACCTCGCGCCCCTCGGTGTCGTGGCTGGCCGCGAGGTGGATCACGCGCTTGGCGCGGTCGAGGCCGGTCATCTCGCCGATGCGGTAGCGGAAATGGTGCCGGTGGGCATGGTGCAGGTAGTCGACCGCGTGGTGTCCGACATCGAGGCTGCCGGCGGCGACCTCGTGCAGCAGCGGCTTCCAGATGTGGGTCCGCGCCCGGTCGACCAGGGTGACGTGGGCCTTCTGCGTGCGACCGAGCTTGTCTCCCAGCTTCGTGGCGAGCTGCAGGCCCGCCGCGCCGCCGCCAACGACCACGATGCGGTGTAATGTGTCCTCGGTTTCGCCCGGTACCATGTCTCTGAGGTCCTCGTGTGCCGCGGATACGTGCCCCCACGACGGGCGACGCATGTTCATCCCGCGTTGGAGCTTAGAAGGATTACAAAGCGACCGCTATTCCCGTCACGCCGGTGCGCCCGGCTGGCGCAGGGGATGCGCCCGGGCGAAAGCGTCCTGGGCGAGGCAATCCTCGGCGATCCGGCGCACGGTCGGGAACGGCGCGGTGTCGACGCCGAAGATGCCGGTGCCGACCCAGAGGCTGACCAGGCAGAGATCGGCGTGGCTGACGGCGTCCCCTTGCGCGTAGCGCCCGGTGCCGGGCTCGCCGGTGAGGCGGGTCTCCAGGGTCTTCAGACCGCTCGCCATCCAGTGGCGCACGAAGCCGAGCATGCGCTCGCGCGGCAGGTCGTAGGTCTCCATCAGGAAGTTGCGCACCCGCGGCACGTAGAGCGGATGGGTGTCGCAGGCCACGACCTGGGCCAGGGAGCGCGCGCGGGCGCGTTCGCGGGGCTGGCTCGGCAGGAGCGGCGTGGCCGGATGGATGTCCTCGAGATAGTCGAGGATCGCCAGCGACTGGATCAGCGGCGGACCGTCGCCATCGAAGAAGGCCGGCACCGCGCCCTGCGGGTTGATCGCGAGGAAGTCCGGGTTGAACTGCTCGCCGGCGTCGAGGTCGAGGAAGACTTCCTCGTAGGCGATGCCCTTGAGATTGAGCGCGACCCGGACCCGGAAGGCCGCGGCCGAGCGCCAATTGCCGTACATCTTCATGCGCGCAACGTTTCCTCTTCGCGGAATCTTATCCGTCTCTTATCGTCCGGCGACCACACCCGACATCGCGCCGGCCCGCAAGCCCGTTCTGCCGGCGAATGCCGGCGGATTGCACGATTTGGCAGCGCCGTGATCATCGCGCATAGGAGGAGGCGAGGGGTCCATCCTCGGCCGATGAGTGACGCGATGCAGATCGAGACGCCCTACCTGATGTTCCTCGGCGACGTGCCCGATCGCCTCGCCGCCAAGACGGCCTACGGCATCAAGGACTGGCGTCCCGAATGGTGCGTCGGCCAGCTGCGCCTGCCGGGCTGCGCCGCCGATCTCGGGATCCCGGACCTCACCCTGGCCGAGGCCGTCGCGAAGGGCTGCCGCACGATGGTGATCGGCGTCGCCAATGCCGGCGGCGTCCTGCCGGAGCACTGGATCGCCGAGGTCGTCTCGGCCCTGGAGGCGGGACTCGACATCGCCAGCGGGCTGCATGCGCGCCTCGGGGCGGTGCCGGCGATCGCCGAGGCCGCCGAGCGCAACGGCCGCCGGCTGCACGACGTGCGCCACACCTCCGAGACCTTCGCCACCGGCAAGGGCAGCCGGCGGCCCGGCCGCCGCCTGCTCAGCGTCGGCACCGACTGCTCGGTGGGCAAGAAGTACACCGTGCTCGCCCTGGAGCGCGGCATGCGCGAGCGCGGGCTCGACGCGGATTTCCGCGCCACCGGCCAGACCGGCGTCTTCATCTCGGGGCGCGGCGTCGCCATCGACGCGGTGGTGGCCGACTTCATCTCCGGCGCCGTCGAGTGGATCGCGCCCGCGGCCGCCCCGGAGCACTGGGACCTCCTCGAGGGCCAGGGTTCGCTCTTCCACCCCTCCTTCGCCGGCGTCAGCCTCGGGCTGCTGCACGGGGCGCAGGCCGATGCCTTCGTGGTCTGCCACGAGCCGACCCGGACGACCATGCGCGGCGTCCAGCACCCGCTGCCCACCATCCGGCAGGTGGTCGACCTCACGGTCCAGCTCGGACGCCTGACCAACCCGGACATCCGTCCGGTGGGCATCGCCGTCAACACCCAGGACCTGGAGGAGGGAGCGGCCCGGACGCTCCTCGCCGACCTCGCCCGCGCGCACGACCTGCCGGCCACCGACCCGGTCCGCTTCGGCGTGGAGGAGATCGTCGACCGGATCGTCGCCGAATTCCCGCCCGCGACCACGGGGGCGAGCGCGTGACCCGGCGCCTCGACGTCGCGGTCGAGCGCTTCCCGATCGCGGGCGCCTTCACCATCGCGCGGGGCAGCCGCACCGAGGCGGTGGTGGTCGTCGCCACCGTCACCGACGCGGAGGGCCGGGCCGGGCGCGGCGAGTGCGTGCCCTATGCCCGCTACGGCGAGACCGTGGAGAGCGTCGTCGCACTGATCAAGGATCATGCCGAGGCCATCGCCATGGGGGCGACCCGGGCCGACCTGCAGGTCGGGATGAAGGCCGGGGCCGCGCGCAACGCCCTCGACTGCGCCCTGTTCGACCTGGAGGCCAAGCAGCTCGGGCGCCCCGCCTTCGCCATCGCCGGCCTGTCCGCGCCGCAGGTGGCCACCACCGCCTACACCCTCAGCCTCGGCGATCCCGAGAGCATGGAGGAGGCCGCGCGCAAGGCCGCCCACCGGCCGCTGCTCAAGGTGAAGCTCGGTGGCGCCGGCGACCCCGAGCGGATCGCCGCCGTGCGGCGCGGCGCGCCCGAGTCCCGTCTCATCGTGGATGCCAACGAGGCCTGGCGCCCGGACACGATCGAGGCCAACCTCGCGGCCTGCGTCGCCGCCGATGTCCGGCTGATCGAGCAGCCCCTGCCCGCCGGGGAGGACGCGCTCCTCGCCGAGATCGGCCGGCCGATCCCGATCTGCGCCGACGAGAGCCTGCACGACCGCGCCGGCCTCGACGCCCTCAGCCGGCGCTACGACGCCATCAACATCAAGCTCGACAAGGCCGGCGGCCTGACCGAGGCGGTGATGCTGGCCCACGAGGCGCGGGCGCGCGGCTTCTCCCTGATGATCGGATGCATGGTCGGCACGTCCCTCGCCATGGCGCCCGCCATGCTGCTCGCCCACCACGCGGAGTACGTCGACCTCGACGGCCCGCTCCTGCTGGCCCGCGACCGGGAGCCGGCCCTGCGCTTCGAGGGCAGCCTGATCCACCCGCCCGAGCCCGAATTGTGGGGGTGAGCCCACAGGCCTCACCCCATTCCGCGCCTCCCGGGATGGCGCGTCCGGGCGGCGACCTCACGGGGAACCGGGGAGCCGGTCACCCCTTCACGACGGCGCGCAGGAAGTAGACCAGCGCCGTGAAGGTCACGAGGCTGGCGGCATAGAACGCGACGAACCAGAGCAGCCGGCGGCCCTTGGCGGCGGACGAGCGCCCGCTCAATGCCCGTAGCCCCCGGATTCGATGTCCTCCGCCACCTTACCCCGGAAGACCCAGTAGGCGTAGCCGGTATAGGCGAGGGTCAGGGGCATCACCACGGCGTAGCCGACGAGGGCGAATTGCAGGGCGCTGACCGCGTTGGCCGCCTGCCAGATCGTGTAGTGCGGCGGCACGATGTAGGGGAACAGGCTGATGGCGAGGCCGAGGAAGCCCAGCAGGAACAGCGCGATGGTGAGGAGGAACGGCGCCACGTGGCGACCGTCGCGGATGCCCTGGTAGATGCCCCAGGCGACGAGGGCCGTCACCACCGGCACGGGCGCCACGTAGAGGATGTTCGGCCAGGAGATCCAGCGCCACTGGATGTCGAGGCCGAGGAACGGCACCCAGGCGCTCACCACCGCCATCGACACGATGGTGGCGGCCAGGAACTGCAGGCTCTTGCGCCGGGCCCAGATCTCGAGCTCGCCCGAGGTCTTCATCACGCACCAGGTCGCGCCGAGGAGGCCGTAGCCGCAGACGAGGCCGATTCCGGTCAGCACGCTGAAGGGGGTGAGCCAGTCCATGGTGCCGCCGGAGAAGCCGCGACCCTCGACCTTGAAGCCCTGGACGAAGGCCCCGAGCACCATGCCCTGCGCGAAGGTCGCCACCAGGGAGCCGTAATGGAAGGCGTAGTCCCAGATGAACTGCGAGCGGTCGGCCTTGAATCGGAACTCGAAGGCGACGCCGCGGAAGATCAGGGCGATCAGCATCAGGATGATCGGGATGTAGAGGGCCGGCAGCAGGATGGCGTAGGCGACGGTGAACACCGCGAACAGCCCGCCGCCGCCGAGGACCAGCCAGGTCTCGTTGCCGTCCCAGATCGGGGCGACCGAGAGCATCATGCGGTCGCGCCAGTTGCCCTTCCGCGCCGCCGTGAACAGGATTCCGACCCCGAGGTCGAACCCGTCGATGACGACGTACATCGCCACCGCGACCGCGAGCAGAGCGGCCCAGACGAGTGGCAGCCAGAAGGCCGCGCCCTCGTATTCCATTCCGAAGCCGAACATCCGCTACGTCCCTCGTCCGCGTTGCGAATCGCCTACCGCATCACGGGGCCGTGCGGTCCCCGCGCTCCGCATGCCTAGCGCGATCAGCGGAGGTTTGCGCGCCCCGCCAGGGAACTTTCCTGTCACTCTCCGACAAGGTGTCACGGGAAATCGCGGACGCGGCGAGCGTCTGGCCGGCCCGCCGCCCGATCTCGGCGGCGCCCTCGCGCAGAGCCGCGTCGCGCATTTCGGCCGGCAGAGCGTCCCAGGCCGCCGCGGCCGCGCCGGCGGCGGCCGGACCCGAGGGCAGAGTCTCGCCCTGGCGCTGGAGTGCCAGCCAGGACAGGGCGCCGATCACCAGGCCGGCACGGATGAGGAATGACATGGGTCTGGCCCGGACGCGCCCCTGCGGGAGGCGCGCCGACCGTCGCGGGCGACCGGTAAAGACCGCCTGACCCGCCGCCCGCAAAGCGCCGGAATGGTGAACACAAGCTTAGCGCGATGCATTTCGAGGCTTTTTCGTGTCATGCCCCGAAAAGGTCTGTCTCGGCGACCGGTCACGGTTACGTCCCGGAAAGCATGCGGAGACAATCGGACTGTCTAGCGCAAGACTCGCTTAAGTCGGCTCTGCGACGTTCGCCTCAGTCGAGTGTTCGTCGAGCCAAGGGGCGTCGGGGTGGCCGTCGGGTCATCGTCCGCGCTGTGCGTGTCGGTATTGCGTATCTACGGTGCCCTGGCTTCCCTCATCGATGTCCGCCTCGCCGGGCTCGTCCATGAGTCGGTGAAAGAGGATGGCGGCGTGCGCTTCCGGCACGAGCGCTTCCTCGTCTCCCGCCTCGCCACCGGCCTGATGATGATGCTGGGGCTGCCGCCCTACCTCGTGCTGCGCGGGGTGCCGACCGGCGTCGAGGCCCTGGCGATCGCCAGCCTGATGCTGCCGGTCTTCGCCGCCGTCCTCCTCTCCCGCACCGGCATCCTCTGGCTCGCCCACGCCATCTCCTCGGCCGGCCTCACCGGCGTCGTGGTCTGCCTCGCGATGATGACCGGAGGCGCCAATTCCGCCGCCGCGATCTGGCTGGTGGCGATTCCCCTGGAGGCCGTGGTCTCGGGCTCGCGGCGCGCCACCCTGGCGGCCGCCATCGTCGCGGCCCTGGGCGCGCTGGCCGTGGCCGTGCTGCCGCCCCTCACCGAGGGCACGCCCCTGCCCGAATGGTCGCGGGCCCTGGCCATGCCGGTCTTCGCGATCACGGCGATCGGGCACATCGCGGCCCAGGCCCTCGAACATTTCCGGCACGAGGGCCGCTGGCTCGCCCGCCTGCGCGACAACGAGCGCCGCGACCGCATGCTGCTCTCGGCGATCGACGACCTCGTGACGTGGCACGACCACAACGGCCGCGTCCTCGACGCCAGCGCCTCGGCCAGCCGCTTCCTCGGCGCCGAGCCGACGGCCCTGCACGGCCACGGCCTGCTCGAACGGGTCCATGTCGGTGACCGTCCCCTCCTGCTGCAGGCGCTGAGCGACGTCGCCGCCCACGGCCGTCCGGCGCGGGTGCAGTTCCGCCTGCACCTCGACTTCGCGGCCGCCCGCGCCGAAGGCGCGTCGCGGGTGATCTTCGCCGAGATGCGCATCCACCGGATCGACGAGCAGGCGGCGGAGACGGCCGTGCCCGGCCGCCTGCAGTCGAGCGTCGTCGCGGTGACGCGCGACGTGACCGAGCATCGCCGCCACGCGGAGGAGTTGGAGCAGGCCCGCGCCGAGGCCGAGCGCGCCGACGAGGTGAAGAGCCGCTTCCTCGCCAATGTCAGCCACGAGCTGCGCACGCCGCTGAACGCCATCATCGGGTTCTCCGAGGTGCTGTCGGGGGAGGGCGGCATCGCCACCGACCCCGAGCGCACCCGCGAATATGCCGGCATCATCCGCAATTCCGGCCAGCACCTGCTGGAAGTGGTGAACACCCTCCTCGACATGTCGCGCATCCAGAGCGGCCACTTCGACTACGCCCCGGAGCCCTTCGACCTCTCGGCCCTGGTCCAGACCTGCTGCAACCTCATGCAGCTCAAGTTCGACCAGGCCGGCATCACCCTGGTGCGCGACGCCAGCGCCGCCCCGGTGGAGATCACCGCCGACATGCGCGCCTGCCGGCAGATGTTCATCAACCTCCTGTCGAACGCGCTGAAGTTCACCCCGCGCGGCGGGCGGGTGGAGGTCGGCCTGCGCGGCTCGGGCAAGCACCTCGACCTCATCGTCGCCGATACGGGCATCGGCATCAGCGAGGCCGACCTGCCCCGCGTCGGAAGCCCCTTCTATCAATGTGCCGGCGGCTACGAGCGCACCCACGAGGGGACCGGCCTCGGTCTCTCCGTGGTGCAGGGCCTCGTCGGCCTGCATGGCGGCGCCATCCTCATCGAGAGCACCCGCGGCGAGGGCACCACGATCACCGTCACCCTCCCGCGCGAGTGCCGGGCCACCACCGGTGCCATCCCGGCGGCGGCCATCCGCACCCGCCTGCGCTCGCCGATCGCCGACGGCAGCCTCGTCGCCGCCGCCAAGGACGGTCCCGTGCCGATGCGCCGGCCGATGGGCCTGTTCGAATCGAGCCCCGAGCCGGTGCGCGAGAGCTACGTTCCCCTGCGGCGCGCCGGATGAGCGCGCCGGAATCCTGCCAGCACCGGGCGGCCCGGGCCTCGCATCGCGCGAGGCCCGAACGCCGTTGCGACCAGCCCTGAGGAGATCCGATGCGCGAGCCGCACGCACGCCGCGACCAGCGAGAGATCGTGGTTCCGACCCGCACCCGCGAGGCGCGGCCCGTGGCCCGGCGCCGCGCGGCCCCCGGCCGCCTGGCGGGACTGAGCGCGCTGGCCGGAGGCGCCGGCCGTGCCGTCCTGCGCCATCCGGGCGAGGTGCTCGGGGTCGCCGCCGTCCTCGGCGCCGTATCGATGATCTGCCTGAACGCGCTGGGCTATCAGATGGGCCGCCACCCCGCGCCGATCTTCCCGAAGCTTCCTCCGAAGGCGACGGTCTCCCGCGCGGCCGAAGGGCCGAAGGCGTCGGCTTCCGCCGGCGCCAAGGGGGAGGTGGCCAAGGCGGAGGCGACCAAGTCCGAAGTGGCCAGGTCCGAGGCGAGGGACGAGCCTGCCAAACCCGAGGTCGCGGCCAAGGCGCCGCGCGACGGCATCGGCGAGCTCATCAGGTCCGGCGAGTCGGCGGGCGCGGAGACCACGGCCTCGGTCACGAGCCTCGGCGGATTGTCGATCGCCCAGGCGCAGCGCGCCCTGGTCAAGCTCGGCTACGGGCCGCTCAAGGCCGACGGCCTGATGGGGGCGAGCACCCGGGCGGCGATCGAGAAGTTCGAGCGGGACCGCAAGCTGCCGGTGAAGGGCGAGCCCTCGCAGCGGACCTTCCGCGAGCTGGCCACCCGGGCGGGGGTGACGCGGGGCTGATCCGGCGGGGCGGCGTGCTATAGACCCGCGCATGGCACGCCTGCGCTCGGATTTCTGGGTCTCCGCCCATCTTCGCCGCCTCGACATCGAGGGCATCGCCGCGGTCCAGCGCCGGCGCGGCTCCCCCGAGGCGGGGGCGATCTTCGTGAAGGTGGATCGCCTCGACGGCCGCGCCGATCTCTACGGGCCGGCCCCGCAATCGCTGGTCGATTCCGAAGGCGACGGCGACCGCCGCTTCGTGGCCCTCCTCAGCGAGGCCTCGCCCGCCGACGTGGAGATCCGGCTCGGCAAGGAGCTGCGCTTCGACGACGATCTCTGGATCGTCGAGATCGACGACCGCGCCGGGCGCCACCGCCTCGACCTCGCCGAATAGGCCGTCCCGGCCGGATGCCGGCCGGCGCCGCCTTCAGCTGGTCTGGCGCTGCCGGCTCGGCAGGGGCGTCCGCAGGGGCGGGCGCTCGGTCGCCGAAGCCTGGACGCGCGGACGCGGCGCGTCGGGGGCGTGATAAGGCTGGTGGGCCGTGGCGGCGGCGCGATCTTGCGGGGTCCAGTCGAGGATCGCCGCCAGTAGGTCGCGCGCGGCGGCCCGCGGCAGGGTCCGGAACAGCTTGACCAGGTCGAAGACCCGGTCGACCGAGCGGGCGACGGCCTCGTTCAGGGTCAGATAGATGTAGACCGCCTCCTCCTCGTGCAGGCCGGCGGCGCGCAGGGCGACGGTGAGCAGTTCGTAGCGCAGGGACGGATCGGGCGTCGCGGCGAGGAATCCCTTGGGCAGGCCGAGCATCTCGGTCAGCGCGGCCACGAAGCCGGCGACATCGCCCCGGGCCGAGAACCCGGTGAGAACCGCCCCGGCCTCGCGCGGCGCGGGCGGGCTCGGTCTCAGGGCCGCCGTCGCCATCATCGCATGGCCGATGGCCTCGCGGCGGGTCTCGTCGGCCAGGAGGAAGAGCGGCGCCACGTCGGAATGGGCGAGGTCTTGGCGGGCGAGGAGCGTGCGGGCGAGATCGGGCGTCCTTCGGGCGCGGGCGACGAGGCGCGCCAGCATCTCGCCCTGGAGGTTGACGGCGGGATTGGCGGCGAGGGACCGGTCGATGGTGGCGTCCTCGCGCGCGATCAGGTCCGCGAGGGTGGAGCGGCTGAGATCGTGCCGGCTGGCGATGGCGGGGCCGAGCTCGGAATCCTCCGTCAGCGCGGCCTGGATCATCGACGGGGTGAGGATCGGCGCCTGCGCGATCACGGCGTCCCGGGCGCCGCCGCCACGCTCCACCAGGGCGGCCAGCAGGGCGGGCGGCGTGTCGGGAAAGGGCGCGAGCTTGCGGGCGACGATCTCGGCGGTCTCGTCGTCGACGATCGGGATCAGTCCGCCGGCCAGGGAGGCGAAGGCCGACACGGTCTTGCGGTCCCGGACCGTGGCCGAGAGGAAGAGATCCGTCTGCACCCGGAGGATGACGGGTTTCAGGTCGAGATTGTCGAGACGCGACAATTCGATCAGGCCGGAGAGGTCCGGCGCATCGTCGAATGATGGGGACATGGCACTTCGGTTACGCAGAACTCGCTGATCGCAGGGATTAGCGGAATTGCGTGAACCGACCTTTAAGGACGGTCCGACCGGACCGTCCCTGCTTGCGCCATGCCGGTCATGATCGTCGGCCCGACGACTTCAGATCAGGACGGCGATCTCCCTTCAGCCCGCGCGGCGCGGCTTGGCGTCCTCGCCGGATTTCGGCGGGGGGAAGACCACCGGGGTGGGGGCGTTGGCGGCCATGGGGCCGGGCGCCGCGGCCGGTCCCGAGACCGGAGCCGGGGCGGGGTTCGCCGCGGCCGCGGCCATGCCGGCGGCCACCGGAGCCGTGCCGGCGTGCGCCAGATTCTTGGTCGCCCGATCCTCGGTCACGGCGTCCTTGGATCCTGTGCCGTTGCCGCCGGAGGGAAACAGCACCGTGGTGGCCTTGGTCTCGGTCGGCGCGTTCCCCTTCGGCGCGGCGGCGGGGGCCGGCGCGGATTGCGGCATCGGGGCCGGGAGCACGCCCTCGGGCGCCGTCTCGTCCTCGGCATGCGCCTCCTCGGGACCGGCGATGAGCTCGGTCGGGGTCTTCCAGACGAAGGCGTCGAGGCGGCCGCTCACCGGTGAAACCGGCGCCCAGTGCTCGGAGGCGATGCCGTCGGCCACCCACAGCGGGTCGCGCGGCGCGTGGGCGGCCCGCGACAGCCACTCGCGGGTGCGGCCCGAGCCGGAACCGTGCTCGGCCTCCTCGATGCGGGCCATGGTCAGGCAGGCGCGCACGGTGGGACGGTCGGCGAGGAGCGGTGCCAGGGCCTCGCGGGCCTGGCCGAACTCGCGCGCCTCGTAGGCCGCCTGCGCCATGGCGAGGCGTGCCTCGGGATGCCAGGACGAGATCTTGGCCAGGGTCTCGGCCCGGGTCATGCGGTCGCGCACGGAATCGCCGGTGCGCAGGTTGAGGTAGGTCTTGGCGAGATCGGGATGCGGCCCGGCGCGCCAGGCGGCCTCGATGATCTTGGCGCCCTTCCGCAGGTCGCCCCGGCGCACCATCAGGCGCGCGCCGAGCACCGCCGCCGGAACGAGGTCGGGGGCGAGCTTGACGGCCTTGAGGACGCGCTCGGTGGCGGCCTCCGGCTCGCCGGCCTCGCGCTCCTGCGCGGCGGCGGTGAGCAGGACGGCGCGCTGGCGCCGGGCCGAGGACTTGTCGATGAGGCCGAGGGAGGCGCGGCGCTCCACGGTCTCGTTGGCGCCGCTCCAGTCGCCGTCGGCGCATTGCGCCTCGAGCACGGCCTCGTTGGCCCAGGTGACGCTGGGCGCCAGACGGGCGGCCTCGGCGGCGTAGGCGCGGGCGGAGGCATCGTCCTCGCGTCGGCGGGCCTCGACGAACAGGCCGCGCAGGCCGAGCACGCGGGTCTCGGGGTCGTTGACCATGCGCTGGAAGGCCTGCTCGGCGGCCTCGCGGTCACCGGAGATCTGCGCGGCCTGGGCCTTGAGCAGCAGCGTCAGCGGCTCGGCGCCGAGCAGGCGCTCGGCATCGTTGGCGTGGCGGCGGGCGGCGAGCGGATCGCCCGACCCGACCGCGACCATGCCGCGGGACAGGGCGGAGAAGCCCTTGGCCCGGCGCCGGTCGCGCGAGCCGCGCACCAGGGTCTCCGGCAGGGTGATGAAGCCCCGCACGATGGCCCAGATGAAGCCGACCAGGATGGCGGCGATCAGGACGCCGATCAGCCCGATGGCGAGGCTGGTGGCCACCTCGTAGCCGTTCCACACGATGGTGACGGTGCCGGGATGGTCGGCGACCCAGGTCGCGCCGTAGGCGGCGACCGCGAGAAGGGCCAGGAAGGCGAGGGCGCGCCACATGAGATCAGAAACTCCTGGGAGTGGCGTCGGCCGGTCCGGCGACACCGAGAGTCGGGGGCGGAAGCACTCGGTGCTCCCGCGCGAAATCCGGGGCGCCGCGCATCCCGTCCGAGGCTAGGGTACGCGGCCGCGCGCTCAACGGGAGGCGCCGGTGGCGGGCAGGCCCTTGAACGCGTCCGCGAGCAGGCCCTGGGCCGCGTCGCCGGCGGCGGCGCGGGAGGCCAGCTTGGTGCCGAACTCGCCCGCCTCGGCCCGTGCCGCCTCGGGCAAGGCCGCGAAAGCCTCGGCCGCCTCCTTGATCGCACCGCGGTCGAGGGCATCCTGCACCTTCGGCGCCGTATCGGGGGCCGGTGCGCTGGCGCCGCCCCCACCGGCCGGGGCCTCGACGCGGCGGACCTGGACGATCGACTCGGCCATGCTCATCAGCTTGGTGCCGATGTCGCCGGTCTCGGCCACGGCCTTGCTCTGGGCGGACCGGCGCTTGGCCGCGATCTTCTCGGCGATGGGCCGGAACTCGGCCGCGAGGGACCGGGCCGTCGGCGCGCCCTTGTCGGCGAAGGCCGCGACTGCGCTGAGGCGTGCCGGGTCGCCCGGCTCCAGCCCGCGAAGGGCCGAGAGGGCGTCGGCGTAGGGCGCCCCGGTGTTGAGGGCGGTGACGATCCGGTCGGCCGAGACGACGCGCAGGGCCGCCTGCAGCGTCGAGGTCTCGGCGCGCTCCGACACGGCCTTGTCGAGGCCGGCGATCTTGTCGGCCTGGGCCTGGAGCTGGCGCTCCACGGCCTTCGCCGCCTCGGCCGCCTGAACCTTGCTCGCGTCGGCGACCTTCTCGCTCGCCTGCGTCGCGCTCTGGACCGCCTCGGTGGCGGCCTGGACGCGCGCCTCCAGCGATTGCTGGAGGGCGGCCACCTTCTGGCTCAGCGCCTGGGCCGCCTCGGCATTCGCCTTGGTCCTGGCCTCGACGTCACCCTGGAGGGCGGCGATCTTCGGGGCGAGGTCGGGCTGCGCGGCGGGCTTCGGTGCGGAATCGACCCTGCCCTCGATCGCCTTCAGGCGCCGATCGAACTCGGTGAGCTGCGGCGCGGGAGCCTGCGACACCGCCATGCGGGCATCGCCGCCCTGGTCACGCCCGGGCTCCTCCTGCAGGGCCGAGACGCGCTGGTCGAGGGCGTCGAGGCGCGCGACAAGATCCGCCGGTACGGCGGGCGCCGCCGCGGCGGCCGGTGCGCCCTCGGCGGGGGCCGGAGCACCGCCCTGGGCCGCATTCGCCTTCTCGAGGGCCTGACGCGCGGTCGAGACCGCCTCGGGCACGGCCTTGAGGGCTGCCTCGTTGGCGGCGACCCGCTTGTCGAGGCCCGCCAGCGCATCCTTGGGGGCGAGCGCCGCGATCCGCTGGTCGAGGGCCGTGATGCGCGCATTCTCGCCCGGCGCCATCAGGCCGCTGCGGGCGACGCCGAACAGCAACCCGGCGCCGACCACGCCGCCGAGGAGGCCGGCCGTGACGAGAGAGCCGAAGCCGGCCCCGGACGAAGCGGCGGGGGCCGTCGCGGCAGCCGGGGTGATGCGCGGCGTCGTCGGACCACCGGCCTTGGGCGGCTCCGAGGCACCCTTCGGATCGGAGGGCTTGCTGTCCGGACTCTTGCCGTCCGGAATCTTGCCGTCGGGCGTCTTGCCGTCCACCGGCTTGCCCGACATCCCCGCGGCAGCACCGGCAGCACCGGCAGCACCGGCCGGCTTCGCCGGTGGCACCGGGTCCGGCATGCGCTTGGCCTTGAGGTCGATGATCGGACCATCGGTCACGGACTGAGCCGGACGAGCGCCGGGCTGCGTGCCACTGAAACCGCCGGAGCGGGGCGGCTCGGATTTCGCGGCATCCGCCTTGTACGGCTCGGCCTTCGGTGCGTCTGTCTTCAGCGGATCGGGCTTGAGGCCATCCGGCTTCGGCGCGTCGGCCTTGATCGCATCGGTCTTCGCCGACCCGACGGCCAGCGGATCGGGCTTGGTCAGGTCCGGCTTGGAGGCATCCGGCTTCACGGCGTCGGAGTTGATGGTGTCGGCTTTGGCGGCATCGGGCGTGAGGATCGCGGCCTTTGCGGCTTCCGTCTTCACGGCGTCCGTCCTCGTGCCTTCCTTGACCGGCTCAGCGGTGCCCGGCGTGCCGCCGGGCTGACCCGGCTTGGCCGATGCCTCGACCTTCGGCGGAACGGAGCCGCCCTGCGGGGCGGGCTTGCCGGGCTCGGGCGGCCGGCCACCCGTGGGAGAGCCCGGGCGGTTGGCGTCGCTGTTGGGTGGTTTCACGGTTCAAGGCTCCCTTCCCGTCTCCCGCAGCCCGGCCCGTTCGGCGCATCCGGCGCCCGGTGGGTCGAGGCTGGCGGCGCAGCTTCTTGCGCTCGTCCTAGCACCAGGGCCGCCGCCGGAGCGAGGCCCTTATCGCAATCCTGTTGGCCCGGGGGCCGGCAATCCCGCGAGGAGCGCGTCCTCCCCGGGGCGTTCGGCCACGAAATGGACCGCGACCCCGGCGGCGACCAGGGGCACGGCGACATCGGCCGACAAGCAGTAATGCATCAGTGCCGCGAAGGCTCCGCCGAGCCCTTCCGCGCTGGCGAGATCGTGTGCGACCTGAGCGCTGCGCCGCGAGTAGTGCAGCACCGCGTCGAGGCCGCCATCCCCGAGACCTTCGGCCACGGCGCCGGGCAGGCGCGCCGCAGCCCGTGCGGCGTAGACGTCCTCCACCGTGAGCCGGAATCCGGCCGCGACCAGGGAGGCGGCCGGCTCCGCCTTGCGCTCGGCCCCGGCGGCGTGGAGGAGGCGGGCGCCCCGGGGCAGCGAGGTCGCGACCAGCCGCGCCAGGGACGTCGCCTCGCCCGCCGCTTCGCGGACATCCGCGAAGCCGGCCGCCCGCGCCAGGGCGGCCGTGCGGCTCCCGACCGCGAAGGTCGGAACATTGCGCAAGCGCGCGCGGTCTTCCGGTTCCAGGGCCGTCACCGCGTTGGCGCTGGTGACGATCAGCCCCGCGAAGGCATCCCCCGGCAGGCGCGCGCCGGTGGGCCGCACGGTCAGGACGGGTGCGACGAGGGGGCGGTGCCCGAGGGTGGCCAGGCGCGCGCCCGTGCGCGTCGCTCCCGGTTCCGGCCGTGCGACCCAGATCCGCATTCCGTCCCGCACTCCCCGACCCCGACCCCTATCCATGCCCGTCCCGCCGCCGGTGGCAACCCGTCGTTGCCGCCGGGGGAGGCGGACGATAGGGTGCCGCGCATCCCACGGGCCACCCCGCACGCCTCCGCGGAGGCCCCCTTCGAGATGATCCGCCGTCCATGAACGTCCTCGGCATCGAAACGACCTGCGACGAGACCGCCGCCTCCGTGGTCGCGCCCGGCGAGAACGGGCGCGGGCGAATCCTCTCCAACGAGGTGCTGAGCCAGATCGCCGAGCACGCGGCCTATGGCGGCGTCGTCCCCGAGATCGCGGCCCGCGCCCATGTCGAGGTGCTCGACCGGCTGATCGATCGGGCGCTGAGCGGCGCCGGACTGACCCTGGCCCAGGTCGACGGAATCGCGGTGGCGGCGGGGCCGGGCCTGATCGGCGGCGTTCTCATCGGCCTCGTCACCGCCAAGACCCTGGCGCTGGTCGCGCGCAAGCCCCTGATCGCGGTCAACCACCTGGAGGCGCACGCGCTGACGGCGCGGCTCACCGACGGCATCGGCTTCCCCTACCTCCTCCTCCTCGCCTCCGGCGGGCATACCCAGCTCGTGGCGGTGAAGGGGGTGGGCGACTACGTCCGCCTCGGCACCACCATCGACGACGCCATCGGCGAGGCCTTCGACAAGGTCGCCAAGCTCCTCGGCCTCGGCTACCCGGGCGGCCCCGAGGTCGAGCGCATGGCCGAGACCGGCGATCCGGAGCGCTTCGCCCTGCCGCGGCCGATGCTCGGCCGGCGCGAGGCCAACTTCTCCCTGTCCGGCCTGAAGACCGCCCTGCGGATCGAGGCCGAGAAGCTGGCGCCGCTCTCCTCCGTCGACGTCGCCGATCTCTGCGCCAGCTTCCAGGCGGCGGTGGTCGACGTGGTGGTCGACCGCCTGCGGGTGGCGATGCGCGACTTCGCGGCCGTCGCCGGCCATCCCACCGCCCTGGTGGCGGCGGGCGGGGTCGCGGCCAACGGCGCGATCCGGCGGGCGCTGACCACCCAGGCCGGCGAGGCGGGCCTCGCCTTCGTGGCACCGCCCCTGTCCCTGTGCGGCGACAACGGTGCGATGATCGCCTGGGCCGGGATCGAGCGCCTGCGCCTCGGCCTCGTCGACGACCTCACCGCGCCGGCCCGCGCCCGCTGGCCCTTCGCGGAGCCGAAGGCGGTTGCCTGAGGCCGCGCGGCTGCGCTGGCGCGCCCTGGTGGAGCGCCGCCTGCCCGAGGCCGCCCGCCCGGACTGGCCCGTGCAGCGCGACCATTGCTTCGCGCGCATCCTCCTCGACAACACCTGCGGCGGACCCTGGCGCGAGAGCGTGCCGGTCCCCGCCTGGGCGAACCTGCCCCTCGACCAGCTCGCGGCGGCCACCGAACTCGGCGAGGCCGTCCTGACCGGCCGCGCCGACCTCTTCGCGCTGAACCGGCGCTCCCTGGCCCTGCGCGGCAAGCTGCGGAACGTGGAGGCCGCGACCTCGCCGGAAAGCCTTCGCGACGGTGACGTCGTGCTGCGCGCCTGGCGGGCGGAGGACGAGGCGCCCTTCGCGGCCCTCAATGCCGATCCCGAGGTCATGCGCCACTTCCCCGCTCCGAAGGACGCGGCCGCCAGCCGGACCGAGGCACGGACCTGCACGCGGCGCTTCGCGGTGGACGGCTTCGGTCCCTGGGCCGTCGAAATGGAGGGACGGGGGTTCGTCGGGATGATCGGCGGCGCGCGCCTCCTGCGCCCGATGCCCTTTCCCGGCGGCGACCGCCCCGGTCTGATCGTCGAGATCGGCTGGCGCCTCGCGCGGAGCGCCTGGGGGCTCGGCATCGCCACGCGGGGCGCCCGCCTCGCCCTCTCCGACCTGTTCGGGCGCTGCGGCCTCCACGAGATCGTCGCCTTCACCGCCGAGGCGAACACGCCCTCGCGCCGGGTGATGGAGCGCTTGGGCATGCGTCCGGCAGGGGGCTTTCCCCATCCGGCCCTGCCGTCGGGGCATCCTCTGCGCCCACATCTCCTGTATCGTCTGCAGGCAGGCGCCTTCGAAGCTCGGGCTCCATTCCAGATGCAGGAGACGCGCGCATGAGACGGATCGGAGTCGTCGGCGGCGGCGCCTGGGGCACGGCCCTGGCCAACGCGGCCGCTGCGGCGGGGCACGACGTCACCCTGTGGCTGCGCGATCCGGAGGCGGCCGCACGGCTGGAGGACACCCGCGAGAACGCCCGCTACCTGCCGGGCGTGCCCCTCCATGCGCGCATCGCGGTCACGGCCGGAGCGTCGGCGCTGGCCACGGCCGGGACCGTCCTGATGGTGACGCCGGCCCAGACCCTGCGCGGGGTGCTGGCCGACCTGGCGCCCGCCTTCGCGCCGGAGGCCGCCATCGTGCTCTGCGCCAAGGGGATCGAGCGCGGCACCGACGCCTTCATGAGCGAGGTGGCGGCCGGGCAGCTGGGCGCTTCGGCCCAAGTGGCGGTCCTGTCCGGCCCGAGTTTCGCCGCGGACGTCGCCCGCAACCTGCCCACCGCGGTCACGCTCGCGGCGGCGGACGCGGCTCTCGCCGCCCGCCTCGCCGGCACGCTCTCGGGGCCGGCGCTCCGGGTCTACCACACCGACGACGTGCGCGGCGTCGAGATCGGCGGCGCCGGCAAGAACGTCCTCGCCATCGCGTCGGGCATCGTCGCCGGGCGCGGCCTCGGCGAGAGCGCCCGGGCGGCCCTGATCGCCCGGGCCTTCGCCGAGCTCATGCGCTTCGCCCGCGCCTATGGCGGCCGGCCCGAGACCCTGATGGGCCTCTCCGGCCTCGGCGACCTCGTGCTCACCGCCTCCTCGCCGCAATCGCGCAACTTCGCCTTCGGCGAGCGCCTCGGCGCCGGGGCCTCGCCGGAGGCGGCCGCCGGCGGCAAGCTCGCGGAAGGCGCCTTCACGGCCGCGGCCCTCGTCGACCTCGCGCGCAAGCGGGGCATCGAGATGCCGGTGGCCGAGGCGGTCGCCGCCATCGTCTCGGGCGGGGCCAGCGTCGACGGCGTCATCGCCGCCCTGCTGGCGCGGCCGCTGCGAGGAGAAGCCGAGTGAGCCAGCATCCCGTCCGCGACTTCCTGGCCGGCAGCGGCCGCGACGGGGCCGGCCGGCGCCTCGCGGACGTCCTCGCCTTCGACGATGCCCATATCGAGGGCGTCCACGACTACATCCAGTGGTGCTTTCCCCTGCACGAGGCCAGCCTCGCGGTGCCGGGCGCGCCGGTGCTGAGCCGGGCCGAGGCCGAGGCGATCCGCAACGATCCGGCCGCTCTTTCGGGCCTGCGCTCCGCCCTCGGCCGGATGACCCGGTTCTATGCCGAGACCGAGGGCTGGCTGCGCTCGCACGACCACAATCACCTGCGCATCACCCGCATCCTCTCGGCGGTCTCGGATCTCCTCGGCTCCGAAGCGGCGGCCGAGTTCCACGCCTTCGTGACCGCCCGCAACGGAAAGGCCGGCGCGCCGGTCAACGCCACGAGCCTCCGCTACTGGGACTCCGCGCTCCGAGGGGCCTGACGGCCACGCTTGGCCGGTGCTATGGAGCCGGCGTCTCTGGAGAAGCGCATGGCCTACTGGCTCTACAAGTCCGAGCCCTCGACCTGGTCCTGGGAGCAGCAGGTCGCCGCGGGCGCCGCCGGCACCCACTGGAACGGCGTGCGCAACCACGTCGCCAAGAAGCACCTCATGGCCATGGAGGTGGGCGAGCGCGGGTTCTTCTACCACTCCAACGAGGGCAAGGCGGTGGTGGGGATCGTCGCGGTGATCCGGCCCTACTACCCGGATGATTCCGACGAGACCGGCCGCTTCGGCATGGTCGACCTGCGCGCCGTGGAGCCGCTGCCGCGCCCCGTCACCCTGGAAGCCGTCAAGGCCGAGCCGCGGCTCGCCGCCATGGTGCTCGCCAACAATTCGCGCCTCTCGGTCCAGCCGGTCACCGAGGCGGAGTGGGCGGTGGTGCGCGAGATGGGCGGACTCGGCTGACTCCCGGCGGGGCTCAGCCCTGGCGCTGCGCCTGCGTCACCGCGACGTGGATCAGCTCCGCCAGGGTGCGCAGGCCGAGCTTCTGGCGCATCATCGAGCAGGCATTGGTGATGGTCTTGTAGCTGACCGAGAGGTCGCTCGCGATGGCGCCGTAGGACTTGCCCTGCGCCAGGCGCTGCAGGATCTGCAACTCGCGCGGCGTCAGCTGGGTCTCTGGCGTGCGCCTCGGATCGCTGCGCAGCATCGCGACCTCGGTGGCCAGCCGCGGATCGAGGTAGGGCCGGCCGGACCGGACCCGATCGAAGGCCTCGAACAGCTCGCCCGAGGCGTGATCCTTGAGCACGTAACCGAGGGCGCCGGCCTCCAGCGCCCGCGAGACGATGACCGGATCGTTGTGCATGCTGAAGACGAGGATGCGGACCGCCGGGCTGGCCCTGCGCATCCGCCGGATCAGCTCGAGGCCGGCCAGCCCGCTGCCCTGGAAGGTGAGGTCGCAGATCACCGTGGCGGGCCGCCGGCGCAGGAAGCGGCGATAGCCCGCGACCACGCTGGTGGCCTCGAGGATCCGCTCGATCCCCGCATCCTCGAGCACCCGCCGGCACCCCTGGAGCACGATCGGATGATCGTCGATGACGAGGGTCTGGGCCTCGGTGGCGGTGGCGATCGCGGTCATGCGCTGGGAATCGGACTCGTGTCTGCGTCGCGCTCATCATCGAGCGGAATCATGATCCGGACAACCGCGCCGGGCTGTGCATTGTCAAGCCGGAACGTGCCGCCGAGGGCCTCCACGCGCTCGCGCATCCCCGACAGGCCGAGCCCGAGGCCGTGCTCGGGCGCGATGCCGCTGCCGTCGTCGCGGATGGTGAGGTGGAGCGCCCGGCCGCCCGGACCGCCCGGCGGCGCCGCGTCGAGGGCCTGTACGGTGACGTTCGAGGCGCGGCCATGGCGCACCGCGTTGGTCATGCTCTCCTGAATGCAGCGGAAGACCGTGAGATCGGTGACGTCGCCGTAGCCGCGGGCGAGCCCGTCGAAGCTGCCGGCGAAGCGCGTGCCGGCGTGGCGCCGGCGGAAGTCCCGCAGCAGCAGGTCGAGGCATTCCGGAAGCGGCACCTGCCCGAGGGCGTGCGGGCGCAGGCGGTTGAGGAGGTCGCGGTTCTGGGTCTGGACCTGCCCGACGATGCTGGCGATGTCCTGCGCGCGCTGCTTCAGGCGGGCCCGGTCGGGGGGCGCGTCGGCCTCGGCCATGCGGACGACCGAGGCGGCGGTCGCCTCCAGGGCGAAGAGGCAGGGACCGAACTCGTCGTGAAGCTCCAGGGCCGTGCGCCGGCGCTCGTCGTCCTGGGCCGAGAGCAGCTGGCGATTCAGGCGCCCGTTGGCCGCGCGGGTGTCCGACAGGGCCTCCGCCACGCGGTTGAAGCGGGTGGCGATGGCGGCGAGCTCCCGCGAGGCCGGCGGTTCGAGGCGCACGGTGTAGTCCTGCTGCTCTAGCTGGATCAGGCCGTCGGAGAGTTGCGTCAGGGGCGCCAGCACCCGGCCGAAGGCCACTGTCAGCGCGGCGAGGAGGCCGAGGCTGAGGCAGAGGCTCGCGAGGGACAGCGACAGGGCATAGCCCCAGACCTCGTCGATCTCGTCGTTGGGCTGGGTGGTGATGCGGGCGGTGCCGATGCGCAGGCCCTGGGCCACGATGGGCAGGTCGTGCTCCCGGATCGGCGGGGCGATCAGCGCCGCGAACCAGGCCGGCGCCGCGTGCTGGTCGCGCCGGACCCGGCCGAGGCCTCCGGTGACGACCTTGCCGTCGGAATCGAGCACGGTGACGCGGACGTGGCGCAGGTCGTGGATGCGCAGGTTCAGGGTCTGGAGAATGCCGGCGGGCGGGCCGGCCTGGGCGAGGTCGATGGTGTCGGAGACCAGAAGCTCGACATTCGTCATCGCCGCCTGCATCTCGACCTCGACGGCGGAGCGGGCGTTCAGCACGATGACGGCGCAGGAGACCAGGGCGGCCAGGAGGTCGATGGCGAGGACCAGGACGATCATCCGGGTGCGCGTCGACCACGAGGCCCAGTGCGGCCAGCGGCCGACCCGCCCGGACGGCGCCGGGTGGACTCCCGTCCGGGCAGGCAGGTCCGACCGGAGGCGGGAAGCGGAGGCGGCGTCGTGAGTCATGGCGATTGGGGAGAGGCCCGTCGAGGACATCGTGAACGGTCGTCGCCCCGTGTGTAGCGGACCCGGGGCCGGATGGCAGCCTTCCGATCCGGGGACAGGGTTGATCGCCACGGCGCTGGCCGACCCGGAGACCGCCTGGACGATGGGCGGGTTCGGGGCACTCGCGAGTTTTCGCCGAGATCCCGACGCGGGGGCGGGCGCTCCGGCGGGCGGGCGCCTCGGGCTGGTCACCCCGCGCGGCGGGATCGCCCTCGATCCGGCCGACGCGATTCCCGTCGCCTACGAGACGGCCTTCGCCGGGGGCTGGAGCCACGCCGTCGCCCTGTGCCTGCCGGCGGCGCGCTGCCCCCGAATCGGACCCGGATCGATCCGCGCGGCGGGCCGCGACGCAGCGGCGCTTCACCCGCGAAATCTTGGGGACAAGTGGTTCGACCTCGGCCTGGCCCTGCCGCAGGGCCGGATGTTCCTGCGTTCGGCCGATCCGGACACGCTGGCGCGCCTCGCGAAGCTGGCCGGACACGCCTGGACCGACGATCCGGTCGGCATCCTCGACCTTCTCGCCGTCGCGGACGTCGTGGTGACCACGCCGCTCGGCCGCATCGAGGTCCTTGCGGGGACCGGAACCGAGCCGGGCAGCCCGCGCGCCTTCCTCGATCCGAAGATCCTCGCCCTCGGCCGCACCCATCCGGCCACCGCTCCGATCCCGCGCGGGCTCGTCCCCGTGGCGCAGTTCGCGCCGCCCCATCCCTGCCGGGATCGCGAGGGCCGCGCCCGCCCCTTCGATCCCGCGGCGCATGCCGCCTTCCAGACCGTGCTCGCCCGCTGGGGCGATCCCGCCCTCGTCCGCCTCAAGGCGCAGCACGTCGCAGGGGCGCCGCCTTCGGCAAAGGGGGCGACCCGGTTCACGCGCGGGATCGGCCGAGTCGTCCAGCTCCAGGCCGAGGCGCGGGCGAATCAGGACAGTCCGAAGTCGTCTCCAGACACCCCTCGTTAAACCTGTCGGGCTTATTCAGATTCGCGCTGCGTCTGATCCGAGCCTGTTCAAGGCTTGGGTCGAGGACATCTTCATGCCCCATTGCGGCGCCTCTGTCGTTACACGCAGGTGGCGCCGCTCCGGCGTCGCCGCGCCGGTCGTGCCCCGCCGGCGCCGCGTGATCGACCGGCAACGGTCAATCCGAACCTCCAGAAGCGTGCGAGATGTCTGAGACCATGATGTCCGTGACGATCGATCCCTCCGAGACCCGGCGCCCGGCGGTGCCGGCTCCGCGCCCGTCCCGGGTGAACCTCCGGGTCGTGCTGCTCTCCGGCCTCGGCGTGCTGGGGCTCGCCGGCTTTGCCGCCATCGCCTCCACGACCCTCGGCAGCCTCGCGGGTCCGCAGTTCACCCGGCCGACCCTGGCCAAGGCGACGGCCGCCAGCCCCGGGCTCGGGAACAGCGCCTCCGACTGGCCGGACCTGCGGGACGGTGTCCCGGCCCTGGCACCCGCGGCTCCGAAGCCCGTCGCGGCTCCGAAGACCGTCGCGGCGGCGCCCGAGGGGGCGGCGGTGCCGGTTGCCGCCGCGAAGGCGGAGCTGCTGCCGGCCGCGATTGCCCCGCCGGTGGTCCAGGTGGCCCAAGGGGTCGCCGCCAAGCCGACCGACGTGAAGGTGCCCGAGGCGAAGCCCGCCGAGACACTCGCCGAGACACCGGCCCAGAAACCCGCCGTTCTGGCGGCTGCGCCGAAGCCGCCCCGCCTGCCGCAGATCGAGAACGCTTCCGTGCTGCCGCCCGCCCGTCCGGCCTCGCTGGTTCCGGCGACCCGGACCGCGGCGCTGATCGCCCCTCTGCCCAACGAGACCACCCGATCTCGGGCCACCGGCGGCACCTTCACCGCCCTGACGCCGGAGCGCGAGCCCGAGAAGCGCAAGCCCGTGGTGTCCGCGGCCCATGCCAAGCCCGCTTTGGCCAAGCCCACTTTGGCCAAACCGGCTGCCAAGCCCCCGGGGGCGGCGGCGCAGGTCGCGCAGGCCGAGCCCGAGCCGGAGCAGACCGAGTTCCTCGGTGTGAAGGTGCCGTCCTTCGCACCTGCCGGGCGCAAGATCGCGGAGAGCGTCGAGGCGCTCGGCAACGCGGTGAAGAGCCTGCCCGACCACTTCTGAGAGAGGAGCGCCCGCTCAGGGCGCCCCCTCGGTTCAGCGCGCCCTGCTGGCGCGCGGCTTCTTGGCGATCTCGCGCTCGTGCCGGGCGCCGCGCGGGCTCTTCAGGGCCTTCGGGCCCTTCTCCTCGCGCGCCGGCTCCCCGTCCAGGAGCGGCTCGACCTGAATCTCGGGCGAGCCGTTCTTGGCGAAGGTCTGGGCAAAGCGCGAAGCCGCGCCGCCGCGGACCTCGAACTTGGTCTCACGATCGAAGATGCGGATCGCGCCGATCTCCTGGCGGCCGATATTGCCGCGCCGGGTCAGCATCGGCAGCAGGCGACGCGGGTCGGCGTTGTCGCGCCGGCCGAGATTGAGCCGGAACCACACGGCCGGACCCTGGGCGTCGATCCGATCCATGTCGGCGGGATCGTAGACCGGGCGCGTCTTCCGCTCGGGACCGGCGCCCGGATCGGTGACGTCCTCCGGCGCGGGCAGGCGGGAGCGGTAGATCCGGGCCAGGGCCGCGGCGAGTTCCTGGGGCGTCCGCTGCGCCATCAGGGTCTCGGCCATGGCCACGTCTTCCTCGGCCGGCTCCTCGGTGAAGATCGGGTCCTGCCACATGCGCTCGCCGTCGAGGCGGCGGATCTCGTCGGCGGTGGGCGGGCCGGCCCATTCGAAGGAGACCTTGGCGATCATCAGCATCTGCTCGGCCCGGCGCCGCTTCGAGGCCGGGATCAGTAGGAGGCTGGTGCCCTTGCGCCCGGCGCGGCCGGTGCGGCCGGAGCGGTGCTGCAGCACCTCGGCATCGTGCGGCAGGTCGGCATGGATGACGAGGCTGACCGTGGGCAGGTCGATGCCGCGGGCGGCGACGTCGGTGGCCACGCAGACCTTGGCCCGGCCGTCGCGGAGCGCCTGGAGGGCGGCGTTGCGCTCGCCCTGGCCGAGCTCGCCCGAGAGCGCCACGGCCGAGAAGCCGCGCTCGGTGAGCACCGCCTGGAGGTGGCGCACCGCGTTGCGGGTGTTGCAGAAGATGATCGCCGTCGGCGCATCCATGAAGCGCAGGGTGTTGACCACCACGTGCTCCAGCTCGCGCGGCACCACGCGGATGGCTTTGTAGGTGATGTCGGCGTGGCCGCGCTCCTGGCCCTTCACGGCGATGCGCAGGGCGTCATTCTGGTAGCGCTCGGCCAGCGTCGCGATGGCCTTCGGCAGGGTCGCGGAGAACAGGAGCGTGCGCCGCTCCTTCGGGGTCACCGACAGGATGAATTCGAGGTCGTCCCGGAAGCCGAGATCGAGCATCTCGTCGGCCTCGTCGAGGACGACGGCGCGCAGGTCCTGGGTGGCGAGGTTGCGCCGCTCCAGGTGATCGCGCAGGCGGCCCGGGGTCCCGACGACGATGTGGGCGCCGTCGTTGAGCTGGCGGCTCTCGCGGCGCGGGTCCATGCCGCCGACGCAGGAGATCACGCGGGCGCCGGTCTCCGCGTAGAGCCAGGTCAGTTCGCGCTCGACCTGCAGCGCGAGCTCGCGCGTCGGGGCGATGACGAGGGCCAGCGGCGCGCCGGCGGGGCCGAAGCGCTCGGCGTCGCCGAGCAGGGTCTCGGCGAAGGCGAGGCCGTAGGCCACGGTCTTGCCCGAGCCGGTCTGGGCCGAGACGAGCAGGTCGCGGCCCTGGGCGGCCGCCTCGATGACGGCGCTCTGGACGGGCGTCGGGTCTTCGTAGTCGCGCGCGGTCAGAGCTCGGGCGAGCGGGGCCGGCAGGGTGGGGAAGGGCACTGTGACGGAAGCCTTAGCGGGCAAGCAGGCGGAAGACCCGCCGGGGAGGGTGTCGCGCGGGACGCGACGAACTCCAAACCGACGTGATTCCGGCCTCGAACGGTTACGGATGGTGTCTCTTGTAGCCGGAACTGCGGCGCAGCGCCATGACTGCAGATGCATGCCCGTCCACCGATGGGCGCCCGACCCCGATCTCGCCGGCTCCCACAGCTAAGTTCCGCTCCTGGACTGTGCGGGCGAACGGGCTGTGCCACTTAGGAGCGAAGGTGGCCGAGGCTGTGACCCTCGGGCCGGAACCAGGGTGACCGATGGCGGCGATCTTACGTCTTGTGGTAGCCTGGGCGAGCGTCGCCGCCTTCGCCGTCTACGGTCCGTCCTGGCTCGGAAGTCTCGATTCGCCGCTCTGGGCCACCGCGCTGTTCCTGTGGCTGTTCTCCGTCATCCTGTGGGCGGCCTTCGGCGTGGTCCACGAGGCGGAGGAACTGGCGCACATGCTCGGCGAGCCGCTGGGCACGCTGGTGCTGACCCTGTCGATCGTGCTCATCGAGGTCGCCCTGGTCTCGGCCGTGATGCTCTCGCCGAAATCGGTGCCGACCCTCGGGCGCGACACGATGTTCGCCGTCCTGATGATCGTCCTCAACGGGATCGTGGGCCTCGGCCTGCTGATCGGCGGGCTGCGGCACCACCAGCAATCCTACAACCTGCAGGGCACCTCGGCCTTCCTGTCGGTGATCATCCCCCTGGCCACCATCGCGCTGATCATCCCGAACTTCACCACCTCGACCACCGGAGGCACGCTGACCACCCTCCAGGCCGTGGCGTTCTCGGTGTTCACGGTGGCGCTCTACGGGATCTTCCTGATGATCCAGACGGGCCGGCACAGCAGCTTCTTCATCCACGACGGTGGCCAGATGGTGCGGTCGAATGCCGACGTGCCCGCCGGACCCGAGGCCGGGGGAGCGGGCGGCGTGCGCGGCCTCACGGTGCTCAAGCACATCGGCCTCCTCATCGCCAATATCCTGCCGATCGTGCTCCTGTCGAAGAGCCTCGCGTCGATCCTCGATCACGGCATCGAGGCGCTGGGGGCGCCGAGCGCGCTGGGCGGCGTCCTGATCGCCGCCATCGTGTTCACCCCCGAGGGCATCAGCGCCCTGAAGGCCATCGCCCGCAACGAGCTGCAGCGGGCCATCAACCTCTGCCTCGGCGCGGCGACCTCGACCATCGGCCTCACGGTGCCGGCCGTGCTCGCCGTCGGGCTGATCTCGGGGCAGACCGTCGTGCTCGGCCTCGCTCCGACCGAGATGACGCTCCTGGTCGTCACGCTGATCCTCAGCACCCTGACCTTCTCGGGCCTGCGGACGACCGTGCTGGAGGGGGCCGTCCACCTGGTTGTCTTCTTAGTCTATCTCGTGCTGATCTTCAGTCCGTGATGGACATCCTCGTCGTCGGTGCCGGAATCGTCGGTCTCGCGGTGGCCCGGTCGCTCGCGCGCCGTGGCCACGCGGTCGTCGTGGCCGAGGCCGAGGACGCCATCGGCACGGGAATCTCGGCGCGCAATTCCGAGGTGATCCACGGCGGGATGTACTATCCCGCCGGCTCCCTGCGTGCCCGGCACTGCGTCGCGGGGGCTGCGATGCTCGCCGCGTTTTGCGACAGCCACGGCGTCGCCTATCGCCGCTGCGGCAAGCTCATCGTCGCCACCGACGAAACCGAGCGCGAGGCCATCGCGGCGCTCAAGGCGCGCGGCGACGCCAACGGCGTTCCGGGCCTGATGCTCCTCGAGGGAGCCGAAGCCCACGCCCTCGAGCCCCATCTCGCCTGCGTCGCGGCCCTGCACGCGCCCGGCACCGGCATCGTCGACAGCCATGCCCTGATGCTGGCCCTCCAGGGCGACCTGGAGGATGCCGGCGGCGCCGTCGCCTTCGACAGCCGGATCACGGACATCGCGCGGACCGGGGAGGGCTGGAGCGTCACGGTGAACGGCGAGGCCCTGCCCTTCGACGGCATCGTCAACGCCGCCGGCCTCGGAGCCCAGGCCATCGCCGCTGCCGTGGAGGGCTATCCCGCCGCGCGCATTCCGCGCCAGGTCCTGGCCAAGGGCAGCTATTTCGGCTGCACCGGCCGGCCGGCCTTCTCGCGCCTGATCTATCCGGCGCCGGTCGAGGGCGGACTCGGTATCCACCTCACCCTCGATCTCGCCGGCCGGATGCGCTTCGGGCCGGACGTCGAATGGGTCGATACCCTGGACTATCGGGTCGATCCCGCCCGCGCCGATCATTTCGCCCGCGCGATCCGGCGCTACTGGCCGGGCCTGCCCGACGGGGTGCTGACGCCGGATTATGCCGGCATCCGTCCGAAGCTGACGGGGCCGGGCGAGCTCGCCGCCGACTTCCGGATCGACGGCCCGGCCGAGCACGGGCTTTCCGGCCTGATCCATCTCTTCGGGATCGAGAGCCCGGGCCTGACCTCCAGCCTGTCCCTCGCCGAGGATGTCGCCGACCGCCTGGTCGGGGCCTGAGGAATGCGGCCGCCCCTAGCCTTCGGCGACGAAGCGCAGGGTACCGGCGAGCCGGCTCGATCCGCCCGTATCGTTCGGGTGGTTGACGCCGTCGACCACCGGGACCTCGGCGAAATCGAACGGGCTGAGGCCGTCGAGGCAGGCGATGTTGACGCCGTACTGGTTCGGGTTCGAGCGGCGCGTGTGGTGGGTGTAGATCCCGCAGCGCGAGCAGAAGAAGTGCTGCGCCACGCCGGTATTGAAGCGATAGCTGGTCAACAGGTCCGCGCCCTGCAGGATCTCGACGCCGCCGGTCACGGCCGAGACGACGACGGCGCCGCGCATCCGGCAATAGGAGCAGGTGCAGCGGCGCGCCGTGTCGAGGCCGTCGACCAGCGTCGCCCGGAAGCGGACGCCGCCGCAATGGCATTGCCCGGAATGCTGGTTGGACTTCGCTTCCATCGCTCTCGACCTCCGCTGGCGCGGGCCATCTAGGCCCGACGGCGATGCCGGGACAAGGACGGGACGGCTCAGCCGCCGAAGCGCTCCGTGTGGATGCGGGCGGGATCGAGCCCGGCATCGACGAGCAGGTCCGCCACCGCGCCGACGAAGGGGTTGCCGCCGCACAGATAGGCATTGCGGGGCGGCCCGAGGCGCTCCAGCGCCTCCGCGACCATCGCCGCATCGACCCGGCGACCGCCGGCGCGGGTGAAGTTCAGCATCAGCTGAAAGTTCGGCTCGTCGCGGGCGCGCACGGCCAGCTCCTCGGCGGCGATGGTCTCGCCGGGATCGCGCACCGAGTAGAGCAGGAGGGCCGGCACCCCGGGCGCTGCCGCCGCGCGGTGACGCAGCATCGCCAGGAGGGGCACTACGCCCGAGCCGCCGCCGGCCAGGAGCAGGGGACCGCCATCCTCAGGACGCCAGACGAAGGCGCCCCCGATCGGCCCACGCAGTTCGATCGTGTCGCCGACCTCCGCCACCGCGTCGAAGAAGCCCGAGACCTCCCCGTCCGGCAGGCCCTCGATCATCAGCTCGATGGTGCCGTCGCCGTCCGGCGCCGAGGCGATGGAGTAGCTGCGCTGGGCCTGATACCCGTCGGGAGCCGTGAGCCGGACGTCGACGTGCTGCCCGGCCAGGACCGGGCGGTCGAAGCCGACCCGAAAGCGGTAGCTCTTGACCCGCTTCGTCACCGGCCGGATCGCCGTGAGGGTGGCCGTCTGCCAGGGGAGGGGCCGTGTGGCCGGATCAATCACCGGTGAAGCGCTGCTCGCGCCAGGGGTCGCCGTACATATGATAGCCGCGCAGTTCCCAGAACCCGCCCTCGTCGCGCCGGGTGAAGCGCAGACCCTTCACCCACTTGGCGCTCTTCCAGAAATACAGGTGCGGTACGAGGAGACGGGCCGGGCCGCCATGGTCCGGCGGGATCGGCTCGCCGTCGTAATGGGTCGCGACCATGCCCTTGCCGCCGGCGAGGTCGGCGACCGGCACGTTGGTGGTGTAGTCGTCGTAGCCCTCGGCGAGGAGGAACGCGGTCGGCGCCGCGAGGCCGGCATCGGCGAGCAGGTCGTCGAAGCTGACGCCCTCCCAGGCCGTGTCGAACTTCGACCACTTCGTCACGCAGTGGATGTCCCCGCCCCAGCGGGTACGGGGCAGCGCGCTGAAGGCGTCCCAGGTCCAGCTCTTCAGGGGGCGCGAGCCCTCCCGCAGGGTGAAGGACCACGTCGCGAGGTCGACCCGCGGGTTCGGGCCGATCTGGAGGACGGGAAAGTCCTCGGTGAGGTACTGGCCCGGGGGCAGGCGCTCGCGGGTCGCCTCGGGAGGCTTGCGCCCCGTGAAACCTCGTGTGCTCATCGTGGCCTCGCGCCCGTCCGTCCGCTCGCGGCGATCATGGAATGAACGATCGACCCGCGCGGCAGGCTATCATCCCCTCAGCGATCGCGCAGCACCAGCCAGAGGGCATGGATGGTGCCCGGGAGAACGCCCATCAGGGTCAGTAGGATGTTGAGGAGGAACTGCAGCCCGATCCCGGTGGTCAGGAGCACCGCGATCGGCGGCAGGAAGATCGCGAGGATGATGCGGACGAGGTTCGACACGGCGGCTCCGGGCAGATTGCGGTCGCGGGGTTGCGGTCGCAACGGCCCAACCGCAACGGGATCGCCGCGGCCGAGTTCCCGGAGTTCGGTCGGCGGATTGCTTTTTCTTAAACTCTGCCGCCCCAGAGTATCCTGGAGCATCGATACAGGCCGCTTCGTGCAGGACCCCTCGCGGATGATCGAAAGTCTCGTTCGCGAGATCGAGCAGGGGGCGCAGCGCGGCGGGTCCGGGCCGGGGGGCCGCATGCTCCGGCGCCTCTCGATGCTGTTCAGCGAGCGCGCCGTGGTGCGGGATCTGGCCCTCGACGCGGACATCGCCGTGGCCGGGCCGGTGCTGCAGCGCTCCCCGCGCCTCGCCGAATCCGATCTCGTCACCGTCGCGCGGTCGCGTGGGCAGGGCCACCTCAGGGCGGTCGCACGGCGCCCGTCATTGAGCGAGCGCGTCACCGACGTGCTGGTGGCGCGCGGCGATACGGAGACGGTGCAGGTCGTCGCCGGCAATGCCGGGGCATCCTTCTCCGGCCTCGGCTACGCCGCCCTCGCCGAGCGGGCACGGATCGATGCGGTGCTGCGGGTGATGCTCGAAGCGCGTGCCGCGCCCGTGGGGAGAACCTCCGCCCTTGTGGCCTCTCCGACACGCGCGACGGGGCTACCGCGCCCGACCGAGGATGACGAGCGCCGGATCAAGGGCTTGGTCAGGGCCGGCGAGATCGATGCGGCGCTCGCGGAGGTCGCGCGCCTCGCCTACGGGGCCGCGGATCACGATCCGCTCCTGTTCCTGCTGCGCGCGATCCGCTTCGGCTTCGGAACCCTGAAGCTCTTCCTGGAGACGAAGCCCGGATCCGCGCGCCCGCCCAAAACGTGGGCCGGCATCCAGAACGCCTTCCAGGCCCTGTCCGTCACCACGGCGCAGCGGGTGATGCGCCTGTCGGCGCAGCCGGGGGGCGAGCCGAACCCGCCTCGACGCTGAGTCCGGAGCCCGCATGCTCGTCGAACTCCTGCACCTCCTCATCACGCCGGTCCCCTTCGCGCATCGCCGCCGCGGCCACCTGCGCGAGAGCGTGCTGCTGATGTCCCGGGGACGGCGCTGCCGCGCCGCCTGGGCGCCGCATCTGGCGGCCGCCCGCGCGGCGATCCTGGCCGCCTGCGAGGGACTGGAGCGGCGGCGGGTCGCGGTCGTCCTCGGCTCCGGGCTCCTCCAGGACGTCCCGCTCGCCGCGCTCGCGGCGCGCTTCGAAGCCGTTCATCTCGTGGATGTGGTCCATCTCTGGCCGGCTCGGCTCCAGGCCCGGGCGCATGCCAACGTCCGGCTGATCACCGCGGACCTCTCGGCCGCGACGGACCGGCGCGATCCGCTCTCCGTCGTGTGCGGCGGCGAGGGGGTCGACCTCGTGGTCTCGGCCAACCTCCTGTCGCAACTGCCCATCCTGCCCCTCGACCGGCCCGGTTTCGTTCCGCCGGATCTCGGAAGCCGGATCGTGCAGGCCCATCTCGACGGCCTCGCGCGCCTGCGCGCCCGCGTCTGTCTCCTCACCGACGTGGAGCAGATCGAGGAAGATCGGAGCGGGCAGGTGATCGACCGGCTCGATCTCCTGCACGGGGTCCGCCCCGGGCGGCCCGACCGGTGCTGGACCTGGGAGCTGGCGCCCTTCGGCGAGGCCGCGCGCCACCGCCGGCTCGTTCACCGCGTCGAGGCCTTCCTCGACTGGCGCGGACCCTGAAACGCGAAGAAGCCGCCCTTTGGGGGCGGCTTCCGGAGGTTTCGCAAGGAGAACCCGAACTCACTCGGTGACGGGCGTCGGATCATCGGCGCCGACGGCACCTTCCGGACCCTCGAACCGGGCGCGGCGGCGGCGACGGGGCTTGGGCGCCGGTGCATCGTCCTGGGCCGCGGACGCCGTCTCGCCCTGAGGCTCCGACGAAATGGCCGGCTCGGCCGCCGGGACCGGCCGCGGCGGCGTCATCAGGAAGGCCGGCAGAGCGGCCACGTCCTCGGCCGGGGCGGCTTCCCGCTCGTCGCGGCGACGGCTGCGCCGGGGGGGGGCGTCGTTCCCGCGGGTGGACCGGGGTGCGTCCTGGCGGCCGGCTTCCTGACCGCCGAACTCGGACCGCGGCGCCTCGTTCACCGGACCTTCCGCGCGTCCGTTCTCGTACCGGGGAGCGTCGGAGCGGACCGGAGCCGGACGGAAGTCCTGCCGGGGCTGATCCTGCCGAGGCTGATCCTGCCGGCTGTAGTCCTGGCGCGAGTTTTCCTGGCGCGGGTTGTCCTGGCGATTCTGATCCGCCCGGAAATCCTGCCGATTGCCGTCCTGGCGGTTCGCATCCTGCCGATTGTAGTCCTGGCGCGGCGCGTCCTGGCGATTTCCGTCCTGGCGGTTCCCGTCCTGGCGACCGAAGTCGTCGCGACGGTTCTCCTGACGGTTGTTGGTGTAGTCGGGACGATTGCCGTCGCGCGGGTTGTCGAAGCGCTGCGGGCGGTCGCCACGATTGGCGAAGCGGTCGCGGCGGTTCTGGCGGTTGTTGTCCGAGCCGGAATCCTGCCGGTTCGAATCCTGCCGGTTGGCGTCCTGGCGATTGTAATCCTGACGGTATCCCTCGGGACGGCCCTCCGGGCGCGCGTCCTGCCGGGGCTCGTAGGCCGGTGGCTGGGGCTGCTGGCCCGGATCGCCATAATCCTCGTTGTAGGAATTCGCGCCGTAGCTGGAGGCGGCGTAGCCCTGCGGCGCGTTCTGACCCTCGTCGCCGTCGTCGTCACCTTCGTCGTCGAAGCCGCGGGCGTAACCACCGACCTGCTGACGGGTCTGTTCCTGGGCGCCGGAGATGATCCGGAAATAATGCTCGCCGTGTTGGAAGTAGTTCTCGGCCGCGACCGGGTCGCCACTGGCCTGCGCATCGCGCGCGAGCTGGGCATACTTGTCGGCGATGTGCTGAGCGGTGCCGCGAATCTTGACGTCCGGTCCGTTGGATTCGTAGGAACGCGTGAGCGGATTAGGACCTTTGGGGCGGTTGCGACCGCGCATCCGTCTATTCTGGTTTGGTCTCATCGGTCTCGATTGACCCTCGTTCGTCTCGGAGCGTCTGATGATGCGGCGGGTTCCAGGCGGCCACGACGCAGCCTCAAGTCAGGCTCGTCGCTGGCGCCGCGTGATCCGGGTCCGGTGTGTCCGTGATCGATTTCGCCGTGCTTGCCGTCTCTGTCCGTTGACCAAGGCGCGCTCTGAGCGTCCAGGCGTCCTTCGGTTTTCAGGCACGAAGTTGACCAAGCTCCTGCGCCTCTGCCCGCGCGCGCCAGCCTGATCGTGGGGAGATCGTCTAAGAGCGTCGCGGACCAAAGCCGCCACCCGTCTTACCACGATCCATCTTAATGGATCGTTCGCGATCTGCCTGCGACACTAGCGGGTCGACGAGGGGGCAACAAGCGCTTTTTTGTCCGCGTGCATCCGATGCGCGCAGTTTTTTCCGGTTTCCCGCGGGATTTTCGCCTCCATCCGCTCTCAGGGCGGGCCGAAGCGCACCACACGGGCATGGCCGGCGAGGTCGTGGTGGATGGCGGCGGAGCCGAGGCCGGCCCACGACCCGAGCTGCGCCACGGCCTCGGCCTGATCGAACCCGACCTCGAAGGCGAGGGCGCCGCCCGGCGCGAGACGAAAGGACCCGTCCGCCAGGGCCTCGACGATCCGCCGATAGGCATCGAGCCCGTCCACGCCGCCGTCGAGGGCCGCCATCGGGTCATGGGCTCGCACCTCGACGTCGAGACCCTGGATCGTCGCGCTGGCGATGTAGGGCGGGTTCGAGACCACGAGGTCGAAGTCCCCGGAGAGACCCGCGGTCCAGTCCGCACAGACGAAGGAAGCCCGCGGCCCGACGCCGTTGCGCGATGCGTTGGCGCGGGCCTGAACGAGGGCGCCGTGCGAGCGGTCCAGGCCGATGCCGAAGGCGTTCGGCAATTCGGTCAGCAGCGCCACGAGGATGCAGCCGGAGCCGGTGCCGAGATCGAGCACCCGCAGCGGGCGCTGCCGGTCGGGATGGAGGGCGAGGACGGCCTCCACCAGGGTCTCCGTGTCCGCGCGCGGGACAAGGGTCTCGGGTGCGAGCGCGAAGGGCAGGCCCCAGAACTCCCAGGCCCTGACGATTCGGGCCACCGGCTCGCCGGCGACGCGCCGCGCGACCGCGCCTTCGAGCATGGCCGCCCCGGCCGGTCCGAGGGGTGTGCTTCCGCGCAGGATCAGGTCCGTCGTGCTGAGCCCCAGGAGGTCGAGCACGAGGAAGCGGGCATCGGTCGCGGGAATGCCGTTGGTGGCGAGCGCTTCCGTGATGCGCCGCAGGGCATCGGTGCGGCTGAGCGCCGGGTCGAGACGCATCGGCTCCTGCCCGTCCGCCGGGCTCAGGCCATGCCCTCGGCGGCCAGCAGCTCCGCCTGATGCTCGGTGACGAGGGCGTCGACGAGTTCGTCCAGAGCCTCGCCGGCCAGGACCTCCTCGAGCTTGTACAGGGTGAGGTTGATGCGGTGGTCGGTGACGCGGGCCTGCGGGAAGTTGTAGGTGCGAATTCGCTCGGAGCGGTCGCCGGAGCCGACCTGCGACTTGCGGTCGGCGGCCCGGACCGCGTCCTTGGCGGTGCGCTCGGCGTCGTAGAGCTTGGAGCGCAGCAGCGACATCGCCCGGGCGCGGTTCTTGTGCTGCGAGCGCTCCTCCTGGACGAAGATCACGATCCCGCTCGGCATGTGGGTGATGCGGATCGCCGATTCCGTCTTGTTGACGTGCTGCCCGCCGGCGCCCTGCGAGCGCATGGTGTCGATCTTCAGGTCGGCGTCGTTGATCACGATGTCGACCTCCTCCGCCTCCGGCAGCACCGCCACGGTGGCGGCGGAGGTGTGGATGCGCCCCTGGGTCTCGGTGTCCGGCACGCGCTGCACCCGGTGGGCGCCGCTCTCGAACTTGAGGCGGGCGAACACGCCCTTGCCCTTCACCTCGGCGATGACCTCGCGGTAGCCGCCGACGGTGCCCTCGCTCTCGGAGATCACCTCGACCTTCCACCCCTTGGCGTCGGCATACCGGCCGTACATGCGGAAGAGGTCGCCGGCGAAGAGGGCGGCCTCGTCGCCGCCGGTGCCGGCGCGGATTTCGAGGATGGCGCTCTTCTCGTCGGCGGAATCCTTGGGCAGCAGGATGAGCTGGAGCGCGCGGTGCGCCGCCTCCAGCCCGGCCTCTGCCTCCGGCTTCTCGTCGGCGGCGAGCGCCCGCATCTCGGAATCGCTGCCCGGCTCGTCGATCAGCGCCTCGATGTCGGCGAGGTTTCGCGCCGCCGCGCGGTAGGCGTGGATCGCGGCGACCACCCCCTCCAGCTCCGACAATTCGCGCGACAGTTGCACGAAGGTGTCGGAATCGGCCGAGCCGGCGCTCAGCGTCGCGGTGACGATGTCGTGGCGCGTCAGGATCGCGTCGAGACGTTCTGCAGGAATTGGGGTCATCGCCCGTGGAAAACTCTCATCAGAACAAGGGCTCGTCGGGCCGGAGGCCTGATCGACGACGGGGCCGCGGCACGACCCATTCAGATAGGCATGCCGAATCTAGATTGGCACACCCTGGGCCTTCGCGAAGGCCGCGAGGGCCGGGCGGAGGGTGGCGCCGTCGCCGGCGCGGGCCAGTTCGGTGTCGATCAGCGCCGCCACCGCCCCGGCGTCAAGGCCGAGCACCATGGCCTTCACGGGGCCGATGGCGGCCGGCGACATCGAGAGGTGGCGGAATCCGATGCCGATCAGCGCCATGGCCTCCAATGGGCGCCCGCCGATCTCGCCGCAGACGGTGGCGGGGCAGCCGGCGGCGGCGGCCCGCTCGGCGATGACGCGGAAGGCGCGCAGGGCCGGCACGCTCAGGGTGTCGAAGCGGTCGGCGACGCGGCGGTTCTCGCGGTCGACGGCGAACAGGAACTGCATCAGGTCGTTGGAGCCCACCGACAGGAAGTCCGCCGCCTTCGCGATCTCGTCGATCTGGAACAGGAGCGAGGGCACCTCCACCATCACGCCGAGCTTGCAGTCGCTCGGCAGGGCGTGGCCGTGCCGGCGCAGATGCGCCTTCTCGCGCTCGACGATGGCCTTGGCGCGGGTGAACTCGTCCACCGTCGCCACCATCGGGAACATGATCTTCAAAGGGCGCCCGCCGGCCGCCTTGAGCAGCGCGCGCAGCTGCACGCGCAGGAGTGCGGGCCGGTCGAGGCCGATCCGGATCGCCCGCCAGCCCAGGGCCGGGTTCTCCTCCTCGAGGGCCGGCATGTAGGGCAGGATCTTGTCGCCGCCGATGTCGAGGGTGCGGATCGTGACGGGCAGGTCGCCGGTGGCCGCGAACACGGCCTCGTAGAGCGCCTGCTGCTCGGCGGCCGAGGGCATGCGCTGGGCCACCATGAACTGCAGCTCGGTGCGGAACAGGCCGATGCCGTCCGCCCCGGTCTCGTGCAGGTGGGTCAGGTCGATGAGGAGGCCGGCATTGAGCTGGAGGCCGATCGCCGTGCCGTCGAGGGTGACGGCGGGCACGTCGCGCAGCGCCCGGTACTGCTCCTGCCGCCGGGCGCGCAGGCGCACCATCTCGGCATAGGCCGCCTCGATCTCCGGGCCGGGCCGGACCTGGATCTCGCCGGTGGCGCCGTCGACGATGATCGCGTCCCCGGCGTCGCAGAGCGCGGTGGCGTTGGCGATCTCGCCCACGGCCGGGATGCCCAGCGCGCGCGCCACGATGGCGATGTGGCTCGTCGGGCCGCCTTCCTCCAGCACGACGCCGCGGAGCGCCGTGCGGTCGTAATCGAGGAGCGCGGCCGGGCCCATGGAGCGCGCGACCAGGATCGCGTTCTCCGGCAGGACGCGCTGCGCACCGTTGCCCTCGGCCCCGATCAGCGTCCGCAGGAGGCGATTCGCGAGGTCGTCGAGGTCGTGCAGGCGATCGCGCAGATACGGGTCGCTCTGGCGCATCATCCGGGCGCGGTTGTCCGACTGGACGCGCTCGACGGCGGCCTCGGCGGTCAGGCCCGAATGCACGGCCTCGCGCATCCGGCGCAGCCAGCCCTTGTCGTGCGCGAACATGCGCACGGTCTCCAGCACCTCGCGGGATTCGCCCGTGCCGATGCTGTCGCCCCGCTCGACGAGGTCGTCGATGGCCGAGCGGACCTCGCCGATGGCCTGCTCCAGGCGCTCGACCTCGCGGTCGACGTTCTCGGCGATCAGCTGCTTGATGACGATGCGCGGCTCGTGCAGCACCACGTGCCCGAGGCCGATGCCGTCGGCCAGGGCCACGCCGCGCTGGCTCACGGCCCGGCGGGCGGCCGAGCCGGCCCCCGGCGCCAGCGCCTGCAGCTCGCCCGAGGCGATCATCTCCGACAGCACCATGGCGGTGGTCTGGAGCGCCTCGATCTCCTCCTCGGAATAGACCCGGTAGGTCTTGTTCTGGACGACGAGCACGCCGAGGGTGTTGCCCGCGCGCAGGAGCGGCACGCCGAGGAACGCGTGATAGGCCTCCTCGCCCGTCTCCGGGCGGTAGGAGAAGGCCGGATGGGACTGCGCGTCGGAGAGCGACAGCGGCTCGGCGGTCTTGGCGATGAGACCGACGAGGCCCTCGTCCGCCCGCAGCCGGGTCAGGTGGACGGCCTCGCGGTTCAGACCCTCGGTTGCAAACAGTTCAAGGATGTTGTCATCGCTGAGCACGTAGACCGAGCACACCTCGGCGATCACGTTGGCGGCGATCAACGTGACGATGCGGTCGAGACGGGCCTGTGGGCTGACCGGCTCCGCCATCGCTTCGCGGAGGCGGCGCAGAAGCAGGCGCGGGCCTCCGGGCGCAGCGGGCATGGTCTCCTCGATCCGGCTTCGGCCTCGTGTCCGGTTCGCGCGCAGGCGTTCGCGCGCTCCGGGTCTTCAGGCCTGGTCGAGGCCGTATAGCGAGTGGAGCGTACGAACGGCAAGCTCCGTGTAGGCGGCATCGATCAGGACGGAGAACTTGATCTCCGACGTGGTGATGGCGCGGATGTTGATGCCCTTCTGCGCCAGGGCCCGGAAGGCCTTGGCGGCGACGCCCGCGTGGCTGCGCATGCCGACGCCGATGGCCGAGACCTTCACCACGTCGGTGGCGCCCTCGATCTGGGCGAACTCGATCGCGCCGCTCTGCGCGTCGAGGATCTTGCGCGCCCGGTCGTAATCGGCCGACGGGACCGTGAAGGTCATGTCGGTCGTCGACTGGTCGCCCGACACGGTCTGGATGATCATGTCGACGTTGATGTTGGCGTCCGCCAGGGGGCCGAAGATGGCGGCGGCGATGCCGGGGCTGTCCTTCACGCGACGAAGCGTGATCTGCGCCTCGTCCCGGGAGAAGGCGATCCCGGTGATGATCTGCTGTTCCACGATGTCGTCCTCGTCGCAGATGAGGGTGCCGGGCCGGGCATTGTCCGGCGGATCGAAGGAGGAGCGCACCGTGGTCGGCACGCGATGGACCATGGCGAGCTCGACCGAGCGGACCTGCAGGACCTTGGCGCCCAGGGACGCCATCTCCAGCATTTCCTCGAAGGTCACGCGCTCCATGCGCTTGGCCTTCTGAACCACGCGCGGATCGGTGGTGTAGACGCCGTCGACGTCGGTGTAGATGTCGCAGCGCTCGGCGCCGATGGCGGCCGCGATCGCCACGGCGCTGGTGTCCGAGCCGCCGCGGCCCAGGGTGGTGACCCGGCCGGTGGCCTCGTGCATGCCCTGGAACCCGGCGATGACCGCGACCTCGCCGCACCGGAAGCCGGCATCGAGGCGGGCGCCGTCGATGCCCTCGATGCGGGCGGAGCCGTGGGCGTCCGACGTCAGGATCGGGATCTGCCAGCCCTGCCAGGAGCGGGCTTTGATCCCGTTCTTCTGGAGCGCGATGGCCAGCAGCCCGGCGGTGACGAGTTCGCCCGAGGCGACCACGGCGTCGTACTCGGCCTCGTCGTAGATCGGGTTCGCATCCTTGACCCAGGCGACGAGTTCGTTGGTCTTGCCGGACATGGCCGAGACCACGACGGCCACCTCGTAGCCGGCCGCGACCTCGCGCGCCACGTGGGCCGCCACGTTGCGGATGCGCTCGACATTGGCGACGGACGTACCGCCAAACTTCATCACCAGACGGGGCATGTTCTCACCAGACGGAGCCTGTCGCGTCCGCGACACATCGCGTTTGCCAGGGATTCGGCGGGCTGCGGACGGATTTCCCCCGCCCGCACTGCCGTCCGCGTCGCTTGGCTGCTGTACCGGACAGGGCTTCGGCGGGTACAAGGGCCGCCCGGGCGTGTCAACAATGGGGCGCGCCCACTTCGCACGAGACATGCCGAGACGATGACCGGACCCACAGGCGCCTCCATCGACCGCGACGAGGTCGCCCGCTTCGAGGCCATCGCGGCGACGTGGTGGGACGAGGCCGGGCCGATGCGGGTGCTGCACCGCTTCAATCCTGTCCGCCTCGCCTATATCCGTGACGCGGCCTGCCGGCATTTCGGGCGGGACGCCCGCGCGCCCTTCGCCCTGGAGGGCCTGACCCTGGTGGATATCGGCTGCGGCGGCGGCGTCCTGTCCGAGCCGCTGGCGCGCCTCGGCGCCCGGGTGACCGGACTCGACCCGGCGCCGACCAACATCAAGGTCGCCCAGGCCCATGCCGATGCCGAGGGCGTGCCGGTGGATTACCGTGCCCGCACCATCGAGGACGTCGTGGCCGGCGGCGAGCGCTTCGACATCGTGCTCGCCATGGAGGTGGTGGAGCACGTGGTCGACATGCCGGCCTTCGTCGCCCAGGCGGCGCGGGCGGTGAAGCCCGGCGGCCTCCTCTTCGCCGCCACCCTCAACCGGACGCTGCGCTCCTTCGCGCTGGCGATCGTCGGGGCCGAATACGTCCTCGGCTGGCTGCCCAAGGGCACCCATGACTGGGAGAAGTTCGTGCGGCCCGACGAACTCGGCCGCGCGGTGAGTGCCGGGGGCCTCACCGTCACCGACACGACCGGGGTGGTGCTCAACCCCCTGGACGGGTCCTGGCGAGCGAGCCGCGACACCGCGGTGAACTACATGATCACGGCGCAGCGCCCGGCCGGCGACGGGCGGCCGGCCTGAACCTTCGGGGTCGCCCGCGGTTGGTCGGCGTACCCCGTGGGAGACCGACCTTGCTCGAAAAGATTCCGCACGCCGTGGGCGCCGCCCTGTCCAGCCTGAAGGCCGGGCTGGACAAGACCGCCTACAGGACCGGCTTCGCCGAGGTGCCCGACGGCCTCTCGCTCAGCAGCCTCGCTTTCACCGACGGCACGCCCATGCCGGCGCGCTTCACGGCCGACGGGACCGGCGCATCGCCGCCCCTGGCCTGGACCGGCCTGCCGCCCGGCACGGCGCGGGTCGTGATCCTCTGCGAGGATGCGGGCAGCCCGACGCCGAGCCCGCTCGTCCACCTCATCGCCTGGAATCTCGATCCCTGCGCTCCGCTGGCCGAAGGGGCTGCCAGCCAAGCCGATTCGGGGCTCGACCTCGGCAAGAACAGCTTCCTGAAGCCGGGCTGGCTGCCCCCCGACCCGCCGACCGGTCACGGTCCGCACGCCTACCTGTTCCAGGTCTATGCCCTCGACCGGGCGCTGGAACTGCCCGAGCATCCCGGACGGGGCGCGCTCCTGAAGGCGATGTCAGGCCGCGTGCGCGCCAAGGGCTGCCTCGCCGGCCTCTACGAGCGTCCCTGACGCCGCGGCGCTTGCGCGGGCGCCCGGGCCGGTGCAAGCGCCGATACCAGGATCAGGCGGAGGTTTGGGCATGAAGGCGCTGCAGTGTACCCGGCTCGGGGGACCGGAGGATCTCGAACTCGCGGATCTGCCCGATCCCGTGCCCGGTCCGGGCGAGGCCCTGGTCCGCGTCACGCTCGCGGCGCTCAACTTCTTCGACACCCTGATCATCGCCGGTCGCTACCAAGTGAAGCCCGAGCTGCCGTTCTCGCCGGGCGGCGAGGCCTGCGGCGTGGTCGAGTCCCTGGGCGAGGGGTCCGAGGGCTTCGCGGTCGGAGACCGCGTCATCGTCCACCAGAAGTTCGGCACCTGCCGCGAGCGGATCGCCGTCGCCACCCGCCACCTGACCCGCGTGCCGAAGGGCGTCTCGGACGAGCAGGCCGCCGGGCTCACGATCACCTACGGCACCTCGCTGCACGCCCTGCGCGACCGGGCCCGGCTGCAGCCCGGCGAGACCCTGGCGGTGCTCGGCGCTTCGGGTGGCGTCGGTCTCGCGGCCGTGGAACTCGGCGCCATCATGGGGGCCCGCGTGATCGCCTGCGCGTCCTCACCCGAGAAGCTGGCGACGGCGCAGGCCCATGGCGCCACGATGACGGTGGACTACGCCGCGGAGAATCTGCGCGAGGCCCTGCGCACGCTCACAGAGGGCGAGGGCGTCGACGTGATCTACGATCCGATCGGCGGCGACTATGCCGAGCCGGCCCTGCGGTCCCTGGGCTGGAAGGGGCGCTACCTCGTCATCGGTTTCGCGGCGGGCGACATCCCGCGCATTCCGCTCAACCTGGCGCTGCTGAAGGGCATCGACATTCAGGGCGTCCACTGGGGCGTCTTCGTCGAGCGCGAGCCGGAGGCGCACCGGGCCAACCAGGAGCGGCTTCTCGCCTGGGTGGCCGAGGGCCGCCTGACCGCGAAGGTGCACGGCGTCCATCTGCTCGCCGATTACGAGGCCGCGCTCGGCATCCTGAAGCGGCGCGAGGCCGTCGGAAAGGTGCTGCTGCGCCTGTGATCGCCGGTCCGTGCGCGGGACGGATCCCGGGGACGTCCGGGATCCGCCGACCGCACGGCCGCCGCTCTGGGCGACGGGGTCAGAGCAGGCCCTGCGCCTTGGCGAGGGCCACTAGATCGTGCTGCGGTCGGGCGCCGATGTGCTGGATCACCTCGGCGGCGGCGAGAGCTCCCAGGCGGGCGCTGGCCGTGTGGTCGAGGCCGCGGGCATGTCCGGCCAGGAAACCCGCCGCGAAGAGGTCGCCCGCTCCCGTGGTGTCGACGAGTTCGTGAACCGGAGAGGCGGCCACAGCCTGCACGTCGCCGCCCTGGATCACGAGGGCGCCGTCCGCCGAGCGGGTGACGAGGGCGAGGAGGTCCTTGCCGCGGGACGCGCTCTCGTCGCGCAGCGCCTTGACGGCGGCCTCGGCATCGTCCGTCTCGTAGAGGCTCTGCAACTCGGCCATGTTGGCGAACAGGATGTCGATGCTGCCATCGCGGATCAAGCCGAGGAACTCGTCCCGGTAGCGCCCGACGCAGAACGCGTCCGACAGGGTCAGCGCCGCGGCGTTGCCGGCCTCGTGGGCGATGGTCACGGCCTTGCGGAATGCGTCCTTGGCGGCCGGCGGGTCCCAGAGGTAGCCTTCGAGGTAGACCACGCGGGCGCTCGCCACGATGGCCGCGTCGACATCGGCCGGGGACAGGCCCTGGCAGGCGCCGAGATAGGTGTTCATGGTGCGCTCGCCGTCCGGCGTCACCAGGATGAAGCAGCGGGCGGTGGCCGGTCCGTCGACCGCGGCGGCGACCGGGAAGCGGACGCCGGTGGCCTTCAGATCGTGGGCGAAGAGGCCGCCGAGCTCGTCGTCGCGGACCTTGCCGACGAAGCCGGTCTTCGCGCCGAGCATCGCCGCGCCCACGGCCGTGTTGGCACCGGAGCCGCCCGACACAATGGTGGCCGGCCCCATGGCGGCGAAGAGCGACTCGGCCCGCGCCTCGTCGATCAGCTGCATCGCCCCCTTCGGCACGCCCTGCGCCGCCAGGAATTCTTCCTCGGTGCGGGCGATGAGGTCGACGATGGCGTTGCCGAGAACGAGGAGGTCGAGGGATTCGGGCATCGGGCCGTCCAGTCTGGCGATGTGGGGAAAACTGCGCCGGGCTGTGGCATCGCTCCTGGCAGGGGTCAAGCGAACCCGGCCGCCCCCCCCTGCCTATTGCAGCGTCTTCACCTCGCATTGCGCGTAGTCGCTGCTCGCCTTCACGTAGGCATTCAGTGCCTTGACGTAGGCCTCCGCCAGGGGACGGAACGCGGCGGCCTTCTCGTTGTAGGCCTTGATGGCGTCGTTGTAGCTGTAGGCCTCCCAGCCCGGGCAGCCGCCCTTGGCGTCGAGGCAGGCGGGCTTGGCCGGGAGCGGCGGCTTGGTTGGACGGGACGCGGCCGGGGGCGGCTCGGGCAGCGTGCAGGCGGCGCGGGCCGCGCCGGCCGAAACCAGGGTGCCGAGGCCGAGGGCTGCCACCGTCAAGATCCGTGTCCGCATGCGGGCTTTCCCCTCCGTGACGCCGGCCGCTTCATGCGCGTGCCGGCGGCCCGGAGCAAGTCCCGCATGCGCCGGCCTTCACCGCGCCGCCACGGCCTCCCGCGCCGTTGCCGGGGCGGGGCGCGATGCCGGCGCGGCCTTCGGCTTGCCGCGCCCGCTCCGGTCCATCCGGGCCCGGACGGCATTGAGCACCGGAACGGAAAGGCCGAGGGCCAGAACCCACCAGGCCGGCCGGATGGTCTCCGGAAAATCGAGGTTGGCCGACAGGACGAGGCTCGCCGGGATGCCGCTCGCGACGCCGTACCAGGCCGCTTCCAGAAGCGCGGTCAGGAGGGTGGCGGCCAGCGCGAGGCCCAGGAGGGTGAGCGGGTTGGTCGGCCAGCCGAAGCGCTGCATCGCGCGGTGGCCCATCAGAAGCAGGAAGGCGCCGGTCCAGAACACCGGGTCGGACACGTCGATCTTGGCCTGCAGGTAATAGTGGATCAGGCCCAGGATCGCGATGACGTAGACCGTCTTGTGCAGGCGCGGCCAGGCCTTGCCGAGGCGCCGGATCATCCCGTCCGTGGAGGTGACGCCGAGCACGACGAGGCCGAGCAGAGCCACGAAGCCGATGGTGAGATAGATCCGGGACACGATCTCGGTGACCACCTTGGTCAGCACGAAGTTCTGGTCGACGACGTAGAGCATCAGGTGGATGAGCCCGTAGGCCAGCACCGTCAGGCCGAGCATGCGCCGCACCAGGATGAGCTTCGGCGCATGGGCGACCCGGCGCAGGGGCGTCACCGCCAGCGAGAGCATCAGGAATCGCACCGCCCACTCACCGGTGCCGTGCAGCAGCGCCGTGATCGGCTTCGCCCCGAGGGCATCCGCCGCGTAGGCCCCGGCGAGCCAGAGGCCCGGAGCGAGGGCGAACAGGAAGGTCGCGAGCTTCAGGCCGGAGACGCGTCCGGCGCGGTCGCGCCAGGGCGCGGAGAAGGCGGGCAGGGCTGGCATGGCGATCCGGGATTGTGGGACGATTGTCGCGAAAGATAGGGGCCGGAGAGGATCCGTGAGGCGGCGCGGGGTCGCAGCCGGACTCGCGGGGCCTTCGCGGCCCCGTGGTGTCGGGGTGTATTCGCTTGGCGGGCGCGCGGGTTACAGGTTCGTGCAGAGCCGCGGGCGGCCCGAAACCTTGGCCGGTGCCGCAACGGTTCTCGATTGCTATAAGCCGACGCCGCGCCCGCCCCCGATCACGAAGCATCCCCATGCCCGACGAGACCGCCGACAGCCTCGAGACGATGACCGCCGAGACGGCGCGGGCCGAGCACGCGGACCTCTCCGAACGGATCGCCGAGGCAGACCGGCTCTATCACCAGGAGGACGCGCCCGAGATCACGGATGCGGCGTACGATTCCCTGCGCCGGCGCCTGGAGCAGATCGAGGCGCGATTTCCGGACCTTGCCGGGACTGGGGCCGCCAGCGCTTCGGTGGGGGCCAAACCCTCCGAGAAGTTCGCCAAGGTGCGCCACGCGGTGCCGATGCTCTCGCTGGGCAACGCCTTCGCGGACGACGAGGTGGCGGAGTTCGTCGCCCGCGTCCGGCGGTTCCTGAACCGGCCCGAAGCCGAGCCCCTGGCCTTCACCGCCGAGCCCAAGATCGACGGCCTCTCCCTGGCCCTGCGCTACGAGGATGGGCGCCTCGTCACGGCGGCGACCCGCGGTGACGGCGAGGTCGGCGAGGACGTCACCGCCAATGCCCGTACGGTGTCCGACATCCCGCAGCGGCTCGCCGGGACGGACGTGCCTCGGGTCTGCGAGGTCCGCGGCGAGGTCTACCTCGGCCACGCGGATTTCGCCGCGATCAATGCCCGCCAGGAGGCGGCCGGCAAGGCGCTGTTCGCCAATCCCCGCAACGCGGCGGCCGGCTCCCTGCGCCAGCTCGATCCCGAGATCACCCGCTCGCGGCCGCTCAAGTTCTTCGCCTATGCCTGGGGCGAGGTGGTGCCGGCCTTCGAGGGGACGCAGCACGGGGTGCTGGAGCGGTTTTCCGAATGGGGCCTTCCGGTCAACGACCGCACCCGGCTCTGCACCGACGCCGAGGCGATGATCGCGCATTATCGTAGCATCGAGGCCGAGCGCGCCGACCTCGGCTACGACATCGACGGCGTCGTCTACAAGGTCGACGACTTGGCGCTGCAGCGCCGCCTCGGCTTCGTCTCGCGCTCGCCGCGCTGGGCGCTGGCCCACAAGTTCGCCGCCCAGAAGGCGCTGACGGTCGTCGAGGACATCGAGATCAATGTCGGGCGCACCGGCTCCCTGAACCCGCTGGCCAAGCTCCGTCCGGTCACGGTGGGCGGCGTCGTGGTGTCGAACGCGACCCTGCACAACGAGGGCTACGTCCAGGGTGTCGGCGCCGACGGCGAGCCGATCCGCGACGGGCGCGACATCCGGATCGGCGACACCGTCGTGGTGCAGCGGGCCGGCGACGTCATCCCGAAGGTGATGGACGTGGTGCTGGAGAAGCGCCCGGCCGATTCGAAGCCGTACGCCTTTCCGACCCACTGCCCCGCCTGCGGCAGCCGCGCCGTGCGCGAGATCAATCCCCGCACCGGCACGCCCGACGCCGTGCGCCGCTGCACCGGCGGCCTGATCTGTCCCGCGCAGGGAGTCGAGCGGCTGAAGCACTTCGTCTCGCGCAACGGCTTCGACCTCGAGGGCTTCGGCCAGACCTATATCGAGGTGCTGTTCGAGGCCGGGCTGGTGCGCCAGCCCGCCGACCTGTTCCGCCTCGCGTTCGAGCCCCTGAAGGCCGCCATCGTGGCGCGGCGCGAGGCGCTCTCCGCCGAGCGGCGGGCCGAGGGCGTGCCCGCCCCGAAGAAGCCGACGAAGAAGAAGGGCGACGAGGAGGACAAGGCGATCAAGAACCTCCTTGCCTCGGTGGAGGATCGTCGCAGCCTGCCGCTGAACCGCTTCCTCTTCGCCCTCGGCATCCCGGAGATCGGCGAATCCACGGCCAAGGCCCTCGCCAAGCGCTTCCCCGACATGCCCGCCTTGATGGCGGGCGTCGCCGCCGCGGCCTGCGACCAGGCCGGGCCGGACTGGATCGAACTCTCCGCGCTGTCCCGCATCGGTCCGACCACCCGCGATCGTCTGCTGGAGGTCGGTTATCCCCGCGCGGGCGGCGAGCCGGAGGCCGGCGACGAGGAGGAGGCCGAGACCCAGCCGCAGGGGCGGGCGCGCCTGTCGGCGCCCCAGCGCGCCAGCCTGCTCGCCCATTACGGCGACGAGGACGCCGTCGCGGCGGGTCTCGCGCGGGCGGCCGAGCAGCGGCCGGGCGACGCCTATCGCCACTTCGCCGATGACGGCGAGATCGGTCCGGTGGCGACCGACTCGCTGATCGCCTTCTTCGCCGAGCCGCACAACGACGCGGCGGTCCGGGCGCTGCTCGCCGAAGTGAAGACCGAGCCGATGGCGGCCCCGGCCTCGGCCACGGCCTTCGCGGGAAAGACCGTGGTGTTCACCGGCAGCCTCGAACAGATGACTCGGTCCGAGGCCAAGGCCACGGCCGAGCGCCTGGGCGCCAAGGTCTCCGGCTCGGTCTCGGCCAAGACCGACCTCGTCGTGGCCGGTCCGGGCGCGGGCTCGAAGCTGAAGGACGCGGAGAAGCACGGCGTCGAGGTCATCAGCGAGGAGGCATGGCTGGCGCTCGTCGCCAGCGCTTGAGCCCGGATTCGCGGACGCCTAGAGTCCGGTTTCTGCACCCGCAGGAGCTTGGCCGCGTCCGGCCGGGACAGGGCCCATAATTCCCGCATGACCGTCATCGCCCTCGATTTCGAGACCGCCAACGAGCGGCGCGACAGCGCCTGTGCCGTCGGGCTCGCTTGGATCGCCGGGGGCCGGGTGGTCCGGCGGGAATCCCGGCTGATCCGGCCGCCGGAGCTGCGCTTCTCGCCGGGCAACATCCGGGTCCACGGCATCCTCCCGGCGGACGTGCGCAATCAGCCGGACTTCCCCGCCGTGATGGCGGAGTTCCTGCCCGAGCTCGCCTTCGGGCTGATCCTGGCCCACAATGCCGGCTTCGACCTCGGCGTGCTGCGCGCCTCCCTGGCTGCGTACGGGGTTCGACCCCCGGCCTTTTCCTATCTCTGCACGCTGCAGATCGCCCGGCGGGTGTTTCCGGCGGAGGAGGGCTGCGGCCTCGGCAAGGTCGCGGCGCGGCTCGGGATCCGCTTCGAGCACCACGATGCGGGCGAGGACGCCTATGCCTGCGCGGAGATCGCTCTCGCGGCCGTCCGGGAGACCGGCGCGCCGGACCTGCCGGCCCTGTCGCGGGCGCTTCACCTGCCGATCACCACGGTCCCGGCGGGGCCCGACCTCGCCATGCCTCCGCGCAGCCGCCCGGGCTCCCTCACGGAGCGGGCCCGCCTCGCCGCGGGCGCACGGCCGGCGTCCTCAGCGGGCCTGCACTTCGCGGTGCGCGGCAGCAGCGGCAACCGCTACGCCGTGACCCTGGAGGATCGCACCAACGGTCCGCACCTGCGCTGCACCTGCATGGCCGGCCGCTACGGCACCCTCTGCCGCCACGTCAAGGCGCTGCTGGCCGGCGACATCACCGACCTGCTGTCGAGCAACCACGACGATGTCGAGGTCCTGCGCGTCCGGATGACTGCGGTATCGGTGGGGTGAGGCGGTCGCCGCCTCACCCGTCACGGGATCCGCCCGGGGAAAGCCGGGCGGTGCCCTTGCGCTACGCCGCCTTCTTCACCGCTGCGTCGCCGTAGAACGTGCCGCCGCGGGCGGCCATGTCGAGGAGGTTCTGCGGTACGGCGAAGCGCGGGCCGTGCTTGGCTTCCAGGCCCTGCGCCAGCGTCACGAACGCCTGGACGCCCATGAAGTCGATGTAGGACAGGGCGCCGCCGGTGAAGGGCGCGAAGCCGAAGCCGAGGATCGAGCCGACATCCGCCTCGCGCGGATCGGTGACGACGCCCTCGCCGACGGTCCGCGCGGCTTCCAGTGCCTGCACCACCAGGAGACGCTGCTTCAGCTCCGCGAAGTCCACTTCGTCCGGCTCGACCTTGGTCGCCTGGAGGCCGGCGAGGCCGGGCCAGAGGCGCTTGGGTGCACCCTCGGGATAGTCGTAGAAGCCGCGCTTGTTCTTGCGGCCGAGCCGGCCCTCGCCCTCGACGAGGGTGGAGAGGAGCGCCTTCTGAGCCGGGTCGATGCTCTCGGCCCCGAGCTGTGCCTCCGTCGCCTTGACGATCTTCAGGGCGAGATCGACGGCGACCTCGTCGGTCAGCGAGAGGGGGCCGACCGGCATGCCCGCCTGACGGCCGGCATTCTCGATCATCGCTGCCGGGATGCCCTCGTTGAGCATCTTGTGGCCCTCGAGCAGGTAGGCGCCGACGCAGCGGTTGGCGAAGAAGCCGCGCGCATCGTTGACGACGATCGGGGTCTTCTTGATCGCCCGGACATAGTCGAGGGCGGTGGCCAGCGCCGCGTCGCCGGTCTGGTCGCCCTTGATGATCTCGACGAGCATCATCTTCTCGACCGGCGAGAAGAAGTGGATGCCGACGAACTGCTCCGGCCGGGCCGAGGTCTTGGCGAGGCCCGTGATCGGCAGGGTCGAGGTGTTGGAGGCGAAGATCGTCTCCGGCCGGATCACGGCCTCGACCTTGGCGATGACCTCGGCCTTGACCTTCGGATCCTCGAACACCGCCTCGATGACGAGGTCGCAGGTGGCGAGGTCGGCGTAGTCGGCACTCGCGCTGATGCGGCCGAGCAGCGCGTCGCGGTCGGCGGTCTTCGCGCGACCCTTGTTGATCTGGTCGGTGACGAGCTTGTGGGCGTAGGCCTTGCCCTTCTCGGCCGCCTCGACCGACTGGTCGACGAGCACGACCTCCATGCCCGCATTGGCCGTGACGTAGGCGACGCCCGCGCCCATGAAGCCGGCGCCGACGACGCCGACCCGCTGGACCTTGGTGGCCGGCACGTCCTTCGGACGGCGCGCGCCCTTGTTGAGTTCGCCCATGGAGAGGAACAGCGTGCGGATCATCGCCGCCGCCTCCTTGGTCCGCAGGATGTGCGCGAAGTACCGGCTCTCGACCCGAAGGGCCTGGTCCATCGGCAGCTGCAGGCCCTCGTAGACGGAGGCCAGGATCGCCTTGGCGGCCGGGTAGTTGTCGTGCGTCTCGCGCCGGTAGATGGCATTGGCCGGCGGCCAGATCATCATGCCGGCCGGCGAGTAGACCTTGCCGGACGGCGCCTTGAATTTCGGCTGGTCCCACGGCGCCACGGCCGAGCCGCCGCCCGCGATCCAGGCCTTGGCCTTGGCGACGATCTCGTCCTTGGCCGCGACCTCCTGGGCGAGCCCCATGTTCCTGGCCATCAGCGGACGGATCTGCTCGCCCTTGAACAGCATCTGCAGGGCGTCGCCGGTCTGCATCAGGCGGGAGACGCGCTGGGTGCCGCCGCCGCCCGGGAACAGGCCGACCTTGATCTCGGGCAGGCCGACGCGGGTCTTCGGATCGTCGGAGAGCACCCGGTAGTGGCAGGAGAGGGCGAGCTCGAACGCCCCGCCGAGGCAGATGCCGTTCACCGCCGCCGCGAAGGGCTTGCCGCAGGTCTCGAGCTTGCGGAAGACGAGGCTGAGCTTGCGCGACTCCTCGAAGAAGTGGCGCATCGCTTCCTCCTCGCCGCGCTCGGCTTTGAGGGCCTCGAACGCGCGGCCGAGACCCTGGAGCATGGTCAGGTCGGCGCCGCCCGAGAAGTTGTCCTTGCCCGAGACAATGACGCAGCCCTTGATGGCGGGGTCCGCCACCACGGCGTCGACCACCTGGCTCAGTTCGTCCATCACCGCATCGGTGAAGACGTTCATGGAGCGGCCGGGCATGTCCCAGGTCGCCAGCGCAATCCCGTCGGCGTCGGTTTCGAGTCGGAAGTTGGTGAGATTCATCGCTGATCCTCGAATAAGCGGCGGGTGGGCGGCTTCGGCTGGCGTGGTTAAGCCAATCTCAAACCTTGCGAATGCATCAAGGCATGCCGGGGGGCACCTTGCTGCGACAGGACACGACCATGACCGCACGGACCGGCTGCCAGGGTTGCCGCGATGGAGCCGAACTCGACTTCACCTTCACCATGGCGTTCCAGCCGATTCTCGACCTCGCGGCGAACCGTGTCTGGGGCTACGAGGCGCTGGTGCGCGGCACGGGTGGCGAATCGGCCGCCTCGATCCTCGGCCGCGTGACGCCGGAAACCGTCTACCGCTTCGACCAGGCCGCGCGGGTGAAGGCGATCGAACTCGCCGGACGCCTGTTTCCCACGGACGACGCGACCCGCCTGTCGATCAACTTCATGCCGAACGCCGTCTACGAGCCGGCGGCCTGCATCCGCTCGTCCCTGGAGGCGGCCCGCAAGGCCGGTTTCGCCCACGACCGGATCATGTTCGAATTCACCGAGAACGAGAAGTTCCGCGACACCGCCCACGTCTCGCGCATCGTCGCCGAGTACCGGCGCCAGGGCTTCCTGACCGCCCTCGACGATTTTGGCGCGGGCTTCGCAGGCCTGAGCCTGCTGGCGAACTTCCAGCCCGACCTCATCAAGATCGACATGGACCTGCTGCGCGGCATCGACACCGACCGGCGCCGCCAGATCATCGTCGCGGGCATCATCGGCATCGCCCGCTCCCTGGACATCGCGATCATCGCCGAGGGCGTGGAGACGGCGTCCGAGCTCGACACCCTGCGCAGCCTCGGTGCGAGCCTGTTCCAGGGCTACCACTTCGCCAAGCCCCATCTGGAGGCGCTGCCCCCGGTCCGCGGCTTCCCGGTGGCCGGCTCTCCGGCGGGTGGGTATGCCCGCGCGCATGTGGCTTGAGCCGGCCATCGAGATCTCCGTCGGTCCGCCTCAGCGCGCCGGCATCGGCATGGGGGCGCCCGGGGCCGCGTTGGCCGCCGAGTCGCCGGCCGAGGCGATGGCCAGCATGTTCAGGAGCTTGGTCACGGAGGCCTGCGAGATCGTGGTCACGGTGGAGGCCGGGTCGGCATTGACCGCCTGGAACTTCTGGTAGGTCTTGTCGCCGTAGATCTCGGAGAGGTGCTTCAGCTCGTCGAGGCTGAACTTTTCGGCATAGGCCTTCGACAGGCCGTCGAGCATGGTCTCGCGCTGCTTGTCGAATTCGGCGCGGATCTCCTTGCGCACGGCCTCGGCCTTGTCCTCCTTCATCGGCGCCACGGTCTTCTCGAGGGCGCCCGTGAAGCCGACCTCCAGGTTCTTGATCGTGGTCTTCTGCACCAGGTCCTTGGCGACGGCGATGCGCTCGGCGGCATCGTCGGCGCGGGCGGCGATGGGCAGGCACAGGGCGGTGGTCAGGCAGAGGGTGGCGAGCAGGCGCGTCATCGTGGCGTGTCCTCGGAGATTCTTGTTGTGAGCCCGGCGCCGGGCGGCGGCGGGCGCCGCCCTCTACCCCACTTGCGCGGGGTTTGGGAGGCGGCGCAGGCTCACACCCGCTCGATGATGGTGGCGGTGCCCATGCCGGCACCGATGCAGAGGGTGACCAGGGCGCGCTCCTTGCCGGTGCGCTCCAGTTCGTCGAGCACCGTGCCGAGGATCATCGCGCCGGTGGCGCCCAGCGGATGGCCCATGGCGATGGCGCCGCCGCAGACGTTGATCTTGGCCGGGTCGACGTCGAAGGCCTGCTGGAACCGCAGCACCACCGCGGCGAAGGCCTCGTTGACCTCGAAGAGGTCGATGTCGGCCAGGCTCATGCCGGCCCGCGCCAGGACCTTCTTCGTCACGTCCACCGGGCCGGTGAGCATGAGGGCCGGGTCCGAGCCGATATTCGCGAAGGCGCGGATGCGGGCGCGGGGCCTCAGGCCCGCGGCGCTGCCGGCCTCGGCCGAGCCGATCAGCACGGCGGCGGCGCCGTCGACGATGCCCGACGAGTTGCCGGCATGGTGGACGTGGTTGACGGTCTCCACGTCCGGATGGGCGTCGATGGCCACCGCGTCGAACCCGCCCATCTGGCCCATCTGGACGAAGGAGGCCTTGAGCTGTCCCAGCGACTGCATGTCGGTGGACGGCCGCATGTGCTCGTCGTTGGCCAGCAGCGTGATGCCGTTGATGTCCCGCACCGGCACGACCGCGTTGGCGAAGCGGCCCTCGGCCCAGGAGGCGGCCGAGCGCTTCTGCGACTCGACGGCGTAGGCGTCGCAATCGTCGCGGCTGAAGCCGTATTTCGAGGCGATGAGGTCGGCCGACACGCCCTGGGGCATGAAGTAGGACTTGATCGCGATGGCCGGATCCACCGGCCAGGCGCCGCCCGAGGCGCCGAGGCCGACGCGGCTCATGGACTCGACGCCGCCGCCCACCGTCAGGTCGTGCTGGCCGGCCATCACCTGCGCGGCGGCGAAGTTCACCGCGTCGAGGCCCGAGGCGCAGAAGCGGTTGATCTGCACGCCCGGCACGTGCGTGCCGTAATCGGCCACCAGGGCCGCCGCGCGGGCGATGTCGCCGCCGGCCTCGCCCACCGGATCGACGCAGCCGAGCACCACGTCGTCGACGCGGCGCGTGTCGAGGTCGTTGCGCTCCTTGAGGGCGCGGAGCGCCACCTCGGCGAGGCGCAGGGCCGTCACCTCGTGGAGCGAGCCATCGGGCTTGCCGCGGCCCCGCGGGGTGCGGACATGGTCGTAGATGAAGGCCTCGGGCATGCGTGTCCTCGTTCTCTTGACCCTGGCGGCGCAGGCAGTCCCCCTCCCCCTTGCGGGGAGGGGTTAGGGGTGGGGGTGGCGCCGCCAGCCTCGGCCGACGGAGGGTCGCCCAACCACCCCCACCTCCGGCTCCTCCCCGCAAGGGGGAGGAGGGGGCGTCGCGACGGTCTAAAACGCCTCGGGGCTGAGCGCCATCGTGGTTTCCGATCCGGCCTTGATCCGCACCAGCCGGGTCGCGGTCTCGGGCAGGAGGCGCTCCATGTAGAAGCGGCCCACCACCAGCTTGGCGGCCATCGCCTCGGACGGGCTTTCCGCCTGCCGCGCCAGGGCGGCCTTGGCGATGCGCGCCCACATGTAGCCCATGGCCACGAGTCCGAGCAGGTGCATGTAGTCGGTGGCACCGGCGCCGGCATTGTCGGGCTTCGTGAAGGCGTTCTGCATGAACCACATGGTGGCGCCCTGCAGGTCGTTGAGGCCGGCCTGGAGGGGCGCGACGTAGGGCTTCATCGCCGCGTCCTCGCCGTGGTCCTTGATGAAGGTCTGCACTTCGCCGAGGAAGGTCATCATCGCCCGCCCGCCGTCCTTGGGCAGCTTGCGGCCGATGAGGTCCATGGCCTGGATGCCGTTGGCGCCCTCGTAGATCATCGCGATGCGGGCATCGCGCACGAACTGCGACATGCCCCATTCCTCGATGTAGCCGTGGCCGCCGAACATCTGCTGGGCCTCGACCGCATTGGCGAACCCCCGGTCGGTCAGCACGCCCTTCACCACCGGGGTCATCAGGCCCATGTGGTCCTCGGCGTTCTGCCGTTCGGTCGCATCGTCGGACCGGTGTCCGATATCGGCCTGGAGCGCGGTCCAGAGCACGAGGGCGCGGGCGGCCTCGTTGAAGGCGCGGATGCCCATCAGGGTCCGGCGCACGTCGGGATGGACGATGATCGGGTCGGCAGCCTTCTCGGGCGCCTTGGCGCCGGTCAGGGCACGGCCCTGGAGCCGGTCCTTGGCATAGGCGACCGCGTTCTGGTAGGCGACCTCGGACTGGCCGAGACCCTGAACGCCGACCGCGAGGCGGGCCTCGTTCATCATCACGAACATCGCGTTCAGGCCGCGATTCTCCTGCCCGACGAGCCAGCCCTTCGCCCCGTCGTAGTTCATGACGCAGGTCGAGTTGCCGTGGATGCCCATCTTGTGCTCGAGGGAGCCGCAGGAGACCGGGTTGCGTTCGCCGACCGAGCCGTCCGCGTTCACCAGGAACTTCGGCACCACGAAGAGCGAGATGCCCTTGGTGCCGGCCGGCGCGCCCTCGATGCGGGCGATCACCAGATGGATGATGTTCTCCGACAGGTCGTGCTCGCCGGCCGAGATGAAGATCTTGGTGCCGGTGAGGCTGTAGGAGCCGTCGCCGTTCGGCACGGCCTTCGTCTTGAGGAGCCCGAGATCCGTGCCGCAATGCGGCTCGGTGAGGTTCATGGTGCCGGTCCAGGCACCCTCCACCATCTTCGGCAGGTAAAGGGCCTTCTGCTCGTCCGACCCATGCACCACGAGGGCCGCCATCGCCCCCTGGGTCAGGCCCGGATACATGCCGAGCGCGAGGTTGGCCCCGGAGGCGAATTCCTGGATCGCCGTGTTCAGGGTGTGGGGCAGGGCCTGGCCGCCATATTCCTCAGGCATCGAAAGCCCCATCCAGCCGCCGCCCGCATAGGCGTCGTAGGCGGCCTTGAAGCCCTTCGGGGTGGTGACGCTGCCATCGGGATGCCGGGTGCAGCCTTCCCGATCGCCGACCGGGTTGAGCGGCGCGAGCACGGTCTCGGCGAGCTTGGCGCCCTCGTTGAGAACCGCCTCCATCACGTCCGGCGACGCATCCGAGAAACCGCGCAAATTGTCGTAGCGGTGGAAACCGAGCACGTCGTTCAGCAGGAACAGGACGTCCTCGACCGGTGCCTTGTAGCTTGGCATCGCGCATCATCTCCCGGAAACGGCTGCGTTCCTGGACGGCCTTCCGACCGCCGGCGCACCTGATGGTTCACATATAAACTATTTTTCGAGGGGCGAAAGGGGGTCGCGGCGCGCCTCGCGAGAATCATGCACGAGACATCAATCGGTGGCGCCTTAACTGCCTGTTTACCAAGACTACCAAATGTCGGGGAGCACGGGTCCGTCGTTAACCCCTCCCTCGTTTTCGCGTGGCGGGGCCACGCGCGGATCGAGCCATGGACTTCGCCGAGTCAGGTTTGACGATGACACGCAACGCGACCCTCGACCTCGAAGGCTTCGATCCCGACGTGCTCGAAGCGGCGCGGGACATGGCGCGCCGCGCCGGAATTCCGGTCGAGACCTGGATCGCGTCGATCGTCGAGCCCGACACCCGCGGAGACAAGGCCCCCACCGCGACGGCGCCCTCGCGGCCGCCGGCAGCCGAGGCAGCCCAGACCGCCGCGCCGTCGAGCCCGGTCGAGGTCAGGTCCACCACGCCGACCGCCGGAATCCGCCCCGGCAAGAACGCCGCCCTCACCGAGATGATGCGCCGGCTGGACGGGATCGACCAGCGCATCGGGTCCGAGGCGCCCATCCCGGCGGCGCCCGCGCTCCCGCAGGCCGAATCGGCCTCCGAGATGGCGCAGCGCCTCGCCGAAATCGAGCGCCGCATGACGGAGATCGGCGAGCAGCTCGCCACGCCGCGTCCCCTCGGCCGCCGCGGCCGGCCCGCCGTCACCGAGATCCGCGACGCGGTCACCGAGATCCGCCAGCGCCAGCGCGAGCTGGCCGGTGCTCCGGCGGCCTCCGCACCGGCTCAGGCTGCTTCGCCGGCGCCCGGCGTCGATGCGCCCGCCATCGCCGAACTCCAGAGCGAGACGACACGCCTGCGCGAATCGATCGGCAGCCTCGCCAGCGGCCGCGACGTCGGCGCGCTGGAGAAAGCGATGCAGACCCTCGCGGCCGGCGTCCAGAAGGCGCAGGCCCCGGCCGACCTCGCGGCCATCGCCGCCCCGATCGAGGCCATCCGCGCCCAGGTGGAGCGCCTGGCCGAGGATGTCGCCGAGAACGTGCATGCCCGCGTCGCCGCCGATGTCGAATGCCTCGCCGCCAGGATGAACGGCACGCTCCAGGGCGTGCCCTCCGGCCTCGCCGAGCAGGACGTCGTGGCCGGCCTGTTCCGGGAACTCGACGAGATCCGTCGCCTGATCGGTGCGCTCGCCGGACCGGAGCGGATCCAGAGCCTCGCCGCCGGCATCCAGGCCATCAGCAATCAGGTCTCTCAGATCCAGGCCGGTATGCCCGGCGAGGGCATGGCGGAGCTGCGCCCCTTGCTTGAGGAGATCCGGATCGGATTGCGGTCGGGCACCGATGCTGGCATCGGCGAGCAGATCCAGCAGATGGACGCCAAGCTCGACGCCCTTCGCGGGGTGGGGCCGATGGCCGCCCACCAGGATTCCGACATCATCCTCCACCGGATCGACGCCCTGTCCGAGAAGGTCGACCGGGTCAGCATCAATCCCGTCGGAGACCTGATCGGACGCCTCGAGGATATCGGCGCGACCCTGCGCCGGCCGGCGCAGCCGGACGAGAATCTCGCCTCCATTCACGGCATGCTCCACGAGCTGACGGTCAAGCTCGACCGGATCGGCACGGGCGAGGGTCCGCGCGACGAAGGTCTCGACGCCCTGGAGCAACAGGTGCTGGCCCTGGCCGAGCGCATCGACACCCGCGATGCCGATCCGGCGCTGGCCGGGCTCGAGCGCACCATGACCGACCTCCTCGACCAGGTCTCTGCCCTGCGGGCGGAGGCGCCGATGGAAGCCGCCGTCGAGCGCGCGGCCCGCAACGCGGTCGCGGAGACCATGGGTGCGGCCGTCGAGACCGGCGAAGTCGCGCTTCTTCGGGCGAGCCTCGCGGACCTGCGCGCCCATCAGGTCGCCTCCGAGCAGCGGATGCAGTCGACGCTGACGGGCGTCTATTCCGCCCTCGAGCGGCTGGTGGGACGCATCGGCCCGACCGATCCGGATGCTCCGCTCGCCCTCACGCCCCGGATGCAACGGGATGTCGCCAAGGACCTCGTCCGGGAGCTGTCCAAGGAGCCGGGTGCCGAGCATCCCGCCGGAACAGCACCGTCGCGCCGTCCGGACGCGATGCGGGCCGAGCGCCCCCAGGTCTCGGGTCCCGACCTGCCGCTGGAGCCGGGCGCCGGGCGACCGGGCCGTGATCGCGCCGCGGGTCGGATCGAGCCGAGCGACGCCGGCGCAGCCGACAGCGACATCAAGACCAGCTTCATCGCTGCCGCCCGGCGCGCGGCCCAGGCGGCCCAGGCCGAGGCCGCGGGCCAGACCGGCGCCTCCGACGCCGAGGGCAACCGCGACGGCGCCGATGCCGGCCTGCGCGGAGGTCGCCTCGCGCGCTTCCGGAGCGGCGTCGATCGCCGCCGGAAGCCGCTCCTCCTCGGCCTCGCCGCGGTGGTCCTCCTCCTCGGCGCGCTGCAGGCCCTGAACGCCCGCCGGAGCGCCGGCACCGAGACGCCTGCGGCCGAGCCGGTCGCCGCCGTCTCGACCCCCGCTGGCCCTGTCGCCGCCGGGACCGATGCCGCGAGCAAGTCCCAGGAGAGCAAGTCAGAGGACGGAAAGGCCGCGGCCCCGCCCGTCGCCGATCCGCAGACGACGCAGAGCCTCGCCGAGAGCGCGCCCGCCAAGGCGGCGGGATCTCCTGCGTCCCGCTCCGCGGTGCCGCGGGTGACCACGATGGCCGGCATCTCCGCCGACCTCGCGGTGGTGCCGCCCGCCCTGGTCAAGCTGCGCCAAGCCGCCCTCGACGGCGACGGTGCGGCCGCCTACGACCTCGGCATGCGGGCCGCCGAAGGCCGCGGAATGGCACGTGATCCCGCGCTGGCGGTGAGGATCTTCGAGCAGATCGCGGCGAGCGGCTTCGCGCCGGCGCAGTACAAGCTCGGCAGCCTCTACGAGAAGGGCGTCGGCGTCGCCCGCGACCTGAACCAGGCCAAGCTCTGGTACGGGCGCGCCGCCGAGCTCGGCAACGCCCGGGCCATGCACAACCTCGCGGTGATCTACGCCGAGAATCCGGCTGCCGGCGGCAAGCCCGATTTCGCCACCGCCTCGCTCTGGTTCAAGCGCGCCGCCGAATTCGGCCTCCGCGACAGCCAGTACAATCTCGCGGTGCTCTACGCCCGCGGCATGGGCGTCCAGCAGGATCTCGCACAGTCCTTCCTTTGGTTCTCCGCCGCCGCGGCGCAGGGCGACGAGGACGCCGCGAAGAAGCGCGACGACGTGGCCGCCAAGCTCGATGTGAAGGCCCTGGCCGCCGCGCGCGCGCAGGTCGCGGCGTTCAAGCCCAAGGTGCCGGAGCCGGCATCCAACGAGATCCCGGCGCCCCTGCCGACCGAGAACACCATGAGCCTGCTCGGGGCACCGGCGCCCTCGGGCAACGTTCCGCCGGCGCGGCGGATCTGACAGACGCGCGGTCTCGGAGATGCGAGCTTCTGCCGCCGCTCCGCGGTGCAGCGAACCCGGTGCCCCGGCGTTGTCCGAGGAATGGTTCCCGGATCATACGGGTCGGGTAATCCATTCCGAAGCGAAGGCGGCCTCCGCGGGGCGGCCCTGAAGAGCGGTGAGCCGATGGCGCGCGTGACGACGGTTCCACCGGCCGCCCTGATCCTGGGCGTCGCCGGGCTGATTCCGTTCCTAGGCTTCGCCCTGCTCGCCTATAGCGGCTCCGATGGCGGTCTCGGCACCATCGGCCTCAGCCCACGCCTGGTGCTCTCGACCTACGGCGCCGTCATCGCATCGTTCCTCGGCGGGATCCGCTGGGGTGCGGCCGCCGCCCGCAATTCTGGGGGAGCCGACTACGCCATCGCGATCCTGCCCTCGTTGATCGCCTGGGCGGCGCTCGCCGCGCCGATGCCGTGGGATCTGCGCATCCTCGGCATTCTCGTGCTCGCCTGGGGCGTCGTCGACCAGGACCTGCCGCGGCGCGGGCTCGTCCCGGTCTGGCTCGGGCGCCTGCGGCTGGCCCTGTCCGGGGTCGCGGGGGCCTCGCTGCTGATCGCGGCCTGAGCCGGCTCCGCCTCAATCCTTGCTCAGCATCGTCTTTCCGATGGCGAAGACGCGGCCATCCCCGAGGAGATGGGCCGTGAAGCCGGCCGGAAACAGCGGCTCGAAGGCGGCGTTGCGGACATTGAGTCCTCCCGCATAGGCGCCGAAGGCCGGCATGATCAGGCGGCGCCCGTCGGTGACGAAGCAGCGCCGGCGCACCGCGCGGCCCCGCATGGCGACCTTGCCGCAGGGATGCAGGTGACCGGCGACCTCGCCGTCGGGAGCGTCGACGGTCGGCTCGTGCCGCAGGGTCAGGCCGCCGACCATCAGGGTCTCGGCGTAGCGTCCGCCGACGCCTTCGCTCACCGCGTGGTCATGGTTGCCGGCGATCCAGACCCAGTCGCGCCCCTCCTGCAGGGCAGCCACCATGGCGCGGTCGCCGGGCTCCATTCGCTCGGGACCGCGCGAGTCGTGGAAGGAATCGCCCAGCGCGACCACGCAGGCCGGGTCCAGACGGGCGATCACCTCGTGCAGGCAGGCCAGGGTCTCGCGGGTGTCGTAGGGTGGCAGGAACTGGCCGGACCGGGCCGCAAAGGCCGAGCCCTTCTCCAGGTGGAGGTCGGACACGATCAGGGTGCGGTGCTGCGCGAGCCAGAGGCCACCGCAGAGGTCGAGGGCGAGGGTTTCGCCAGCAAGGGTCAGGCCGGGGGCCCGGGTGGTTTTCTCAAGTCTCTGGCCGAGCGCCAAAACCGCATCCTCTGCGTTCGGGGCAGGGCGTTTCACCACACGCTCAGGCCAGCGCTTCTTCGAGCAACTGGGCCTCGGCTTCGGCCAAAATCTCGTCGGCGCCCTCGCCGTAGACCCGTTCGCGCCCGATCTCGAGCATGACGGAGACGGAGAGCGGCGAGACGCGATCGAGCGCCTTGTGGATGATTCGCCCCTGGATGCGCCTCAACATCATACCGAGGCGCTTCACGTCGAGGAGTCCGGTTGCCGCATCCTGGCGCGCCGCCTTCAGGAGGAGGTGGTCGGGCTGGTGCTTGCGCAGCACGTCGTAGACCAGATCGGTCGAGATCGTGACCTGGCGCCCGGTCTTGGCCTGCCCGGGATAGCGCCGCTCGATCAGACCGGCGATCACGGCGCATTGTCGGAAGGTGCGCTTCATCATGGCGGATTCGTCGAGCCAGGCCTCGAGGTCGTCGCCGAGCATGTCCTCGGCGAACAGCGTCTCGAGGAAGTCCGGTTCGCGGCCGATCCGCTCGCCGACGTCCCGGTTGAGCCAGATGGCGATACCGTAATCGTTGGCGGCGAAGCCCAGGGGCCGCATCCGGGCCCGTTCGAGGCGTCGGGTGAGCAGCATGCCGAGGGTCTGATGCGCGAGCCGCCCCTCGAAGGGGAAGGCGGTGATGTAGTAGCGCCCCGCCCGCGGGAAGGTCTCGACCAGCAGGTCGCGCTCACCCGGCAGGAGCGAGCGGCTGCGCTGCTGCAGGAGGTAGGAGGCCACCTGCTTCGGCAGGCGGTCCCACTCGAACGGGTCGGCGATCAGCGCACGGACCCGCGCGGCGAGGAAGGTCGAGAGCGGGAACTTGGCGCCCGCATAGGAGGGAATCGCCGGGTCCGTGCCCGGCCCGGCCCGGGTCGCCAGCGCTTCGTCCTCGGACAGGCCCTCGAAGCGCAGGACCTCGCCGGCGAACAGGAAGGTGTCGCCGGGCGTCAGGGTATCGGCGAAATCCTCCTCGATCTCGCCGAGCACCCGCCCGCCCTTGGGCAGGATCGCACCGGGCTTGCCGCGCACGCCGCGGGCGAGGCGGACCTTCACCTTGGCGGATTCCACGATGGTGCCAACGTTCATCCGGTACTGCTGGGCGATGCGGGCGTCGCGCACCCGCCACAGGCCGTCCGGTCCGCGGAGAATCTTCGCGAAGCGTTCGTAGGCGCGCAGCGCGTAGCCGCCGGTGGCGACGTAATCAACCACCGCCTCGAAATCTTCCCAGGACAGCCCCGCGTAGGGCGCCGCCGAGACGATCTCCTCGTAGAGCTGAACCGGATCGAAGGCGTCGGCGCAGGCCATGCCGAGGACGTGCTGGGCCAGCACGTCGGGGGCGCCGAGGCGTGCATCGGGCGTGTCCTGAGCGGCGGCCTCGACGGCGTCAAGGGCGGCCTGACACTCGAGCATCTCGAACCGGTTGGCCGGGACCAGGTAGGCCTTCGACGGCTCGTCCATGCGGTGGTTGGCGCGGCCGATGCGCTGCATGATCCGGCTCGCCCCTTTCGGCGCCCCGATATTGACGACGAGGTCGACGTCGCCCCAGTCGATGCCGAGGTCGAGGGTGGCGGTGCAGACGATCGCCCGCAGCTGGCCCGCCGCCATGGCGGCCTCGACCCGGCGACGCTGCGTGGCATCGAGCGAGCCGTGATGCAGGGCGATGGGATAGTTGGCGTCGTTGATCCGCCAGAGCTCCTGGAAGGTGTACTCCGCCTGGAGGCGGGTGTTGACGAAGACCAGCACCGTGCGGTGCCGCCCGATCAGGTCGTAGATCGCCGGCATCGCCTGCCAGGCCGTGTGGCCGGCCAGCGGCAGGGTCAGCCCGGTATCGAGCATGTGGAGGTCGGGCGCCGCGCCGCCCTTGACCACGACGAGCTCCGCCATGGCGACCGGCGATCCCGTCGTGGATGGAGCCGGGTTCGCCCGCTGCGGCACCAGATACCGGCGCAACTCGTCCGGCTCGCGCACGGTGGCGGAGAGGCCGATCGCCGTGAGGCCTGGGCTGAGGCGGTGCAGGCGAGCGAGCGCCAGGGAGAGGAGGTCGCCGCGCTTCGACGTGACGAGGGCGTGCAACTCGTCGAGGACGACGCAGGACAGGTCGGCGAAGAGCTCCGCCGCCTCGCGATGGGCGATGAGCAGGGCGAGCTGTTCCGGCGTGGTCAGCAGGATGTCGGGCGGGCGCGCGATCTGCCGGGTGCGCTTGTGCGAGGGCGTATCGCCGGTGCGGGTCTCGACGCGCACGGTCAAGCCCATCTCGGCGATGGGCGCGTCGAGGTTGCGGGCGATGTCGACGGCGAGCGCCTTCAGGGGCGAAACGTAGAGCGTGTGCAGTCCGCGCGGCTTCGCCGAGGCCGGTCGCCCCGCCAGGGCGGTCAGGCTCGGCAGGAAGCCCGCCAGCGTCTTGCCGGCGCCCGTCGGCGCCACGAGGAGGGCCGAGCTTCCGCGTCCGACGATGTCGAGAAGCTCGAGCTGGTGGGGGCGGGGTGCCCAGCCGCGCGCGGAGAACCACGCGGCGAAGCGCTCGGGCAGCGGCGATGCGGTGGCGCGCTTGCTCAGGCCAGGGCCATCAGGAAGCGGTCGATGAGCTCCAGCGCCCGCTCGGACATCGCCCCGGGATAGCGCACGAAGATGTGGCAGCCGCCCGGATAGATCGCCGTGTGTCCACCATTTCCGGCCGCCGCCCAGCGGGCCGACATGTAGAGCGTGTCGTCGAGGAGCGGATCGTGGGTGCCCACCGTGAACAGGGCCGGGGGCAGGCCCTTGAGGTTGGCATAGACCGGCGAGACGTCGGGCCGGCGGCGATCGATGCCTTCGCGGACATAGACGTTGGCGAAATTGGTGAGGTCCTGGGTGTTCACCACCAGGCGGTCAGTGCCCCAGTTACGCACGCTCGGGGTCAGGCCGAGGTCGAAGAAGCCGGCATTGAGGTTGGCGCCCCGGAAGGCGCGGGACAGGGCGTGCCTGTCACGCAGGCGCAGCAGCACCATCACGGCGAGCTGCGCGCCGGCCGATTCGCCGCCGATGGTCAGGGCCGAGATGCCGAACTCGGCCCGACCGGCACCGGCGAGCCAGAGGGCCGCGGCCTCGCAATCCTCGAGGGCGGCCGGGTAGGGATGCTCGGGGGCCAGGCGGTACTCCACCGAAAGGCACACGAAGCCGCAGGCGTCGGCGATCCGCTCCAACCACGGGTCCTGCTCGTCGGCCGATCCCCAGACCCAGCCGCCGCGATGGATATGCAGGTAGGCGCCGCGCAGCTTGGCCCATTTCCGCGCGTCGGGCCGGATCACGCGCAACTGCAGAGGACCGCCGGGGCCGTCGATCGTGAGGGTTTCGGCGCGGGCGCTGCGTGGCATGGCCGGCGAGGCCTGCGTGCCCTGGCGGCGGCGCGCGCGAACCTCGGTCATCGGGATCGACCACGGGTCGACCTGCGCGGCGTGCGCGGCCACGATCTCGGCGTTCAGGCGCTTCGTGTCGGGATCGATCATCGCCGGATCGAACAGGGCGTGGTCGATCATGGAACGGTTCGTTTCATCAACGGGTCAGTCTGCGGGGCGCGAGTCGGTCCGGGGAAGGGATCGCGTCCCTAAGATGGGCCGGTCCAGGCAACGGGACCATCCGTCCGCTGGGTGAAAACGCCTAACGCTCCCGCATGTGTCGGCTTTCGTGCAAACTGTGTCGCTTGCGTCACGGTTCCGCCGGGTTCACGGGGTTGAGAGGCGAACATCGCACGACCTCAGGACACCCCCCGGGACACCCATGACGCTCGACCACGATCCGCGCCGCCCGCCGCCCTATGGGGGCCAGCCCTATGCCGGCGCGCCGTTCCCCGACCAGGGGCGGCGCTCGGCCCTGCGTCGCTTCCTCGGCGGCTCGCCCGCCACCGTGTTCATGAAGCTGCTGTTCCTGTCGGTGCTGGTCGGTGCCGTGATGGCGACCCTCGGCGTCACCCCTGGTCTGCTGTTCTGGCACGCCTACGACGCGGTGCGGACCCTGATCGACCTCGGCCTCGCCACCTTCCACGATTTCGGCCGCTGGATCCTGGCCGGCGCGGTCGTGGTGGTGCCGCTCTGGCTCCTGTCGCGCTTCTTCGCCGTATCGAAGTAACGGGATCCGATGTCATCGACGAAAAGGGGCCGGTGTTTCCACCGGCCCCTTGAGAACAGTCAGGACGCGTAGGGTGCGTTCAGCGCTGGACGATGACCTTCGCACCGACCTTGGCGCGGGTATAGAGATCGGCCACGTCGTCGTTGGTCATGCGGATGCAGCCCGAGGACACGGCGGTGCCGATCGTCTCCGGCTCGTTCGAGCCGTGGATGCGGTAGATCGAGTTGCCGAGGTACATGGCGCGGGCGCCGAGCGGGTTCTCGATGCCGCCCTTCATGAAGCGCGGCAGGTCGGGACGACGGCGCAGCATCTCGGCCGGCGGACGCCAATCGGGCCACTCGCGCTTCATGGTGATGGTCTGCACGCCACCCCAGGTGAAGCCGGGCCGGCCGACGCCGACGCCGTAGCGCAGGGCCTTGCCGTCGCCGAGCACGTAGTAGAGGCGCCGTTCGCCGGTGGAGACTACGATGGTGCCCGGGGCATAGCCGCCGGCATAGGCGACTTCCTCGCGCTGGATCGCGGACATCTGCGGCACGGCGGAGGACGGCGCCATCGGGTCGGCGGCGGGCAGGGAGGCGTTGGCGGTGGGGAGCGCGACGGGCTCGTTCTGCGGCCGCACCCGGATGACCAGGGCGTTATCGAGCGGCTGACGGGTCAGCGGGTCGATCTCGTAGGCGGCGGCGGGCGAAGCCCACGCGCCCAGCGCGCAGACGAGCCCGGTCAGGGCGGGGGCGAAACGGCGCATCGGAGCCTCTCAAAGGCGAACGTATTCTGTGGAAACGGCTTGGAAAACTTGACGCACGTTACGGTGCGAAGTGTGCCCAAGACGTAAACGCTCACGCTCCAAAGCCAAGCCGAATTCGCACCGCAACGACGCTTGCCGCAGCGTCGTGATTTCATGGCAACACCGTGTCACCTTGGCCGTTCGGGCGGCTCTCAGACCGCGTCGAGGCCGAGGTCGATGATCGGTGCGCTGTGGGTGATCCAGCCGCACGAGATCAGGTCGACGCCGGAGGCCGCCACGGCCCCCACGGTTTCGCGGTTGATCCGCCCCGATGCCTCCGCGATGGCCCGCCCGTCGATCATCGCCACGGCCTCGGCGAGCTGCTGCGGGGACATGTTGTCGAGGAGCACAGCGTCGGCGTTCACCGAGAGGGCCTGCTCGAGTTGGGCCAGGGTGTCGACCTCCACCTCGATCTTCACGAGGTGGCCGGCATAGGCCCGTGCCCGTTCGATCGCCGGCACGATACCGCCGGCCACGGCGACGTGGTTGTCCTTGATCAGCACGGCGTCGTCGAGACCGTAGCGGTGGTTGGAGCCGCCCCCGGCGCGGACCGCGTGCTTCTCCAGGGCGCGCAGGCCCGGCGTCGTCTTGCGCGTGCAGACGATGCGGGCCTTGCCGTGGGGCCGGGCCGCCTCGACGAGGGAAGCGGTCGCGGTGGCGACCCCGGACATGCGGCACAGGAGGTTGAGGGCGACGCGCTCGGCGGTGAGGATGGCCCGGGCCGGCCCGGCGAGGCGGATCACCACGTCGCCGGGCTTCACCCGGGTGCCGTCGCCGCGCTCGACCGTCACGACGACGCTCGGATCGATCAGCCCGAAGGCGATCACCGCCGTGTCGACCCCGGAGATCACCCCGTCCTGACGGGCGGCGATGACGCTCTCCAGGCGGGCGCGGGCCGGCACGATGGCGTCGGTGGTGATGTCGCCGGCCCGGCCGAGATCTTCCAGCAGAGCCGCGCGGACGATCGGTTCCACCATCAGGCGGGGCAGGGGAGGCAGCTCTGAGGGATCGGACATGGTCCAGCTTCCGGTACGGAGGACGAGGAGCCGGTGCCGCCCCTCGGGGCGGGACCGGAGACGCTAGGCTCAGGCGGCGGCGACGGCCTGGTCGGGTTCGACCGCCTCGGCCATCGCCCAGAGATCGGACAAAGCCACTTCCGTGTGTGCCGGTACGTCCTGGGCGGGATGGTCGCTGCGCCAGTGCGCACCGCGGCTCTCCCGTCGCGACAGCGCCGAGGCCGCGATGGCGAGGCCGGTGAGGGCGGCGTCGCAGCCGCCCCGCGCCGCCGGAGCGAGGTGGCGCACCGCCTCCGCGAGCCCCTCCGCCTCGCGGACCACGCCGACCTGACGCTCCATCACGGCCCGCAGGGTCTCCCGGTCGGCGTCGATGCGGGACGAAGCGGCCTCGGCCCGGGCATAGCCTGGAGCCGGCACCGCGGACATGGCCTCGGCGATCCACGGCGCGAAGGCCATGGCCTCCAGGAGCGAGTTGCTGGCGAGACGGTTGGCGCCGTGCAACCCGGTCGAGGCGACCTCGCCGCAGGCGAACAGCCCCGGCACCGTGCTGGCGCCGGTCCCGTCCACCTTCACGCCACCCATGTGATAGTGCGCCGCCGGCCGGACCGGGATCGCCTGGGTCCTCGGGTCTATGCCGCCGCCGGCGCAGAGGCCGGCCACGGTCGGAAACCGCGTGGCCATGCGGGCTCCGAGTTCGCCCCGGCAATCGAGGAACACCCGGGCGCCGCGCGCCTGCGCCTGGAAGATGCCGCGTGCCACCACGTCCCGCGGGGCGAGGTCACCGCCGGCGATTCCGGCCATCACCGGGGCACCGGTCTCGTCGATCAGCCGTGCCCCTTCGCCGCGCAGGGCCTCGGTGGCCAGGGGCATCGGATCGGCGCCCGTGGCGATGGCGGTGGGGTGGAACTGCACGAACTCCATGTCGCGCAGCACCGCGCCGGCTCGGGCGGCCAGGGCGAGGCCGCGCCCGGTCGCACCGCGCGGATTGGTGGTCGAGGCATAGAGCGCTCCGACCCCGCCGGTGGCGAGCACCACGGCCCGGCCCGGCAGGGCGAAGCGGGCTCCGTCGTGCTCGCAGACCACGCCGGCCACGGCACCGCGGGCGTCCCGCATCAGGTCGCGGGCCGAGGCGACGAGGACCGTGACGGAGGGCGTCCGCTCCACGACCCGGACCAGGGTCTCCAGCACCATCCGCCCGGTGGAATCCCCCCCGGCCCGGACGATCCGGCGGCGCGAGTGAGCCGCTTCGAGGCCGAGGGCGAGGGCACCGGCGGCATCCCGGTCGAAGGGCGCCGCGAGGCCGACGAGCCAGTCGATCAGGCCAGGTCCGGCCGCGGCGACGCGCAGGGCGACGTCGGCCTCGGTCAGGCCCGCGCCGGCCGCCACCGTGTCGGCGGCGTGCAGGGCCGGGGCGTCGTCGTGTGCCATGGCGGCGGCGATGCCCCCTTGCGCCCAGCCGGTCGCCGTGCCGACCCCGAGGGGGGAGGCCGTGACCAGGGTGACGGGGCGCGGCGCGAGGCGCAGGGCCGTGGCGAGGCCGGCGATGCCGGCGCCGATCACGATGATCCGGTCCGACCCCGGAAGCGTGAAGGAGAACGGAGCGTGCGCGTTCATCGGGTGCGCACCGCGAGCATGCGTTCCACCGCCATCCGGGCGCGCTCGGCGAGTTCCGGCTCCACCGTGACCTCCTGGGTCATGGTCTCCAGGGCGCGACGGATGTTCTTCAGGCTCATGCGCTTCATGTGCGGGCACAAGTTGCAGGGCTTGATGAACTCGATGTCGGGGTTGGCCGCCGCGATGTTGTCGCCCATGGAGCACTCGGTCACGAGCACCACCTGCTTGGGACGCTTCTCCAGGACGAAGTTCATCATCATCGCGGTCGAGCCCGAGAAATCGGCCTCGGCGACGACCTCGGGGGGGCATTCCGGGTGGGTGATGACGGTGACGCCCGGATAGCTCTCCCGGACCTCGCGAATGTCGGCGGGCGTGAACTGCTCGTGGACCTCGCAGTGCCCGGCCCAGGTGAGGATCTCGACCTCCGGCACCATCGCCTGGACGTTCTGAGCCAGGAACTCGTCCGGGATCATCAGCACGCGCGGTGCGTTCAGCGAGCGCACGACTTCGACGGCATTGCCGGAGGTGCAGCACAGGTCCGACTCCGCCTTCACTGCCGCGGAGGTGTTGACGTAGGTCACGATCGGAACGCCCGGATACTTCTCCCGCAGGCCGCGCACGTCCGCCGCGGTGATCGAGTCGGCGAGCGAGCACCCGGCGCGGCTGTCCGGGATCAGCACGGTCTTGCCGGGATTCAGGAGCTTGGCCGTCTCGGCCATGAAGTGGACGCCGGCGAGCACGATCACGTCGGCATCGACCGTCACGGCCTCGCGGGCCAGCGCGAGGCTGTCGCCCACGATGTCGGCCACCGTGTGGAAGATCTCCGGCGCCTGGTAATTGTGGGCCAGGATCACGGCATTGCGCGTCTTCTTCAGCTCGAGGATGGCAGCGACATCCTCAGCCAGGGCCGGCCACTCGATCGCCGGCACGTGACGGCTCACGCGCTCGTAGATCTCGGGAAGGGGAAAGCCCGTGGGAAGCCCCCGGAAAGCCGGGCCGATCGGGAGACTGGTCGCCGCCATTGACGCGTCCTCACTTATGCTCAATCTGAGCATTGTGCCGACTAACGTAGGCGGCCCGGATCGCCTTGTCCAGATATGCAGGGTTTGAGCATAACGTTTTTGCGATGCGAAAATGACGCTGCGGCGCAAACGTCATTCGCTCAGGCGGTGGCGTCAGGCCGGCCGGCGGGCGGGGCGCAGGCGGAAGCCCGGGGCGGGCCGCTCCAGCAGCACCTCCCGCCGGAAACGCACGAGGCGTGCGGGGCGGCCGGTCGCCCCGCTGGTCACGTCGTCGGTTTCCTCCACCAATCCCTGCTGCGCCACGAGGCGGCGGAAATTCTGCTTGTGAAGGTTGGTTCCGGACAGGGCTTCCACCGTGCGCTGGAGCTGGAACAGCGTGAAGGTCGGCGGCATCAGTTCGAAGACGACGGGACGGTACTTGATCTTGCCGCGGAGCCGACCGATCGCGGTGGCCAGAACCCGGCGATGATCGAGTGCCATGGGCTGGCCCGTGATCGCGAGATCCGATTCGCTGGCCTCGCCGCACTGGCCCTGCGCCTCCGGTATCAGGCCTGCCTCGAACAGCAATTCGTAGCGCTCCAGCACCCGTTCCTCGTTCCAGGCGCCGCCGCACAGCCCGAAGGTCAGGCCGAGGCGGTCCTCGCGCCGGCGGCGCAGCTTCGGATCGGTCGCCTGCTCGGCCCAGGCCAGGAGCTTCGTTTCGATCTCGCCGAGCGCTTCGGGACGGCCCTCCCGCCAATCCTCCCAGGGAAGGTAGCGGTACCAGTTGCGCCAGGAGGCTTCCGCGAGGCCGCCCGGGCGCACCTCGCGCACCAGGGCGAGGTAGGCCACCGACAGGGAGTGCAGGCCGCCGGCATCGTCGCCCTGCCGGTCGCGGTCGCCGAAGGTGTAGAGTTGCTCGACATAGCCCAGGCGCTGGTGGGTCTGGCGCTCCACCCAGGCGCGCAGGCCGCGCTCCAGGGTCGGGTGCTCGGGCACCAGGGGACCCGCTGGCAGGCCGTCCGAGCGGCCCTTGGCCTGGCTGCCGACCTGGACGGTCAGCGCCCGCGGCTCGCCGTCGGTGGCCGCGATGATCACGGCCACGAGTCCGACGGCGGACGGATTGGAGAGCGCACCCTCCGCATCCCGCTGGATCTCCTCCGCCGTGGTCACGCGCCCCGATCCCCGCCCGCTATCCGTTTCATCCGGTTCGACTGTCACCTGCTCATGGCACATCGCGACGGTGTGATGAACGCGGAAAAACCGTGCCGGCGAATTCGTCCCACATCCGGGTTCGGCTGGTGCCTCAAACCTGGCTGCGCGGGAGGGCGCGCGCCGGGTTGCCCACGACCGTGGTGCCTTCCGCGACATCGCGGGTGACGACGCTGCCGGCCCCGACGATGGCGTGATCGCCCACGGTGATGCCGGGCAGAAGGATCGCCCCGCCGCCGATCCAGACATTGCGGCCGATCCGGATCGCCCGGGCGAATTCCAGCCCGGCCTCGCGCGGGCCCGGCTCGCGCGGATGGTCGGGGGTGAGGATCTGGACTCCAGGCCCGATCTGGGTGCGGTCCCCGATGCTCACCGGGGCGCAATCGAGGATGACGCAGCCGAAGTTGAGGAAGACGTGGGCGCCGAGGCTGATGTGCAGCCCGTAGTCGCAGTGGAACGGCGGCCGGATCACCGCGCCCTCCCCGACGGCGGCGAGCCGCTCGCGCAGCAACTCACGCCGGACCGCCGGCGTCTCGGCCAGGGCCGCGTTGTAGCGCTGCATCCAGGCCTTGCAAGCATGGCTGTCGGCGTGAAGCTCCGGATCGTCGGGATTGTAGACCTCGCCGGCGAGCATCTTCTGCTTCTGCGTCAAGTTCATGCGAGGTGCGGCTCCTGCCCGTGAGGATTCGGATCCGGGGATGAACGCGAGGAACCTCCGAAGGCTCCGTCTGGCGCGACGGGCTTCCGATGACGGGAGCGCGGTCCTACACTGGGATCGAACGGTGACGAACCGGGGGGAAGTGCAGCGTGATCGGACGGGACGAAGCCATCGGCCGGGGGCGGCCCGTCGACCTGCGGCTCTACGGCCTCCTCGACACCGGGGTGTCCGGCTTCGATGGCGGGCGCCTCGCCGCGATGGCGGCGGAGGCGGTGCGGGGCGGGTGCACGCTGCTGCAGTACCGGGAAAAGTCCATCGCGGATGCCCGCGCGGCCCTGGCGCGGATCCGGGCGATCCAGGCCGCGCTCGCGGGCACCGGCGTGCCGCTCCTCATCAACGATCGGGTCGACTTGGCCCTGGCAGCCGGCGTCGAGGGGGTGCATCTCGGCCAGAGCGACCTCCACCCCGTCGACGCGCGCCGTCTCCTCGGCCGTGAAGCGATCATCGGCCTGACCCTCAAGACCGGCACCCAGGCCGACGAGCTCTACCGCCTGCCGGTCGATTACGCCTGTATCGGCGGCGTGTTCGCGACGAACAGCAAGGACAATCCCGACCCGCCGGTCGGCCTCGACGGCCTCGCACGCATCATCTTCCGCGGACGCCTCGCCCGCGGCGCCGCCTTCCCCCTCGGGGCGATCGCCGGCATCGACGCCAGCAACGCGGCGGCCGTCATCAAGGTCGGAGCGGACGGAATCGCGGTGATCTCGTCGCTGTTCGCCGGCGAGTCGGTGGAAGGCCGCGCCCGCGACCTGCGTTTCCGCGTCGATTCCGCCCTCGCCGCGCGGGGTGTCGCGGCCTAAGCTTCCCCCAAGACCGAGGAAGCGACAGGACCGCCACGCCATGACCCCCATCGCCGTCACCATCGCGGGATCCGATTCGAGCGGCGGGGCCGGCATCCAGGCCGACCTGAAGACGTTCGCGGCCCTCCGGGTCTACGGGGCGAGCGTCATCACCGCCCTGACCGCGCAGAACACCCGCGGGGTTCAGGCCATCCACGACGTGCCCGCCGACTTCGTGGCGGCGCAGATCGACAGCGTGTTCTCCGATCTCGCCGTCGGCGCGGTGAAGATCGGGATGCTGTCGCAGGTCGCCACCATCGAGGCGGTGGCGGCGGGTCTGGCGCGCCATGCGGGCTCGATCCCCATCGTGCTCGATCCCGTGATGGTCGCCACGTCCGGCGATCGGCTGATCTCGGAGGCGGCGGTGGACGCCCTGCGCCGCCACCTCCTGCCGCTCGCCGACCTCGTCACGCCGAACCTGCCCGAGACCGCGACCCTGATCGGCGAACCCACCGCCGAGACGGAGAATGCCGCCGTGGCGCAGGGCCGACGTCTCCTGGCCATCGGCGCCAGGGCCGTTCTGGTGAAGGGCGGGCACGGTGAGGGCGAGGAGAGCGTCGACCACCTGATGGGCAGCGACGGAACACTCCGGCGCTTCGCCGCCCCGCGCACCCGCACGCGCAACACGCACGGCACCGGCTGCACCCTCTCGGCGGCGGTGGCGGCTGGCCTCGCCCGGGGTCTGCCGATGGTCGAGGCGGTGGCGCAGGCCAAGCGCTACGTCTCCGCCGCGATCGCGGGTGCCGACGGCGTCACGGTCGGGCAGGGGCATGGCCCGGTGCACCATTTCCATGCCCTCTGGGTCTGACCGCGCCTTGCGCCGATCCGCCGTTTGCGTTTGAAGTAACGCACAAGCGTCCGGTTAATGGAACGGATGCGTGGATGTCGGATCAGATGGACGACCAGTTGACGACGCCCGATCGCGGGCGGCAGCGGGACATACTCACCGGGGCGCAGGTGCTTTCCGGACAGCTCGGCAAGACGATCCAGCGCCTGCGCAAGGCCTACAACCTGTCGCTGTCGGAGCTCGCCGAGCAGTCGGGGGTAGCCAAGTCGATCATCAGCCAGATCGAGCGCAACGAGACGAATCCGACCCTGGCCACGATCTGGCGCCTGAGCCAGGCCCTCGACGTCTCGATCGAGCGGGTGCTCGCCACCAGCGACGAAGAGCCGTTCATCGAGAAGACTTCGCGCGCAGACACGCCGATCCTGGTCTCGGACGATGGAAAGGTCCGGCTCGCCATCATCGGCTGGATCAAGACGGTTGAGTGGCTGCAATGGTACGACCTGACCGCCGATCCCGGCGGCCTGCTCGATTCCGATCCGCATCAGCGCGGCTCCGTCGAGTCGCTCACCGTCACATCCGGTCTGCTCGAGGTCGAGGTGGCGGGCACCGTCCAGAGAGCGCGGGCCGGCGAGACCCTGCGCTACCGCTGCGACAGGCCGCACACGGTGCGCTGCATCGGGCCCGAGCCGGCCAAGGCCATCATGGTGGTGATCATGAAGGCGGCCGTGATGGAATGAGGCCGGCGATGGGGCCGAGGCTCCGGCGGCTCAGCGGCCGGAATTCACCCAGGCGACCATCTCGCCGAGCACCCGCGCCAGGGCGGCGTCGAGCCCCACCGCGGCGCTGCCGGCATCGACCTTCGGCACCGGCACGCGCGCGGTGAAGATCCGGGCGGCGACGATCTTCCCGGTACCCTCGGTGATGATCTTGGCGGAGATGTCGACCACCGCCTCGCCGGTACCGGCCGCGATGTCGAAGGCCCGGATCTCGCTGATCAGCTGGTAGTCCGAAACGATCTTGTCCCCGGGTCGGCTCACCGACTTCAGGCGGCCCGAATTCTCGAGACTCTGGATCAGCCGCGTCTGGATCAGGCGCGGCAGGCGGTCGGCCCACTGGCCGCCGCCGAGAAAGGACAGGGCGCCCCCCGGCTCGCGCACGATGATGCGGTCGGCCTCGAAGGGCTGGATGCCCACCGGTTCGGCCACGGTGAACGAGCGCGCCGCGCCGACGGCCCGCCCGGTGGACGGCAGAGCTGCGAGATCGAAGGTGAGCGGCACCGCACCGCCGCCGCAGCCGCCGAGGCTGGTGGCGAGGAGCATCGCGACGAGCGCGGGGGCCGTCCGGTGGAAAGTCATACGCATTTTGGAAACCCGTCGCCGCACTGACGCGCAGCGTGGCGGTAAACTAACGCAAGTCCGGATTGTTGCCGTGCGCCGCGGCACCCTGGCCCGGACGGCGGTCGCTTCAGCGACCACCGTTGTATTCCGGCAACGATGGCTTGCCGCCGAAGATGACCTGCGAGGGGTCGCGCTCCAGGCTCTTCACCGTGCGGTTCAGGGTGTTCAGCGTGCGCTGGCCATCGGTCGACAGGGCTTCGACCTCCCGGCGTCCGGTGCCGCTCAGGCGGTTGAAGCTGGTGGCGATGTTCGAGGTGCGCTTGTCGAGATTCTCGGAGAGGGTCCGGAAGGCCCGTCCGGCGTCGCGGACGGAGATCGCCGCCTCGCGCACCTCGGTGAAGGTGCTGGTGCCCGCAGAGCCGGAGGCCGAGCCGAGGAAGCCCTCGGCCCCCTTCAGGACGGCATCGACGCGGTCGGCGGAGGCGTTGAGCTTGGCCGCCAGGGAGCGCGCGTCCTTGAGGGCGCCCTCAATGTCGGGGCTCCCGGCGGCGAGGGCACCGGAGAACCTCTCGGCATTGTCGATGACGCGGTTCAGCTTCTCGCCATCGATCGCCCTCACGAGCCCGCTCACCGCCGGGCCAGCCTCCGCGAGCGTCTTCGAGAAGGCTTCCACGTTGGCCAGGGTGCGGGTGATCGCGCCCTCGTTGCCGGCCACCACCTTGTCGAGGCGCTGGAGGACGTCGTCGGCCCGCTGGGCGATCTGCTTGGCCGCCGCCATCATGTCCTGGATGTCGGAGCTGTCGGCGAAGATCGTCGGCATCTGGTCGCCCGAGCCGGGCGTCAGGGCCGGGGCATCGGCGTTGCCGCCCGACAGCGAGATCGTCGAGACGCCGGTCAGCATCGCCGAATCGAGGCGGGCCCGGGTATCGGCGCGCAGAGGGGTGGTGCGCTCGACCTCCACGATGGCGACGACGCGGCGCGGGTCCTGCGGCAGCAGGCGAACGTCCATGACCTCGCCGACCTTGATGCCGTTGAAGGCCACGGTCGACCCCTTGGCGAGGCCGCCGACGGTGCCGGAGAACACGATGCGCACGGCCTGCCGGACCTGGCTGCGGGAACCGCCCTGGAGCCAGAACACGAAGCCGAAGGCCGCCACCACGACCGCGAGGGTGAAGGCGCCGATCAGGGCGTAGTTCGCACGAGTCTCCATCGGATCAGCAATACCTTGACGGGGTGGGGCGCGGGCGGTGCGCGGCGGCACGCTGGGGGCGGCGGGGGTCAGGCCGGCGCATGATGCCTGCCTGGCGAGACGACCGCGCGTCCGCGCTTGCCGTGGAAGTAGGAGCGGAGCCAGGGATGGTCGCTCTCCAGCATCTCCTCGATGGTTCCCTGCGCGATGATCTGGCCGTCGCCGAGGGCGGCGATGCGGTCGCAGGCGGTGTAGAGGCTGTCGAGGTCGTGGGTGACCATGAAGACGGTCAGGCCGAGCGTCTGCTTCAGGGTCGCGACGAGTTCGTCGAACTCGCCGGCGCCGATCGGGTCGAGGCCCGAGGTCGGCTCGTCGAGGAACAGGATCTCGGGGTCGAGGGCGAGGGAGCGGGCGAGGGCCGCGCGCTTGATCATGCCGCCCGACAATTCGGAAGGCAGCTTGTCGGCCGCATCCGGCTTCAGGCCGACCATCTCGATCTTCAGGCGGGCGAACTCGTCGAGGAGGCGCTCGGACAGGTTGAGATGCTCACGCATCGGCATCTGGATGTTCTGCTTGACGGTGAGCGCCGAGAACAGCGCGCCCTGCTGGAAGAGAACGCCCCAGCGCTGCTCGATCTGGCGCCGCCGGGCCACGGTGAGGCCGTCCACGTCCTCGCCGAACACCTCGATCGTGCCGGCCCGCTTCGGGACGAGGCCGAGGATCGTCCGGGTGAGCACCGATTTGCCCTGGCCGGAGGGTCCGACGAAGCCGAGGATCTCGCCGCGGCGGATGTCGAGGTTCAGCCCCTTCATCACGATCTTGCTGCCGAAGCCGACCACGAGGTCGCGCACGCGGATGATCGCCTCCGGGGCGGCGGAGGGCGCCGTGTGTTCGAAACGCGTCTGAAGGTTCGGGACGGACACGGTCTGGCGACCCTCAGAAGTCGATCGCGGCGAAGAAGACGGCGAACAATCCGTCGAGGACGATCACCATGAAGATAGACTTGACGACTGAGGCCGTGACGTGGCGGCCCAGGGACTCGGCCGAGCCCTCCACGGCGAATCCCTCGATCGTCGCGATGATGCCGATGATCAGCGCCATGAACGGCGCCTTGATCAATCCGACGGCCACGTGGTGCAGGGAGACGGCGGCTTGAAGCCGGGCCAGGAACGCGTCGACCGTCATGCCGCCGTAGAGCGCGGCGGTGAGGCCGCCGCCGGCCAGGGCCGCGAGCGAGGCGAGGAAGGTCAGGATCGGCAGGCCGATCACCAGGGCGAGGATGCGCGGGACGATCAGGATCTCGATCGGATCGAGGCCCATGACCCGCAGGGCGTCGACCTCCTCGCGCATCCGCATCGAGCCGATCTCGGCGGTGAAGGCAGAGCCCGAGCGACCCGCCACCATGATCGAGGTGAGCAGCACGCCGAGCTCGCGCAGGATGAGGAGCCCGATGAGATTCACGACGAAGCTCTGGGCGCCGAAGCGCTGGAGCTGGAAGATTCCCTGCTGGGCGACGATTCCGCCCACGAGGAACGAGATCAGCACGATGATCGGGACGCCCCGGAAGGCGACCTGTTCGATCTGATTGACGAGGGCCGTGCCCCGAAAGGTGCCGGGCCGGGCCGCGACGCGGATGCAGGCGGTCACGACCTCCCCGAAGAAGGCGAGGCCCGTGACGAGGTCGGACTTGGCGCCCACGACCCTCCGGCCGAGATCGTCGAGGAAGCCGAAGACGCGTCCGCGCCGTGGCGGCGGCGGTTCGGCGGCGCGCAGCTTCACCTCGCTCAGGAGGATCCGGTGCTCGGGCGTCGCGCCCGCATAGGCCAGTCGGCCACCCGCAGCCTCGATCTCGGCACGGGTTCGCTCCAGCACCCAGGCGCCGAGGGTGTCGAGGCGGGCGATCCGGCTCAGGTCGACCAGGAGGGACGTGCCCGCGGCGCTGTCGGCGATGCGCGCGGCGGCGACCTCCACGGATGCGCCCTGGTCGGCGGTCCAGCGTCCGGACAGGCCGACGCGCCCGCCCTCGAGGATCGCGGCGTCGGCAGCTTCCGGGTTGGTCCTGATCTCGGCTCTAGCCAATGACGCCGCACTCCATGCCGCGCTCACGTAACACCGATCACGGTTACCGGACGGTCAAGGTTAATCGGGTTGTCCTGCCCCCTGACCCACAATCGTGGTGCTGTGAAGGCTGAAAGCGCGGGCGGCCTGCGCGGCGCGTGCCACGAGGCACAGGCCGAGAGCGGCCAGCGGCGCCATCAGCACGAAGGCGAGGGGCCCGCCACCGGCCTGATAGGCGGCGCCCGTCATCAGCGTCGCGCTGGCCGAAGCGAGGGCACCCGCCGAGCTGACGGTACCCTGCGCCCGGCCACGGGCGCCGTCGGGCGCGAAGCGCGACACCGCCGCCATGGCGCCGAGCTGCGTCGCCCCGAAGGTGAGGCCGTGCAGCACCTGCAAGGCGATCACCGGCGCGAGGCGGTCCCCGAAGGAGGCCATTCCGACGGCCCGCAGGAGAGCGGCACCCCCGCCGAGGCCGAGCAGCACGAACGGGTTTCGCCAGCGCGCGGGCAGGCGGCCGATAAGTGCGAACAGCAGGATTTCGGAGGCGACGCCGATGGCCCAGAGCGTGCCGATCCACGACGTCGCGATCCCGTGGGTGCTCCAGTGGATGCTGCCGAAGGCGTAGATCGCCGCGTGGCTCGACTGGATCAGGGCCGCCGCCGCGATCGAGAGCCACAGGACGGCGGGCAGGCGCGGCCGACCCTCCTCGGGACGGCGCGGCGGGGCCGGTGGCGCGTCGACCCGGGCCATCAGCACCACGGCGGCGGCGATCAGCGCCAGCACGGTGAGCAGGAGGGGAACGGCGAGCCGCTCACCCAGGGCGCCGAGGGCGGCTCCGCCGGCAAAGTTCGCCAGGAGGAAGCCGACGGAACCCGCCATCCGGATGCGCGCATAATCGAGGCGCCGGCTTCGCCGTACGGCGCTCAGCGTCAGGTAGTCGATGCTCGGGACCAGGGGCGCGGCCGCGACGGCGTTCAGTGCGATGAGGAGGGCGAGCAGCGGCCATCCGAGGGCGGCGCCCGTCGGCATCAGCAGATAGGTCCCGGCCAGGACGAGGCTTCCGACGAGCAGGATGCGACGGGCGTCGACGCCCCGATCGATCAGCCCGACCAACGGCGCGGTGGCCACGATGCGGATCGCGATCGGCAGGGCGAGCAGGGCACCGATGACCGTGGCGTCGAGGCCGAGAGCGTTGAGCCAGACCGGCATGAACGGCATCGCGATGCCGATCTCGACGAAGACCACGGCATAGAGCACCGATAGCCGAAACGCGTTCGGCTCCGGAACGGCGGGAAGCGGGTCAGACACAAGGACCGGACTGGGACGAGGAGAGCCTGTGAGAACGTCGCGTCAGGCGGAAGCTGCGTAAAGCCGGCGTTAAAACGATCCTGTCAACCTGAGAGAGCTCGGACCCGGCTACCGTATGCCGGCCCCTGTACGGCCAAGGACACGTGCTTGATGTCGAGTTCCCATTCGCTGACGTCGGTCGACATCTCGGAATACGACCGCATCGAAGCGGCGATGACCGAGAGCGAGCGTGGCCGCTGGTTCCTCGATGCCTATCTGCGCCGCAACCGCACCAGCGATACCGGAATCCTCCTCGATGCGATCGCGCGGCTGGAGAGCGTGGTCACCAATGACCGCGAGAGCAGCCAGATCGGGCGGGTTCGCGGCGACGTGATGGACATGGCGCACGCCATCGCCCGGACCAAGGCCGAGATCGCGGCCATCAATGCACCCGACCAGGACCAGAGCCGGCTCGGCGGGGCCTCCGCCGCCCTCGACGCCATCGTGCGTTCGACCGAGCGCGCCACCTCCGAGATCCTCAGCGCCGCCGAGAGCGTGCAGGAAGCCGCCTGGACACTGCGCGAGTCCGGCTCCGATGCCGCGATCTGCGACGAGCTCGATCGCCGCGCCACCGCCATCTACACCGCCTGCTCCTTCCAGGACCTCACCGCCCAGCGGACGGCGCGCATCATCCATACCCTGCGCTACCTCGAGGAGCGCCTCGCCGCCATGATGGCGATCTGGGGCGATGCCCTCGACCCGGTCCCGGCGGGACCCGGCGGCCCGGGCACGCCCGAGGTTCCGGCCGATCTCTGCCAGAGCGACGTCGATCGCTACATCGACATGGACTCCTCGTCCGCCGAGCCGGTGCCGCCGCTGTCGCCGACCCTGCGCCCCGTGCCGAACGATCCGTCCGCCGAGGACGACATCGTCTTTCTCGAAGCGACCGACGCCGTCGGGATTGTCGCTGCCGAGTCGAGCCCTGAGTTCTCGGACGAAGCCGAGCCGGAGGTCGCAGCGCTGGACGTCGACGTGCCGTCCGCTGCGCCCGCCGCCGCGGAATCCACGCCTGCGGATGACCCGGATCTCGCCGATATGGCGGCCCTCGCGGATGCCGGGATGCAGACCGAAGCCGACCCCGAAACAGCTTTCGAGGCGGCCGCGCCCGAGGAAACCGATCCGGTCAACGATCGTCCGGCTATGCCGACGGCGACCACCCTGCAGGTCTCGGAGCACGCGCAGACCGATATCGCGACGGCCTTCGCGGAGATCGACGCCCTCTCCGACGACGAGAAGCGCGCCCTGTTTTCCTGACATGCCGGGCCATGAGCGGCGCGGGGTCGCGCCGCCGATCGCGGGCGCGCATGGTCGCGGCGCGGCTGCTACAACGCTGCCATGCCCGCCGCCCAAACCCTGCATCTCCTGAAACTCTGTGTCGGCCCCGCCAGCATCGGCGAGCTGGAGGAGCGCATCGCCCGCAACCGCGATGCCGCCTTGCGTGAGGGCCGCGACCCCGCGCCGGTCCACACCACCCGCATGGTGCCGACCCGCGCTGGCGACATCGCCGGCCGCGGTTCGATCTACTGGGTGATCAAGGGCACGCTGCTGTGCCGCCAATCCATCGCCGCCATCACGCCCTTCACCGACACGGATGGAATCGGGCGCTGCCGGCTCGTCCTGAGACCCGACGTGACCGCCGTCTCACCGCGCCCGTGCCGCCCGTTCCAGGGCTGGCGCTACCTGAAGGCGGAGGATGCGCCGGCCGACCTCGACGCCCGCACCGCCGGCGGGCTCGCCGAGATGCCCGAGGCCCTGCGCCGCGAACTCGCCGGCCTCGGCTTGATCTGAGCGGACAGCGCACAGACGAGGAACCCCCGCCGTCCGGGGGGAGGGCGGGGGTCCGTTCGTTTCGCCGGTCTCCTCCGGGGCCTAGGCTCCGTCGAAGCGCCCGCTGGCATGGGCCAGCATGGTGTAGACCTTGCCGGTTTCCGAGGTGAGGTAGGCATCCGCCCGCGAGGAGTCGCGGTCGTTCTTCGAGACATCGCCGAGCAGGCGCTCGAATTCGCCCACGTAGCGATCCACCGTGCGGCGGAAGTCGGCATCGGCGCCGTAGCGGCGGCGAACCTCCTCGAAGGTCTGCCGGCCCTGCGCCGTGTAGATGCGGCGGTCGAACAGGTTCGGCTCGCCCCGGCGGTAACGCTCCCACAGCTCCACAGCGGTCTGATGATCGATCATCTTGGCGATGTCGCTGGAGATCGTCTCGAGTGCGGTGCGGCCGCGCTCGGCGGCGTTCTTCTGTGCCTCCGCCTGCTGCTTCGTCGCCGGAGCCGCGGTGCTCGGTGCCGGCTCCGCATCGTCGTCGATGGAAGCCCGCGTCAGCAGGTCCGAGAGCCAGCCGCGGCCTTCGGCGCCGCGCGCGTCGGAACGCGAGGCGGAACCGGTCCGGGCCGCTGGAGCCGAAACCAGGTTCATCGACGTGCCGGGGCGCGGGGTCGGAGCGGCGGGCTTGGCCGCCGCCGGCGCCGCGGCAGGCTTGGCCGGCGCGGCCTTCGCCGGCACCGCCGGAGCGGGCACGGCAGCGGCCGGAGCCTGCGCGGGGGCGGGCGTGGCCGGACGCTTCGGCTCGGAGACCTTCGGCGCCGCCGCATCCACCGCCCGTCCCGAGGTCTGGACGAGGCTCGAGAGCTCGTTCAGGGCCTTCAGCTGTTCGGAGACGACCCGTCGCATCTCGCCGGTGGCATCCTGCGTCTCGCGCGGGATCTCCAGCACGCCGCGCTTAAGATCGGCCCGGGTGGCATCCAGCTCGCGCCGGATCTCGGCCGCCATCTCGCGCAGGCTGGAGACGGATTCCCCGAAGCGGCCGGATGCCGCCTCGAGCACGCCCATCATCTGCTGCGAGGCCGCCTCGATCGCGCTCCGCACGGCCTCGGCGGTGCGTCCGCTCTCGCTGTCGGCGCTGGCGCGCAGGCCCTCGAAAGCCCTGGCGACGGTCGTCCCCGCACCGGTGGCGGTCTCGGACAGGCTGTTGCCGAGCGCCCGGGCCCGCTCCTCGGCGGCGCGCAGGGTCTCGCCGATCATCGCGTCGAAGCGCGCGGTCTGCGTGTCGAGGTTGCCGGAGCGCTCCTCGATCCGCGACAGCACGTTGGCGATGGCGGCCTCGCGCTCACCCAGGCGATCCGCGAGGCGGGCCTCGGCGCCCTGGATCTGGCCGGCGGCCCCTTGCAGCTGACCGGCGGCGCCTTCGAGGTGCCCGACGGCCTGGCGCAGGGTCCCGGCATGGGTGCGACCGAGTTCGTCGAGGGCGCGGCCACGCTCGTCGAGGGAGATCGCCAGCTCGCTGGCCTCCCGCAGGGCGCCTTCCGCCACGCTCCGCAGGAGATGAACCTGCTCGGACACGCCGGCACTGGCGCGCTCGGTCTCACCGGCCACCGCCGCCAGACCGTCGCGGATGTCGGCGATGCGATGCGAGAGGCTCGACTCGATGTTTCCGAGATTCTCACCCGTTCCGGCCAGCAGCTCGCGCAGGGCGTCGTTGGCCCCATCGATCCGCTGGAGGACGGCGGCGAGATCGCCGCGCATCTGATCGTTCGCATCGTTGAGCGACGCGATGGCCCGCGCCGCGCCGCCGTCGATGGCCGACAGCAGCGCCTCGGCGGAAGCGCGGGACTGGGCTGCGAGGGCCTCGGTGCGCTCGCGGATGGCGGCGACCAGTGGCGCGCCGCTCTCCTGCAGGGCCCGCTCGATGGCGTCGCCCCGCAGCGTCAGGGCCTCGACGAGCTGGGCCGCCGGACCGTCCACGATCTCCCGCAGGCGCTCCGACTGGTCCGTCAGGCCGGCGACGACCGCGTTGCCGCGTCCGTCCAGTGTCTCGACCAGGGCACCGCCGCCCGTCTCGATGGCGCGGGTGATGGTCTCTGCGCTCTCCGCCAGCCGGCGGGCGAGGGCTTGGCCGCGCGCCTCGACGAGGCCGGCGAGCGCCGCGGAGCGGCGATCGAACGCCTCGGTCAGGGCGCCGGTGCCGCTGTCGAGCAGCGCCGCGACGGCCTCGTTGCGCTGGTCGAGGGCCGCCGCCAGGGCCTGGCTGTGCGCCTGCGCCAGGGCCGCGTGCCGGTCGACCCGCTCGTCGAAGGCCGCGAGCATGGCGGCCGTCCGCTCGTCGACCAGCGACGCGTAAGCGTCCTGGCGGTCGTCGAAGGCCGAGGCGAGGGCATCGCCGCGCGAGGCGACGAGGGTGGCGAACACCTTCATCCGGTTGTCGATGCGGCTCGTGAAGGCTGCCGACCGGCTGTCCACGGCCTCGGTGAGCGCATGGCCCTGGGTGTCGATGGTGCGGGCGAACTCGGCGGCGCTGGCCTCGACGAGGCCGCCGAGGGCCGTGAGGCGCTCGTCGAACATCGCCGCCAGCGCGCTGCCGCGGTCCTCGGTCTGCTTGGCCAGGGCGTTGGCACGGTGGTCGACCGTCTCGTCGAGGGTCCGAAGCTGGGTATCGAAGACCGATGCGAGGGCGCGGGTGCGCTCCTCGACGCGGTCGGCGAGCGTGCCGGTGCGTCCGTCGACCAGCGCTTCGAGGGCACGCAGGCGCTCGTCGAAGATCGCCACGAGGGCGCGGGTGCGCTCGTCCGCCTGCGCGGCGAGGCCTGCGGACCTGTCCTCGAACAGGGTGACGAACGTCTGTGCCACCGCCTCGGCCTGCTCACGCAAGATTCCGGCCCGGGCATCGACCACCTGGTCGAGGGCGCCGACCCGCGTGTCGATGAGCGAGACCAGCGCCTGGGCGCGGGCATCGACCTCGTCGGACAACGTGCCGGTCCGGTGCTCGACGAGCCGGTCCAGGGCGCCGAGGCGCTCGTCGAACAGCGAAGTGAGACCCCGTGTCCGGGTCTCGACCCGGTCGGTCAGAGCCTCGGCACGGCCGTCGATGACGCCGTCCAGGGCGCTCAGCACCTCGTCGAACAGGCTGCGCAGGCCCTGCGCCCGGGCGTCGAGGGACTGGGTCAGGTGGTTGCCGCGGCCGTCGACGATCTCGTCGAGGGCGCCGATGCGCTGATCGAGGAGGGTTGTCAGGGCCTCGGTTCGGCTCTCGAGGGTCTCGGTCAGGTGTGCGCCGCGATGGTCGACGAGCTGGCCGAGAATATTGATGCGATGGTCGAACAGGTTGGCCATGGCGCGGGTGCGGTCGTCGACGGCCTGGGCCATCTCGCCGCTCCGGCGCTCGACGACCTCGTCGAGGGTACCGATCCGCTGCTCGAACTGCTCGACGAGAGTCTGGGCATGGGCGCCGAGGTTGTCCGCGAGACGCTTGCCCCGGGTGTCCACGAGTTCGTCGAGGACACCGATCCGCTGGTCGAAGGTCTCCGCGAGGGCGCGGGTCCGGGCTTCGACCGAGTCCGCGAGGCTGCCGCCGCGCCGGTCGACCACCTCATCGAGCTGCTCGATGCGCTCGTCGAACAGGGTGGCCAGGGCCCGCGTCCGGGCCTCGACCGCCTCGGCGGCGCTGCCGAGGCTGGCCGCGATGGTGTCCACGAAAGTCCGGCCGCGCTGGTCCAGCGTGTCGTGCAGCGGCGCGAGACGGTCGCTGAAATCGGAGCCCAGGGAGCTGGCGTGGTTGTCGAGCAGCGCCCGGATCTCGCCCGTGCGGTCGTCGAGCAGCTGGTGGACCGTGCGCACGCCCTCGTCGAGGAGCGAGCTGATGTCGGAGGTCCGGCGGTCCAGGGTGGTGCCGAGGCGGCCCTCGCCCTCGCTGAGCTGACGGTCGGCCTCGGCGACCATCTCGCGCAGGCGGCCCAGGATCGTCTCGCCGCGCTGCTCCAGCACCGCACCGAGGGAGTTGCTGCCGAGATCGAACAGGCGCGCCAGTTCGGTGATGCGGCCGCCGAGAGCCCCGAACACGGCGCGTCCCTTCTCGTCGAGCTCCGTGCCCATGGCGGCGGTGCGGGCGTCGATGAGGCGGACCAATTCGTCGGCGCGCTGCGAGAAGGCCTCGCGGATCGCCGCGGCCTGGGTGTCGAGGGCCTGGTTGGCGCCCCCGGTGCGCTCGACGATCATGTCGACGAGTTCGCGGGTGCGGTTGGCCAGATCCTCGTCGACCGCGCGGGTGCGGCTCTCGATGAGCCGGATCGCCTCGAAGGCCTGGGTGCCGAAGGATTCTTCGATCAGGCGGCTGCGCTCCTCGAGGGCGGTGCCGATCGCCTCGAGGCGGCCGAGCACGCCGGCGTCGAAGCGCCCGGCGCCCTCGTCCAGGCGGCGGGACAGTTCGAGGGTCTGCTCGTCGAGGCGGCGGGCGATCTCGGCCGAGCGCTCGCCGAGGACGTCGCCCAGGCTGGCGCCGCGCTGGGCGATGTCGAGGGCCATGGTGTCCGCCCGGGTGTCGAGGGACTGCACGAGGTCGCGACCGCCCTCGGCCATGACGCGCGCCATCTCGGCGGTGCGCACGATCAGGGCTTCGTTCAGGGCGGTGGCACGGCTGCCGAGATGGCCGTCGATCTGGGCGACCAGGTTCGCGAAGGTTTCGCCGATCTCCGTCGAGCGACGGGCGGAGCGCTCTTCGAGGGCTCCGAGCTGGCTCTCGACGGCTTCCTGGGCCTCGCGGGTGCGCTCGGCGATGCTGTTGGCCACCACCTTGCCCTGGATCGTGATGATGCGGTCCATCTCCTCCAGGCGGCCCGTCACGGATTCGGTGAGGGCGGCTGTGTCGCGGGAGATGCGCTCGGCGAGGATGTCACCGCGGGCGATGGTCTCCTGCAGGGTCGCGAGGCGGTCGTTGAGCACGCGGTCGATGGCCTGGACGCGGGTCTCGGTGGTGTCGGCGAAGCTCGCGCCGGTCTGGTTGAGGGCGTCGTTGACGCGCGCGCCCTGGGCGGTGACGGCGAGGACGATGTCGCGGCCGGTATTGGCCAGCTGCGACTGAGCCTCCTGAGCCTGGGCGGCGATGAGGTCGCCGAGGGTCCGGCCGTGGTCGCCGAAGACGGTCTCGACGTCGCGGATGCGGGCTATGAGGTCGCCGCCGAGGCCGTCGGCCGCGCGGGCGATCGTGCCGGCCGCTTCCTCGGCGCGACGGGCGAGTTCGTCGTTGACGGCGTCCAAGGTCCCGCGCAGGGCCTCGATCGACTCCTGGGCCCTGGTGCCGACCGTGCCACCAAGTCCGTCGGCGGCGTTGCGTAGGAGTTCGGCCGCCTCGGTGGTCCGGGCCGCCAGGTCGGCGGAAGTGGCGGCGAGACGCTTCTCGAAGATCTGCACCGCCTCGACGGTGCGGGCTTCGAGCTCGCCCGTGGCGCTGGCGGAAGCGCGACGCAGCGACTGTGCGGCCTCCGTGGTGCTGGCGCCGAGGGCGACGGTGGTCTCCTCCGCGCTGCGGCGGAAGGTGTCGGCGGCCTCCGCCGTGCGGCTGCCGATCTGCTCGTCGAGGTGGGCAGCCGTCGCGCGCAGGCTGTCCACGGCCTCCGAGGTTCGGGTCTCGAAGGTGTTCCCGAGGGCCGAAAGGGCGCCCTCGAGGGTCCCGGTCGCTTCCTGCGTCCGGATACGCACAAGCTCTCCGACGCGGTCGCCGGTCGCCCCGAGGGTCGCCTCGAGGTTCGCACCCTCGACCGTGACGGTCCGGTGCAGCTGACTTGCCACCGTCTCGATGCGCTCGGCCAGGGCCGCGCCATGCTGGTCGAGGCCGTTGGCGAGGCCTTCCACCGAGCGCAGGAGATCGTCGCGCACGCCGCCGGCACGGTTGCCGAAGGTCTCCACGATGGCGCTGGCAGCGAGCGCGAGGGCGGCCTGGGCCTCGCGGCCGGACGCGTCGATGCGCTCGGAAACCGATCCGCCATGGACGTCGATCGTCTCCCGGAGACGGTTCGCAGCGGCCTCGATGCGCTCGGCCAGGGTGCCGCCGCGCTCGTCGAGGCGGGCGGTCGCGTCCTCGACCGAGCCGATCAGGGTTTCGCGCAGGGCGTCCGCGCGAGCGCCGAAGCTCTCGATGATGGCGCTTGCGGCGAGCGCGAGGCCCGCCTGCGTGTCGCGGCCGCGGGTCTCGAACAGGTTCGAGACCTCGGAGCCGTGGACCGTGATCGTCTCGTGCAGGCGGGAAGCAGCGGTCTCGATGCGCTCGGCCAGGGCGCCGCCCTGGCTGTCGAGGCCGGAGGCGATCCCGTCCACGGAGCGGATCAGATCATCGCGCACGCCGTCGGCGCGGGCCGTGAAAGTCTCGATGATGCTGCCGGCGGCCGCGGCGAGACCGGTCTGGGCCTCGCGGGCGCGGGCCTCGATGAGGGCGGACACGCCGGTGCCGGCGATCTCGATCTCGCTGCGCAGGGCATCGCCGCGGGCGGCGATGTCGTGCGTGAGAGCGGCGCCGGTCTCCGCGAAGTGGGCGCGCAGGGCATCGCCCGTCTCGGCGAAGCGCGCGGTGATCTCGCCGCCGGTGGAGGAGAAATGGGCCGTCAGTTCGGAACCGCGGGTCAGGAAGGCTTCCTCCAGACCACGTGCGGAGAGCTCGAAGGTCTGGCGGACTTCGCCGCCCTGGCGGTTGAGGGCCTCGATGACCTCGGAACCGGTCTGGGCGAGGGTGCGCGCCACCTGACCGGCATTCTCGGCCAGGGTGGTGGTGAGGATGCCACCGGTACGCTCGAAGGCCCGGGTGACCTCCTCGGCCCGCGTTTCGAGGGATTGCGTGAGCGCGTTGCCGACCTCCGAGAGGCTGCCGCGCACGCCTTCGCTGGTGGAGGCCAGGCGCTGGACGAGGTCGTCGCCGCGGCCGGAGACCAGCTCGACCACGCGGTCGCCGGCTTCGCCGAGGGCGGCGGTGATCGCGTCGCCGCGGTCTCCGAGGGCGGACGTGATGGCCTCGCCGCGGGCGTCGAGGGCGCTGGTGACCCGGTCGCCGGCACCGTTGACCGCGGAGACGATACGCTCGGCCGCTCCGTCGAGTTCGGCCGTCAGGCTCTGGTGGCTGCCAGTGATGGCCCCGCGCACCCGCTCGGCATTGGCGATGATCGACTCGCGCTGGGCGACGAGCTCGTCGACGAGCGAGCGGATGCGGATCTCGTTGTCGGAATAGGCCCGCTCCAGGGTGGCGATCTCGCCGCGCACCAGGGTCTCCAGTTCGCCGGCCCGGGCGAGCGCCCGCTCTACGCCGTCGCCGACCGCCGCGACTTCGCGCCGGACGGTCTGCGACATGGTGAGCACCGCGTCGGTGGAGAAGTTCTCGGGCTCGGCCAGACGGATCGCGACCTCGCCCACGGCGCGGGCGACGAGGCGCATCTCCTGGGCACGGACCGCGAGCATCGCCATGATGGCGAACAGGACGACCGGTCCGACCAGAGCGGACGCGGCGACGGCGCCCTGGATCGCGGTCAGGCCCTGGAAGAAGCCGCGCAGGTCGCCCGAGGACTGGGCCCAGGCGAGGGCGAGCAGGCCGCCGATCCAGAGAGCACCGGCAGCGGCGGCGATGAGATAGGGCGTGCGCGACGGGCGGATGCGGAGGGTCTGCTGCAGGATGCCGATGTTCTGGCGGTCGTCGTTGGCGACCATCGAGCGGTCGGGCGGCAGGAGACCACCTTCCCGGCGCGGACGGTTGCGGTCCGGCGGCGGCAGGTCCGAAGCGAGCGGCTGGTCGAGGTCGAGGCGCGGCGGCGCGAGCCGACCGCTGGGGTCGCGAAGAGGGTCGCTGTCGCCGACGTCCGGAAGGCGGGGTTCCACCCGCGATGCCTCGTCGCCCTGAGCGAAAGCGTCGAGGTTGAGAGCCTGCTCGATCGCCGACAGAGCCGCCTCGGCCGGATCCTTGAGCTTCTTTTCCGTGGCCATACAACGCCTCGTTACGCGTATCCCGATCCACGGCCGCGCCCGTCGATCAGGGTTACTTTTACCAATTTACCAAGGAACTTTAGACTTCGGCACGAAGCTCCGATACCCGAGCCTGCCGCAGCGCCCAAAAAACCTTAACGGAATGGTTACCAAGCCCGGGGCCGATACCGCGCCGTCGTCTTTCTCCATGATGCCTCAACGCGTAAACGGAAGCGAACGGCGGCGGGGCTCAGCTGTGGATAGCCTGGATGGCCCCCGCCGGAACGAGGGGACGCTTTGTCAGATCCGAATTCCCGCGACGTGCCCGGGGCGGCGCTCCTCGATGCCGAACACCTCGCGCGGCAGACCTTCGGCGATGCCGAACTCGCCGCCGAACTGCTCGTGCTCTTCGCCGCCCAGTGTCGGCGCCTGCTGCCGGGCATCGTCGATGCGGGCGCGCCGACCGCTGAACGGGCCGACCTCGCCCATACCCTGAAGGGATCGGCCCTCGGGATCGGCGCGGACAGGGTTGCCCTGTCATCGGCCGCGGTCGAGGACGCGCTCCGCGCCGGTGCCGGCGCCTCCTGCGATGAACTCGCCGCTGCGGTGATCGAGACCCTCGCGGCCCTCCCGCAGAAGCCCTGACCGGGCGGGCTCGGACGTCGCGTCGCGGCGGCCCGATGGAACGGCGGAGCCTCTGCGGCGTAAGCGCAAGAATCCTTGCCGGGTCGGCGAGCGCGCTTGCATTCGGAGGCCTGCCCCTTCAAGGCAGGCGGTGCGCCGCACAACCGGCCGTTCTACGCGTTGTCCGAGCCCGGAGCCCCCGATGCCCAAGATCACCTACGTCGACCATGCCGGAACGGCCAGGACCGTGGAGGGCGACGTGGGATCGACCGTGATGGAAGCGGCGATCCGCAACAATGTCCCGGGCATCGATGCGGAATGCGGCGGCGCCTGCGCCTGTGCCACCTGCCACGTCTATGTCGATGCGGCCTGGGCCGAGGTGGTGGGCCCCGCCGAGGCGATGGAGCAGGACATGCTCGACTTCGCCTCCGATGTGCGCGCGACCTCGCGCCTGTGCTGCCAGATCCGGATCACGCCGGAGCTCGACGGCCTCAGCGTCACGACGCCGGCCCGTCAGGGCTGAACGGACGACGGCCGAGACTTTCGCTGAAGCGGAGGAGGTAGCCGTCCGGATCCTGTACGAGGAACTGCCGGCATCCCACTTCTTCGCGGCCAGCCCGATACCAGGCGTCGTGCAACGGCCTGAATAGCGGCCAGTCGAGGGCGTCGAGGCGCTCGATGATTTCGGCCGTGGACCGCACCGCGATCTGCAGGTTGATGCCCCGGCCGAGAGGCGGCTCGAGGGGCGCGGTCGTCCAATTTCCATTGACCACGTTCAGCATCACCTGAGCGCCATCGCGTTCGAGATAGGCGAAGCCGGTCTCGAACCGTTCATAGGCGATCGTGAAGCCGAGCCCGTCGCACCAGAACGTCAGGCTCTGCGCCAGATCGCGGATATCGAGTTCGGGAACGAGTGACGCGAACCCGCCCCGCGGCAAGGAATCCGACATCGAAGCTCCGTTCATTCCGGACATCGAGACGCGCTTCGCGCGTCAGCGAACCAGCGCGCGCATGGCGCCGTCGATGCCCTCGAGGTTGAGCGGGAACATGCGCTCGCCCATCAGGCGGCGGACCATCCCGATCGACTGCGTGTAGGCCCAGTGCTCCGCAGGTACGGGATTGAGCCAGACGGCCTTCGGGAATCGATCGAGGATGCGGCGCAGCCAGACCTCGCCCGGCTCCTCGTTCCAGTGCTCCACCGAGCCGCCCGCCATGGCGATCTCGTAGGGACTCATGGAGGCGTCGCCCACGAACACCACGCGATAGTCCGGCGGATAGGTGCGCAGCACGTCGAGGAGCGGCAGCGTCTCGTCGTGCCGGCGCCGGTTTTCGCGCCAGACGCGCTCGTAGGGGCAGTTGTGAAAGTAGAAGTGCTCGAAGTGCTTGAACTCCGAGCGGGCGGCGGAGAATAGCTCCTCTGCGAGCGCCACGTGCCAGTCCATCGAACCGCCGACGTCGAGGAACAGCAGCACCTTCACGGCGTTGCGCCGTTCGGGCCGGAGCTTCACGTCGAGGTAGCCCTTCGCCGCCGTCTCCCGGATCGTGCCGTCGAGGTCGAGTTCGTCCGCCGCCCCGGTGCGCGCGAAGCGGCGCAGGCGGCGCAGGGCCACGCGCATGTTTCGGGTGCCGAGCTCGACCGTATCGTCGAGATCCTTGAACTCGCGCCTGTCCCAGACCTTCACCGCACGGAAGTTGCGGTTGCCGTCCTGCCCGATCCGGATACCCTCGGGGTTGTAGCCGTAGGCGCCGAACGGAGAGGTGCCGCCAGTGCCGATCCACTTGCTGCCGCCCTGATGGCGCTCGCGCTGCTCGGCGAGGCGCTGCTTCAGGGTCTCGAACAGCTTGTCCCAGCCGAGCGCCTGGAGCTCCGCCTTCTCGGCGTCGGAGAGATACTTCTCGGCGAGCTTGCGCAGCCATTCCTCGGGAATCGCCGTCGGTTCCGTCGCCTCTCCCAGGGTCTCGATGCCCTCGAAGACGGTGCCGAACACACGGTCGAACCGGTCGAGGTTTCGCTCGTCCTTCACGAGAGCGGTGCGGGCGAGAAGGTAGAACTCCTCCACGCGCTTCTCGGCGAGATCGCGGTCGAGCGCCTCGAGGAGCGTCAGGAATTCCCGCAGGGTGACGGGGACCTTGGCCTCGCGCAGGGCGGTGAAGAACTGGAGCAGCATGGCGCGACAACGCGGGAAGCCGCGATCGGGGTCAAGGGGCCGTCCGAGACCGGCGCAGACCCGGTTCACATACGTTAAACTGGGTATAACCCCGGTTTTCTGTTGATAGCGCCATGCGGACGTTATTCCGGCGAACAGGACTTGTCATCTGAATCGAACATCTTGTCCGCACGGTCTCGTGCAAGTCAGGACAAGTCGTCAGGGCGCATGGTCTACGGGTAGAGTGAGGAGTGACCGACATGGCGCTCGCGTTGCGCTCGTTGAGCGATTTCAAGCGGTTCCTCTCCGAACCGGGCGCGACGATTCAGGTGGTGCGCAACACCTTCATCGACCGTCAGCCCGCCTCCTTCGCGGACGCCTACCGGTCAAAGGGGATGTACGAGCCGCGCACCATCCGCGCGTTGTCCAAGAAGGCGGCGATCTTCTCGGTCCAGGGCCACCCGACGACGATCTGGCTCTACTGGGATAAGGGCACACGCAAATGGCGCTTCAACGACGATACGGTGACGATCCCGCTCGACACCGGTCTCGGGCCGCCTGACGAGATCGTCTACCGCTGTAGCTTCGCGCCGGGCATGGAGCCCTCCGCGCATCCAGCCGTCCGCCGCGCCAAGCCGCGGGCAAAGAAGCCCCCCGATGCCTTGAAGCCGGCCGCGCCGAAACCGCCGCCCGGCATCAAGTCCGGGCCGGGCAAGGCTTCCGGCGCGCAGACGCCCTCCGGCTCTGCCCCGCTGACCGCGCCGGTGATGCCGTCCCGCGGACAGGGTCGGCTGCTCTGAAGCGTTTCGGAACGCCTCTCAGGCGCTCTTGACCACCGATTTGCCCTCGTCGGCGGCAGCCGGCGGCTCCCGCGTCTCGACGCCCTTGCCGACGGTCCGGCGGGCACGGAAGGCCGGGCGGACTTCGGTCTCCTTCTTCTTCAGCATCGCCCGGTACTCGTCGCGCCGCTCGTGGATCGAGGCGATCACGAGGCCCATCGGGACCCCGACATCGACGAGGACGGCCTCGGAGAGCTGGAGCGAAGCCTCGATCGTCTCCGGGACGGCATCGTCCACGCCCATCTCATAGAGGGCGGTGGCATGGCGGGCGTCGCGCGCCCGCGCCACGATGGTGATGTCGCGCCGCTCGGCCCGCGCTGCCTCCACGACCGCCTCGACCGCCCGCGGATTGTCCAGGGTGACGACGAGGGCGCGGGCATTGGCGATGTCGCAGCGACGCAGCAATTCGGGATTGGCCGAATCCCCGAAATAGACCGGGTTTCCGAGGCGGCGATGTTCCGAGACCCGGGCCGCGTCCGCATCGAGGGCGAGGTAGGGGATCTTGTGCCGCAACAGCATCTCGCCCACCAAGCGTCCGACCCGGCCGTAGCCTGCGATGATGACGCGGTTCTGCTGACGGTCCGGCACCGGCTCCGCCCGGGCGCGGCCGAGTTGCGCGACGGTGAGCCGCTTGCCGATGCGGCGGGCCAGGACCGCGAGCGCCGGAATCGCGATCATGGTCACGGTGGTGACGATCAGGGCCGCCTGTCCGACCTCCTCCGGGACGAGCCCGCCGGCCAGCGCGCCGCCGATCAGAACGAAGGCGAACTCCCCGCCGGGTCCCAGCAGCAGGGCCGCCTCGATCGCCACCGCCCGCGAGAGCTTCAGGAAGCGCGCCGCCAGCACGATGACGGTGCCCTTGATCAGAATCAGCGCCAGGGCCAGCCCGAGCACCGCGCCCGGCGCCGACATCAGCTGGGCCGGATCGAGGTTCATGCCCACGGAGACGAAGAACACGCCCAGCAGCAGGCCCTTGAACGGGTCGATCGTCGCCTCGATGGCGCGGCGATACTCGGTCTCGGCCAGGAGCAGCCCGGCCACGAAGGCTCCCAGCGTCATCGACAGGCCGGCGGCGGCGGCCGTCACGGCGGTGCCGATGATGACGAGGAGGCAGGCCGCCATGAACAGCTCGGGCGAGCGCGTCCGGGCCACCAGCTGGAACAGCGGCCGGAGCGCCACGCGCCCGACCACGACGATGACCACGATGGCGACGGCCGCCTGGCCGAGGGCGAGGGCCAGGGCGCCGCCGACGTCCGAGCCGTCGTTGCGGCCGAGCACCGCGATCGCGAACAGGACGGGGGCGACCGCGAGGTCCTGGAACAGCAGGACGGCGAAGCTGGCGCGCCCCGCCGGCGTGTTGAGCCGCTTCTGGTCCGCCAGCACAGGCAGCACGATCGCCGTGGAGGACAGGGCGAGGGCAAGGCCGACGATGATCGCGGCGGCGAGGGGCACCGAGAGGGATAGCAGGATCGCGCCGATGACGGCGGAGGAGGCGAGGACCTGGATCGAGCCGAGCCCGAAGACGAGGCGGCGCAGCGTTCGCAGGCGCTCCCAGGAGAGCTCCACCCCGATCATGAACATCAGAAAGATGACGCCGAACTCCGCGAGGTGGGCGATTTCCGCGCGGTTCGCGATGGTGAAGGTCGAGACCCAGTGATGCGTCTCGGCGAAGCGTCCGAGGCCGAAGGGGCCAAGAAGCGCGCCCGCGCCGATGAAGCCCAGGACCGGGCTGATGCGCAGCCGATGGAACAGCGGCACCACCACGCCCGCGGTGACGAGGAACAGAATCGCTTCCTTGTAGGATCCGGCGTGCACGTCCGTCATCGGTTCGGGATGTCTCCTGGCGCCGGACCGGAGGCGGGGCGCCGCGGCGCAGCCCCGTGCGTGTCCGTCCCGAACCATGGGCACCGGTGGCACTCCGGCGCAACAGCGCACACACCCGGAAACAACAAAATGGTGAGCTGCGACCATTCGGATGGGGAGACCGTGCTGGTCAGCACCCCTGATGCGGCGCAAAAACGGCACAATATGCGCATAAGGCAAAGCCTTAACGGACGGTTAAGCGCGCTGCGTCGCGTTTCGAGATACGAGTGCCCCATGCGAAAGACGCCGCCCAACCGCGACGTGCAACGTGAAGCCCGAGAATGGCGCCGGGAATCCGAGCGCTGGACGCAGGAGCGGCACATCGAGAAGGGCTACCGCATCAAGTGGGGCTACGTCTCGATCGCCTATCTCGTCGAGTTCATGGTCATCGGCGCGTCGCTCTGGGGCGCCTGGCTGTTCGCCGGCGTCTACAGCGACGGCGACTCCCAGGCCTTCTACTTCATGCTCCTGGCACCGCTGGTCTATGCCGCGGTGGAGCTGTGCCGCGTGCCGCTGGGCATCCTGGCCCGGACGCAGCGCTCCTACTTCATCCGCATGCTGGCGATCGTGGGCATCGTCTTCGCGGCCGGCGTGACCACCAAATCGGTGTCCCAGCTCGGCGAGATGATGTTCCATCCCCGCCTGATGGACGCCGCCAAGGCGAAGACCGCCCTCAAGGACGCGCAGGCCGATCGCAGCACCATCGACAACCGTATCGCCGCGGCGGATGCGCGGGTGGCGCAGTACACGACCGAACTCGACCAGATCGAGAAGCGCGCCGCCGAGAATGCGAGCCAGCTCGCCGGATTGCCGGCGCAGCGCTGCGAGCGCGTCTACGGCACCAACAGCAAGGGCCAGCGCTATTCCAACATGAAGTGCGTCACCGACCCCCGTACCGCGACCCTGAACGCCAGCGTCGCCAAGGCCGGATCGGACCGTGGCGCGGTGACGAAGATGCTGGAGGAGGCCCGCAAGGCCCGCGCGGACCTCGACCGCGGTGCGGCCGAGCGCAAGGTCGCGGATGCCGAGCAGGCCTATCGCAACTCGGTGAATCGCTCGCAGCTGCATTCCTTCACCGCGATGGTCTACGGCGTCGATCCGATCGACGTGTCCGAGGCGCAGGTTCACGCCTTCCTGCGCATCTTCGTATTCGTGCCGGCGCTCTGCGCCGCCTTCGCCTCGACGATCCTCGCCCTCTGTGCGGTCTCGGTGCGCAAGACCTTCATGGACGAGGACGACCTCGGCGCCACCGTCGACCCGGCAGCGACCCCGTACATGCTCGACTCGATCACCGACGCCCTGCGCCAGGAAATGGCTCTGAGTCAGCCGAGGGGCGTGCCGGACGAGCCGGCGGTCGCCCCGCCGGTGCCGGCGACCGCAGCGGCGACGCCCGCCGCTCCGGTGACCGCCGCTCCCGGCGGCGCTGTGATCCCGATCGATCGGCGCGGTCCGGCCCAGGCCGCCAGTGCGGGAGCCGGCGCGTGAGTATCCATACCCCCGGCACCCCCGAGAACGTCGTCCTCGCCCAGAGCGTGAACGGGCGCCTACGGGCCGAGGCGCGCATCGTCGCCGCGCGGGCCTTCCTCTTCCGCTCCCTCGGCGCGGGCGCCTTCGTGCTCCTCGCCGGCCTGGGTGTCGGCGCGGCGTCCTACGGCTACGCCTACATGAACCAGTTCGACTCGGCGGCGGAGAAGATCGCCGCCGCCATGCAGGCCGCCCTGTCGGACGTGACCCTGAAGACCAAGGGCGAGGTCACGCTCACCGACAACGTGCTCAAGCTCGAGGGTGGTTTGCCGAAGGCGGCCGGGGCGCCGACCCCGACGAAGGCCCAGCTCGGCAACGATGCGGCCCCGGCTTCGAAGGCCCCGGTGAACACCACCTTCACGGTGTTCAAGCAGGTTCCCTACATGGACGGCCAAATCGTCACCGGCTGGAACTTCCGCGCCAACGAGGAACAGCCGTTCCAGCAGTATTGCTACTTCTCCCGCCGCCAGAACGAGGCGAAGGGACAGGTCGAGATCAAGATCGACCTCGCCATGGACGGAAAGACCCTGCCGCAGCCGCAGAAGTCGGACGTCAACCTCGGCATCCTGGCCTCGAACTGCGTCTGGCACGACGGGAAGACGCTGTAATCGAAGCGCTCGAAATCCGACGCGGTCGGTGCCTTGCGGGGATGCCGGACGCGCTCTAACCCCGGACGCCTGCGTCCCCATCCCCCGCGAGGACCACCATGCGCTTCACCGGCACCGCCGACTACGTCGCGACCTCCGACCTGACCACGGCGGTGAACGCCGCCATCGTGCTGGAGCGGCCGCTGCTGGTGAAGGGCGAGCCGGGCACCGGCAAGACGGTGCTGGCCGAGGAGATCGCCAAGGGGCTCGGGGCGCCGCTGCTGACCTGGAACGTCAAGTCGACCACGAAGGCGCAGCAGGGCCTCTACGAGTACGACGCGGTCTCGCGCCTGCGCGACAGCCAGCTCGGCGATCCGCGCGTCTCCGACATCGGCAACTACATCCGGCGCGGCAAGCTCTGGGAGGCCTTCACGGCTCCAGAGCGGCCGGTCCTGCTCATCGACGAGATCGACAAGGCCGACATCGAGTTCCCGAACGATCTCCTGACCGAGCTCGATCGGATGGAGTTCCATGTCTACGAAACAGGGGAAACGGTCCGGGCCGAGCGCCGCCCGATCGTCATCATCACATCGAACAACGAGAAGGAGCTCCCGGACGCGTTCCTGCGCCGTTGCTTCTTCCACTACATCAAGTTCCCGGACGCCGACACGCTGAAGGCCATCGTCGAGGTGCACTTTCCCGGCATCAAGCATCGGCTTGTGGAGGAGGCCCTGCGGGTCTTCCTCGAGACCCGCGAGGTGCCCGGCCTCAAGAAGAAGCCCTCGACCTCCGAACTGCTCGACTGGCTCAAGCTCCTGGTCTCGGAAGACGTCGCGCCCGAGACCCTGCGCGAGCGGGACGGCCGCAAGCTCATTCCGCCGCTGCACGGTGCGCTCCTGAAGAACGAGCAGGATGTCGGGCTGTTCGAGAAGCTCGCCTTCCTGATGCGGCGCGAGCAGCGCGGCGGCTGAGCCGAACGATCGGGCCTCGGCCCCTGGCCCGGAGCGCCCGCCGGACCCAGATAGGACGGGTCGCCCGCGCAGGCTCCCCTCCAGCGGAACGCTCCCGATGAAACTGAAGAAGCTCGGCCGCACCGGCCTCGACGTCTCGCCTCTCTGCCTCGGCTGCATGACCTACGGAGTGCCGGAGCGCGGGCCTCACCCCTGGACCCTGCGCGAGGACGAGAGCCGACCACTGATCAAGCAGGCGCTCGATCTCGGCATCAACTTCTTCGACACGGCCAACGCCTACTCGGACGGCACCAGTGAGGAGATCGTCGGACGCGCCCTGCGCGACTACGCCGACCGCGATGCCATCGTGCTCGCCACCAAGTGTTTCTTCCCCCTGACGAGCCAGCCCAATGCCGGCGGCCTCTCGCGCAAGGCGATCTTTTCGTCGATCGACGCGAGCCTGAAGCGCCTCGGCACGGACTATGTCGACCTCTTCCAGATCCACCGCTGGGATTACGGGACGCCGATCGAAGTGACCCTTGAGGCGCTTCACGACGTGGTGAAGGCAGGCAAGGCCCGCTACATCGGCGCCTCGTCGATGTACGCTTGGCAGTTCGCCAAGGCGCTCTTCACCGCTGACCGCTACGGCTGGACACGCTTCGCCACCATGCAGGACCACTACAACCTGCTGCACCGGGAGGAAGAGCGCGAGATGCTGCCCCTCTGCCTCGACCAAGACATCGCGGTGCTGCCCTGGAGCCCCCTGGCCCGTGGGCGCCTGACCCGCGATTGGGAGGTTCGGAGCGTGCGCCAGGACAGCGACGAGGTCGGCCGGACCCTCTACGCCTCGGCCGATGCCGCCGACCGCGCCGTCGTCGCGCAGGTCTCGGCCATCGCTGCAGCCCGGGGCGTGCCGCGGGCCCAGGTTGCCCTGGCGTGGGTCCTGCAGAAACCGGTCGTGACCGCCCCGATCGTCGGCGCGTCGAAGCCGAGCCACCTCACGGACGCCGTCGCAGCCCTCGACATCGAGCTCACGCTCGAAGAGATGAGCGCCCTCGAAGCCCCCTACGCCCCGCATCCTGTCGCCGGTTTTTCCTGAAGGTCCGTTTCCGTATGCGCCGCCTGATCCTCCTGCGTCACGCCAAGTCCGACCGCCCTGCCGGCGTCGCAGACCTCGACCGGCCCCTGAACAATCGCGGCAAGCGCGCCGCGCCGCAGATGGGTGTCTATCTGGCGGCCGAGGGCCTGGTGCCGGATGCCGTCGTGGTCTCGCCATCCTTGCGCACCCGGGAGACCTGGGAGGCGATACGGGCGGCCCTCAAGGGACCCGAGGCCGAGACCGTTCCGTCGATCTACGAGGCGCCGGAGACGGCCCTGCTCGCCGTGGTGCGTTCGACACCGGATAGTGCGGCCACCCTCCTGATGATCGGTCACAATCCGGGACTGCAGGAGCTGGCGATGCGTCTGGCCGGCTCCGGCGAGAAGGCCGGCCGCCGCCGGTTGGCACTCGAATTCCCCACCGCCGCCGTGGTGGTCCTGGATTTCGAGGGCGACGCCTGGAGTTCGGTCGCCGCCGGCACCGGTCGGCTGGAGCGCTTCGTTGCCCCGAAGGACCTCGACATCGCGGATTGAACCCTTCGCGCCCGGTCGCCGTTGCCCTGGTCCTGATCAAGCTTCGCAGATCCCGTGCTCCTGACCACACTCATCGTCCTCACGACGCTGCTGCCCCGCCTCGAGGGCACGGTCGAGGATCTTCGGCCGAGGGTGTCGCAGTGGAGCGCGGTGCTGACCGTGTTCGAGGGTACGCCCGCGCCGTTCCCGGTCTTCCAATCCGAGGCCAGGGCCGTGTCGAACTGGCGCTACGAAGCGGCCGCGGGTCTCCGGCCCGCTTCGCTCGCCCTTGTCGCCCGCTACACCGCCGCCGAGCCGGCCTTCGTCGCCCGTTGCGTCAAGCTCAACAATTACTGGTGCATCAAGAAGGCACGCTGGAACGGTGAGATCGGCGCCGATGCCGAGGGGCATACCGGCTTCGCGACCGCGGCCGACGGGGCAGACGCGGCGGCCCAGCTCCTCCGGCGCTACTATCGCGAGTTCGGTCGCCGCTCGGCCCTTGCCATCGTGCGGCGCTGGGCTCCGGCCGAGTGCCGCATCGGCGGCGCGGCTCCGCCGCTGGCGCGCCGCGCGACGGGCGCGAAGGTCTCCCCGACCATCGCACCGCGCGGCATCGGCGGAACGCTGCGGGCGCGCTTCCTCGCCCGCCATCCGCGCGGCGGCGTCGCGCGCACGGCAGTCGCCACACGGGGCGGTCCCCTGCGGATCCAACCCTGGTCTCCCCTCGCACGCATGCGGGGACGTCCGAATTCCGTTCGCGCAAAGGCGAAGGCTGCGCCCGTTTCAAGACCCGTGCCGGCCGCGGCATCCAAATCCGCTCTCCTGGTCCGCCCCTCCGAGATCCTGGTCAAACCCTCGACGGTGATCGCCAAGCCGTCGGTGCTGCTCGTCGAGCCGAACGCCGTCCTCGGCGCTACGCCCACGGCGCAGAAGCGCGCGCCGCTCCCCAAGCCCGGCTCCGTGGCGAGCCTGCAGGAGCGCTTCGTGGCGGAATCCGCAGCGCTGCCGGCCATCGCGGCCGGTCTGCCCAACCTGCCGCTTCTCGACCTCAGCGTACCGGCACCGTTCTGCGGCAACGACGAGACACGCATCCGCAACTACGCCACCCGGATCGCCGCGAGCGTCGGCCTCAAGGTCGAGGACGATCTCAGGCTGTTCGGCCCTGACGGGCGTCCGCTGCCGAATCTGCGCCCGGTGATGCTGGCGATGTCCAGCGTGGAACTCGGTGCCCTGCGCGCGGGACCGGCGCTGGTCGAGGCCGCGATCGCACGCCTGGATGCCGTGACCCTGGCCGCCTTGAGCGCTCCGGTCACGACACCCTGATCGTCCAGCTTCGACCCCTGAGCCTTGCGGCGGCGTCCCGGTGGCGCCACCTCTGCGGCATCGTCGCGGCGCGCCCGCACCGCCCTCTCTCGCCCGTCGCATGAACAGGTTGCCATGAACAGCTTCGCCGCGCGTGCGGGTTCCGCGGTCAAGGCCTTCGCCGAGGCATCGAGCGACCTTCTGATCCAGCCGACCCTGAGGCTCGGCGTGACCGGGTTGGCGCGTTCGGGCAAGACCGTCTTCACGACCGCCCTGATCCACCACCTCGTCGAGGCCCATGCCCTCCCGGCCTTCGCGCCGGCGCACGAGGGCCGGCTGCGGCGCGCGCGCCTCGTGCCCCAGCCCGACGACGACATCCCGCGCTTTCCCTACGAGGAACACTATGCGGCGCTCACCGAGCAGCGGCTATGGCCGCGCTCGACCGACCGGATCAGCCAGTTCCGCCTCGCCATCGAGTACGAGCGCGCCGGCGGCTGGCGCTCCGGGCCGGGCACCCTGATGCTCGACGTCGTCGACTATCCCGGCGAATGGCTGCTCGACCTCGCGCTGCTCGACCAGAGCTACACCGCCTGGTCCCGGGCGACGATCGCGGGAACCCGCCGAAGCGGCCGCGGCACGATGGCGGCGCCGTGGCTGGAGACCCTGAAGGAACTCGACCCTCTGGCGCCCCTCGACGAAGTGGTGGCCGAGCACGCCAGCACCGCCTTCAAGACCTACCTCTCGGCCCTGCGCGCCGGCCCCGAGGCGGTGGCGACCACCCCGCCCGGACGCTTCCTGATGCCCGGCGATCTCGCGGGCTCGCCGGCCCTGACCTTCGCGCCCCTCGACAACCTCCCCGAGACCTTGGCTCCCGACAGCCTGGCCGGGCTCATGGAGCGCCGCTTCGAAGCCTACAAGGCGAAGGTCGTCGAGCCGTTCTTCCGCAATCACTTCCAGCGGGTCGACCGCCAGATCGTGCTCGTGGACGTCCTGGCGGCCGTGGATGCCGGGCCGGCGGCGCTGGCCGAATTGGAGGAGGCCCTCGATGCGGTGCTCCTCAGCTTCCGCATCGGGCGCAACACCATCCTGTCCCGGCTGTTCGCCCCGAGGGCCGAGCGCATCCTGTTCGCCGCCACCAAGGCGGACCACCTGCACCAGACCAGCCACGACCGCCTCGACGCCTTGCTGCGCCTCCTCGTCTCGCGGGCGATGCGGCGCACCGAGGCGGCCGGCGCGCGGGTCGGCACCGTCGCCCTGGCCTCGGTCCGTGCGACCCGCGAAACCACCGTGCACGACAGCGACGAGATCCTGCGCGCGGTGTCGGGCACGCCCGAATCGGGCGAGCGCGTCGGCGACGAGGTCTTCGACGGCCTGAGCGAGGCCGCGATCTTCCCGGGCGAACTGCCGCAGCGGCCGGAATCGGTTCTGGAGGGGGCAGTACCGCCCGGCTCCCTGCGCTTTCCGCGATTTCGGCCGCCGCTGGTGAAGGCCGACGCGCTCGGCCGGCCAGGCGCCCTCCCGCAGATTCGGCTCGACCGCGCCATGCAGTTCCTCATCGGCGACAAGCTCGCCTGAGGCGTCCCGGGAAACCCCATCCATGAGCTCGACCAACCGCCCCCGCGCCTTCCGCATTCCCTCCGCGCCGCCGGAGGAAGTCGCCGACGGCGTCGCGCCGGCCCCGGCCACTCCGTCCCAGGTCCGCATCGTCGAGGAGCCCTTCGAGATCGTCGATGCCGCCGACGGTGTGGCGGTGCCGGTGGCGCCGAAGGCGCGCGCGCCCTGGCTCAGCCTGCTCCTCGTCGCCCTCGGAGGCCTCGTCTCCCTTGGCGTCGGCCTGTCGGTGGAACGGCTGATTGCCGACCTGTTCAGCGCGGCGCCCTGGCTCGGCGCCGTCGCGCTGGTCCTGCTCGCGGTCGCCGGCATCGCCTTCCTGGCCCTCGTCGCCCGGGAGCTTTCGGGGATCTGGCGAGAGCGCCAGATCGAGCGGGTCCGTGCGAAGGCGATGGAGGCGATCGCGACGCGCGACCATTCCGCGGCCCAGGCCGTGGTCCGCGATCTCACGGGGCTCTACGCCGACCGGACCGCGTTGGCGGCGGGCCGCGGCCGCCTCGAGACCCTGGGCGATGCGATTCTCGATGTCGACGACCGCATCGGGCTCGCCGAGCACGAACTGCTCGTGCCTCTCGATCGACAGGCCCGCAACGCCATCGCGGCAGCGGCCAAGCAGGTCTCGGCGGTGACCGCGCTCAGCCCGCGCGCCATCGTAGACGTCGCCTTCGTGATCTTCGCCGCCGTGCGCCTGCTGCGTCGGATCGCGACGATCTATGGGGGGCGCCCGGGCTTCCTCGGCTTCGTGCGCCTGGCACGGGCGGCGTTCGCCCATCTCACGGTCACCGGCGGCATGGCCGTCGGCGAGAGCATGATCCAGCAGGTGCTCGGGCTCGGCATCGCCGCGCGGGTTTCTGCCAAGCTCGGCGAGGGTGTGCTGAACGGCCTGATGACGGCGCGATTCGGTCTCGCCGCGATGGCGGTGTGCCGGCCCCTGCCATTCGTGCGCGAAGCGCCGCCGCGCCTGTCCGACGTGGCGGGCGAGCTTCTGAAGCCCTTGGCGGACGAGGCGAAGGGCTGAACGCTAGAGGGTCTTCATGAAGCCGGCGAGGCGCATCAGTCCTTCCGGCCACGGACCGTGCCCGCTCGCCGCGTTGATGTGGCCGGATTCCCCGGCATCCACCACGACGGCGCCCCAGGCATAGGCGAAGTCTTCGGCGCGGGCGTAGCTGCAGTAGGGATCGTTGCGGCTGGCGACCACGAGGGACGGGAAGGGCAGGGGATCGCGTGGAACCGGCGCGAAGGCGGTCACGCTCGCCGGGAGGTTCGGCGTCGTCTCCACATCCGGAAAGGCGACGAGGAGTGCGCCGCGTACCGCGCCGAGCGTGAAGCCCGGAGCCGCCTGGACGGCGGCCACCACGCCGAGGCTGTGGGCGATGAGGATGACGGGCTTGGCTGCCGCGTTCACCGCCTCGACGATTCGCGCCCGCCAAGCCTCCGCATCGGGATGATGCCAGTCATCCTGGGCAACGATCCGCCCGGTCGAAAGCCGTTCTGCCCAGCGCGCCTGCCAGTGCTCGTCTTCGGATCCGGCATAGCCCGGCAGGATGAGGATTTCGCAATCGGCAATCTTCATGGCTTACCCGATAACGGCTCCGCTTTGCATCGTCGAGGGTCGTTGGACCTTCCCGAACGCAACATCGTCGGAACGACGAAAGGGGCGGCACGGATCGCGTGCCGCCCCTCGATTTCGGGCGCTTCGGATGGTGTCGCTGCTCAGTGCGGCTTCGAGGCAGGGCCCTGAGCCGCGGCCGGCGAAGCCGTGACCGGCTCGTCACTGCCGGTGGCCCGCTGGACGGCGGCGTTCAGATTCTCGGGGTCGAGGGCGCTGGCGACGAATTCGCGGCCGCGATGGGTGACGTCGCGGGCGTAGCGCAGCCCTTGGTCCCGGACCTCGTCCGCCCAGGGACCGACATTCTCGTCCTCCGTACGGGTCCGGGGAAGCAGCGCCCCGATGAGCAGGCCGGCAGCGAGGCCGACGACGCCGACGAGCAGCGGATTCTCGGACACGAAGTCCTCGACGGCGGACCGCCCGTCCTGAATGCGGGCGCTCCCGCGCTCGCTCAAGTCGCTGACGCGGCGGCGCCCTTCCTGGCGCGTGTCCGATGCCCAACTCCGGGCATCGTCGTAGGCGTCCGAGGCGCGATCGCGCAGGTTCTGGACGGTGCCGGAGACCTGGTCATGGACGTCGCTCGCGGTCTCGGCGGCCCGGTCCCGGACGTCGCCGGCCCGTGCCTTGACTGCGTCGGTCGCGGACGAGCCGTGCGACCCCTCCGCGTAGATGCTGTGGGTCTGCGTGCCGGTGTGGTGCGAACCCGGGCTGGGTACGTCGTGCAGGGAGCCCTCGGTCTGGTGACCACGCGGCATGCCGGCGGCGAGGGCGATGTCGTCGGGGAGCGAACGGTGCTCGTCACCGGGCTTCTGGGTCGAACTCATGGGACACTCCTGAGGGTCGGCGAAGGCCGCGGGGGCCGGATCGAGTCTCTTGGGATCGGCCGTGGCGGCTCAGATCTGGGTCTCGCTCGCGAGGTGGTTGACGGGGTGCTGGGTCGGGAGATCCGGGTCGTAGACGCGGTCGGCACCCGTCTTCGTCACCGGCAGCGCGTCGGTGGCGAGACGCGCACGCCGCCGAAGCGCCGGGTTGGTCTGGTTCGTCGACATGCGGTGGACGAGCCAGCCGACGCCCGCCGCGATCAGCAGCACCGGAACCGGATTGCGCCGGACGGCTTCCAGAGCTCCGTCATAGGCACCGCTGAGCGGAGTTCGGCGGGCATTGCCCAACATCTCGTCGACGATGCTGGAGACCGACAGCCTCTCCTGGATCTGGTCGATGGTCTGATCGAGGCGGGCACGGCTCGCCTCGATGTCCTTCTCGAGTTCGTTCAAAGATTCGGTCATCCCGAGACCCTCTCAGACAATGTACGGGCGTCTTCGCGGACCTGTCGGGTCGTTCGGACGGGCGCCAGGGTCGAGAGCGACATGGCGTTCCGACCGATGAGGGCCAGGGCCACGGCGACGACGAGGAGAACGCCACCGACGATCAGGGCGGCCAGCGCCTCCGAGTGGACGACGGTGGCGAGCCATTTCACCAGGGCATCCACGAGGACGAAGAGCGCGACGACGCCGAACACGGCGGCGCCGACGAGGAGGCCGAGGCCGATGAACAGCGCGCGGACGTTGCTCGTCATCTCGTTGCGGAAGAGGGCGATCTCCTTCCGAGCGAGTTCGTTGGTTTCCCGCAGGGCGTCGCCGATCAGGCCCTGGATGCTGGATTGCGGACCGGTGGTCATCGAACGGCCCTTAGAGACGGTTGTGGGTCGGGTAGGTGTCGGTCAGGGGTGCAGCGCTCGTGGACTTGATGAAGCGGGCCACGACGAAACCGGTGAGGAAGCTGGCCACCGCCACCGCGACCGGCGCCCGCCGCGCGAAGGCCTCGGCATCCTCGTAGAACTCGGAGAAGCTGCGCTCCTCGATCGACGTCCCGAGATGCTCGAGGCCGTCGGCGGCGCTGTCGAAGAATGCCCGGATGTTCGGCTGAGCCTCGAAGGTCTTGCTCGATTCCCGTACCGACTTGGCGAGATCGGTGACGGAACGAGCGGCATCGCCCTTGCGCTGGTCGATGTAGTCGGTCGCATGCGAGCGGGCCGCCTCGACGAAGGTGCGGCCGCGCTCGGCCGCCACGTCCGCGATCCCCTCGACGTCGCCGCGCAGGGCCTTCCAGTCGGCGGTTGGGTTCGCCGGCTCCGCGCCCGTGGGACCTGGGGATTGATTTGCGGTCACGGTGATACTCCTCGGCACGAGATTGAAAGAACTGGCGTTTGCGACGGTTAAACAGCAGCGGGAGAGGCAGGGTTCCGCCTGCACCGATCGTGCATCCGGCACGGCCCGATCGGTCCCGCGTCAGCCGCCGTTCATCCGGCGTTGCGTAGGACGCGGAAGCTTGACCGTGGAGGCGTCAGGCGAAGGTATCGTGCGTGGTCTGCAAGATGCATCGTGGCATGGTGGAACAGGGCGGAATGTGTTTCCGCGGAGCTTTGTTTGCCGTGAACCCCGGACATTCAGGTCTTGACCCGGGTCCATCGAACGCGCTTGGCTGCATCGACGGATCGCGCTCGGCTTCCGCGCGTTCACCCAATGTATCAGTCTGGTCGAGCGCACATCTGCGCGAGACCCGTGAGGACCGGAGCCGGCTTCGTGGCACGTCTCGTCATCGTATCGAACCGCGTTGCTATCCCTGAGGAAGGGGGCAAGGCCGTCGCAGCAGGCGGCCTCGCGGTGGCCGTCAAGGAGGCCTTCACGGCCTATGAAGGGCTCTGGTTCGGCTGGAGCGGGAATGTCGTCGAGAACCCGTCCAGCGAGCCGACCCTCATCGATCGGAGCCATATCAGTTACGCCGTAGTCGATCTGTCACCCCAGGATCACCGGGAATATTACAGCGGCTTCGCCAATCGGGCGCTCTGGCCGATCATGCATTATCGGCTCGGGCTCGGCGCGTTCTCGCGTTCCGATTACGCCGGCTATCAGCGAGTGAACCGCATCTTCGCCCGCGCCCTGGCGAACCTCGTGGAGCCCGACGACATCATCTGGGTTCACGACTACCACCTGCTCCCGCTCGCCTCCGAGCTTCGCGGTCTCGGGATCGCGAACCCGATCGGCTACTTCCACCACATCCCGTGGCCGGCGGCCGACGTGTTCAACACGCTTCCCGCCAGTGGCGATCTCCTGCGCGGCATCGCGGATTACGACCTGATCGGCCTGCAGACCGACCCGGACGTGCACAACCTGACCCGCAATCTCATCGACGAGCTGCGGGCGATCCCGCTCGGTGGCGGGTCGCTGATGGTGGACGGGCGCCGCACGCGCATCCGCAGCTTCCCGATCGGCATCGATGTGGCCGGCTTCAAGGAAGCGGCGGAAAACGCGGGCTCGAATCGGACCGTCCGCGAGACCATGGCGGGCCTGCGCACCCGCAAGCTCCTCATCGGCGTCGACCGCCTGGACTATTCCAAGGGCGTGCCCGAGCGCATGGAGGCGGTGGACCGCTTCTTCGCCTCGAATCCCGACCAGCGCGGGAACGTCGTCTACCTCCAGATCACCCCCAAATCGCGGACGGAGGTCCCGGAATACGAGGACCTCAGCCGCGAGGTGAACGAGACCGTCGGCCATATCAACGGCACCCTCGGGGAGCCCAATTGGACGCCGATCCAGTTCGTCACCAAGGCCTATCCGCGGCCGGTCCTGGCCGGGCTCTACCGGGCGGCCAGGGTCGGCCTCGTGACCCCCATGCGCGACGGCATGAATCTCGTCGCCAAGGAGTACGTCGTCGCGCAGACCGAGGAAGATCCCGGTGTCCTCGTCCTGTCGAAGTTCGCGGGCGCGGCGCGACAATTGCCTGAGGCGCTCCTTGTCAATCCTTACGACCGGTTCGAGGTCGCCGAGGCGATCCGCACGGCGCTCTACATGCCGCGCGGCGAGCGCCTCGAGCGCTGGAAGCCCATGGTCGAACGCATGACGCGCGAGGATGTGGACTGGTGGGCGCGCAACTTCATGGCGGAACTCGAGAATTTCCGGACGATCGAACGCGAGCCGCCCCGTACGGCAGCCGCTGCGGAATGATCTTTCGGTGGCGCCCGGCGGCGCCTAACTCCGGGACGGCACCAGCGTCTTGATCGCCTCCGACCATATGATCGGCGTCGACGACGGCGTACCGGCGCCTTTCGGCGCGCATTTCGATGGGCGCGGCGTGAACTTCGCGCTGTTCTCGGAGAACGCCACGGCCGTCGACCTGTGCCTGTTCGATCCGGGCGAGCGCCACGAGACCCGCCGCATCCGCCTGCCGTGCCGCACGGACGACGTTTGGCACGGCTATCTCCGCGGGGTCTTCCCGGGCCAACTCTACGGCTACCGCGTCCATGGACCATGGGACCCGGCGCAGGGACACCGGTTCAATCCCGCCAAGCTCCTGCTCGATCCCTATGCCCGCGACATCCAAGGTCGAATCCGCTGGCACGATTCGCTCTACGGTCACCGGCGTGGCCTGCAAAGAGCCGACCAGATCGACCGGCGCGACAGCGCTGCATTCATGCCGCGTGGGATCGTCACGCCGCCGGAGGTGCCAGACCTCGCGGTGAGTCCGGTCTGCCGGCCCCTGTCCCAGTCCGTGATCTACGAGGCGCACGTCAAGGCGCTGACCCAGACGCACCCCGACGTGCCGGAAGCGGCCCGCGGTACCTACGCGGCCCTCGCTCATCCGGCCATCATCGAACACCTTTTGAAACTTGGCGTGACCGCCATCGAGCTCCTGCCCATCCAATCCTTCGTCGACGACCGGTTCCTCGTCGAGAAGGGCCTGGTCAATTTTTGGGGCTACTCGCCGCTGAACTACTTCGCCGCCGATCCACGCTATCGGGGGCCGTCGGGAATCGGGGGCCTGCGCGCGGCCATCCGCGAACTCGCCGCCGCGGATATCGAGGTGATCCTCGACGTCGTCTACAACCACACCGCCGAGGCCGATCACACCGGGCCGACCCTGTCGTTCCGCGGCGTCGACAATGCGAGCTACTACAAGCTCAAGCCGGAGAACCGCCGCGAAGAAATCGACTGCACCGGCTGCGGCAACACCCTAGACCTCGACCATCCGCGAGTGATGCAGATGGTGCTGGACTCCCTGCGCCACTGGGTGACGGCCTACGGCGTCGCGGGCTTCCGCTTCGACCTGGCGACGAGCCTGGGGCGAAATCCGCACGATTTCAGTCCGAAGGCCGCCTTCTTCCAGGCCGTGGCCCAGGACCCCGTCCTCGCCCACGTGAAGATGATCGCGGAGCCCTGGGACATCGGCGCGGGCGGCTACCAGCTCGGTGGCTATCCCCGCGGCTGGAGCGAATGGAACGACCAGTTTCGCGACAGCATCCGGGGCTTCTGGCGGGGCGACCGGGGGACGCTCGCCAAGGTCACCCAGGGGCTGTCCGGCTCGCGCGAGATCTTCGCGGCGTCCGGCCGCTGGCCGCTGTCGAGCATCAACTTCGCCGCCTCGCATGACGGCTTCACCCTGGCCGACGTCGTGGCCTACGAGGAAAAGCACAATCTGGCCAACGGCGAGGACAATCGCGACGGTCATGGACACAACCTCTCGCGCAATTACGGCGTCGAGGGCGAGACGACCGATCCGGTCATCCTCAACCTGCGCGCCCGCCAGAAACGCAACCTTCTGGCGACGGTGTTCCTGGCGCAGGGTGTGCCGATGCTGCTGATGGGCGACGAGCGCTCGCGCAGCCAGGGTGGCAACAACAATGCGTACGCCCAGGACAATCCCACGAGCTGGATGGACTGGGAGAACGATCCCGATCTCAGCCTCACGACCTTCGTCGGGAATCTGACGCGCCTGCGCCGCGAGCAGCCCGCCCTGCGCCGGCGCGATTACCTGACCGGCGCGCTGGTGGAGAACGGACCCCTGCGCGATGTCCATTGGCTCGCGCCAAGCGGCACCGAAATGGCGGATGGCGACTGGTCCGATTCCGAGCGTCAGGCCTTCGGCATGCAGATCGGCAACGACCTGCCGCAGGCCGATCGCCTGTTGATCCTCGTCAACGCGGCCGAGGAGCCTTGCGACTTCACCCTGGCGCCGATCATCGGTGGTCCCTGGACCCTGGTCTTCGACACCACCAAGCAGACCGGCGCGGTGCCGGCCGGCCAAGCCCTCTTTCCGCCGGGGGCCGGCGTGCGCCTCGACGCGCAGGCCATCTACGTCCTGCGGGCGAGGCCCGCCTCCGCCTACAGGGCCTGACCACACGCCCCCTCCGAACGCGACCGAGGCGCACAGTCAGGACGCGGAAGCTTCCTGCCGAAGCTCGTGGCGCGCCTGTTCGAGGAACTCTTCGCGCTCAGTCTCGGACAGGGGCAGCAGCGTGCAGTCGGAGGTCAAGTGGGTGTCGGCGCCGCCGGCATCCCAGCACCGTTCGCCATGGCCTCTCCGAGCGAAATTCAGCTTGGCCCTGGCGAGGACCAGGGATGCGTCTGCCTCGGTCATTTCAAACCCCGGAACGCGGCGAATGTGTCTTCGGAGCCCGAGGCAAATGTCGGGCCGGCGATCGTGGGTCCGACAATCCTGTGCAGTGCACAAAACTCTTTCGCTCGGTGGTTGTCGCGGCCAAGCCACGCCTTACCTCGACGGTGACGCCGCAGGGAACAACACGGTGCGCGCCGTCTTCTGCAAGGTGCGACGGACGCTCACGGACCGCGGCGAACGCGAGAAACGGAAGATGGTGGCTTGATGCGGCGCGCCCACAGCATGGCCTTCGGCAGCGAAGTGTCGAAGGACGGGGTCAGGTTCGCCTTCTGGGCTCCGACCGCCAAGGATGTGAAACTTGTCCTCGACGGGACCGATCATCCGATGCCGGAGGCGGGTGAGGGCTGGCGGCGGCTGACCGTCCCAGGCCTGAGCGGCGGCGCGCGTTACGGCTACCGCATCGACGGCGATCTCGTGGTGCCGGACCCGGCCTCCCGCTTCCAGCCGGACGATGTCTCCGGTCTGAGCGAAGTGGTCGATCCTCGTGCCCACGATTGGGCAGACGGCGACTGGAAGGGGCGGCCGTGGGAAGAGGTCGTTCTCTACGAGCTTCATGTCGGCACGGCGACGCCGGAGGGCACCTATGCCGCCCTAGAAGGCAAGCTCGAGGATCTGCGTGACCTCGGCGTCACCGCCATCGAACTCCTGCCGCTTGCCGACTTCAAGGGCACGCGCAACTGGGGCTACGACGGCGTCCTTCCCTACGCCCCGGACAGCGTCTACGGCCGACCGGACGACCTGAAGCGGCTGATCGACAAGGCGCATGCTCTCGGGCTGATGGTCTTCCTCGACGCCGTCTACAATCACTTCGGCCCGGCCGGGAACTACCTCAACGCCTACGCCAAGACCTTCTTCACCGAACGCCACCAGACTCCCTGGGGCGCAGGGATCAACTTCGACGGTGAGACCAGCGGGCGCGTGGTCCGCGACTTCTTCATCGAGAATTCCCTGTATTGGCTCGAGGAATTCCACTTCGACGGACTTCGCTTCGACGCGGTGCATGCGATCCTCGACGATTCCGAGAAACACTTCATCGGCGAGCTCGCCGAGACCATCCGCGCGCGCCTACCCGGGCGCCACATCCACCTCGTCCTCGAGAACGAGGCGAATCAGGCCCGATGGCTCGAACGCGATCCGCAGGGGCAGGCGATCCAACACAGCGCGCAGTGGGCGGACGACCTGCATCATTGCTGGCACGTGCTGCTCACCGGCGAGGATGCGGGCTATTACGCGAGCTTCGCCGACAAGCCGGTCGAGCACCTCGCTCGCTGCCTGTCGGAGGGGTTCGCCTATCAGGGTGAGCCGTTCCCGACCCTCGACAATCATCCGCGCGGGGAGCCATCGGCCCACTTGCCCCCCTCGGCCTTCGTCACTTTCCTGCAGAACCATGATCAGGTCGGAAACCGCGCTCTCGGAGAGCGCCTTAGCGCCCTGTGCGATCCCCGGAAGCTCGCACTCGCCCGGGCCGGTCTGCTCCTCAGTCCGCAGATTCCCATGCTCTGGATGGGCGAGGAATGGTCGGCGACCGCGCCGTTCCTGTTCTTCGTCGATTTCGCGCCGGACGAGGAGCTGAACAAGGCGGTTCGCGAGGGACGGCGCCGGGAATTCAAGAGCTTCGCGGCCTTCGCCGACGACACGTCGGTGATCCCGGATCCCACGGAGGCGAAGACCTTCACGGATTCGCGGATCGATTGGGCCGAGCGCTCGGAGGCGCCTCACCGTGCCGTCCTGGCCGACACGCGCAACCTGCTTCAGATCCGTCACCAGAGCGTGGTGCCTTTGACGAAGACCCCCTATCTCGGCGCCAAGGCGGTCCTGCCGCGCGCCGACGTCGTCGACTGTACCTGGACTTACCAGGGCGGCCGGCTGCGCTTCGTCGCCAATCTGGGTGTCGATGATTTCACCGTCGAGCGCGGTGACGCGCAGGTCATCTGGTCGAGTGGGTCGGGCAACGGATCGATCGAACTCCCGTCATGGACGGGTGTCTTCCTGACGGGTGTGAAGTGATGAGCCGCGACCTCGAACGCCTCGCCGACCTCCTCGGCGTCGCCGCAGGCTACACCGACGCCTTCGGGCAGCCCGTGGAAACCGCCCTCGACGTCCGGCGCGGGATGATCGCAGCGCTCGGCTTCCCCACCGAGACGGACGACGATATCGCGAGAAGCCTCGCCGAGGTCGAAGCGGTGCGCAGCGGCTTGATTCCGCCGCTGCTGCCGGCCGAAGCACGCCGCGCGACCAGCATACCGATCCGGACGGCGGGTGCCGGCGGTACCCTGTCCTGGCGTCTCGTCGACGAGCGCGGCCATCATCGCGAGGGTCGCGTCGCGGTCACGGGCTCCGGCTCCGGCTTCGAGCTGCCGCCGCTCACACCCGGCTATCACCGCCTGTCGGTCGCCCTCGGCGAACACCGTTCGGAGGCCTGGGTGATCTCGGCGCCGCAGCGCTGCTGGCGTCCGCGGGCCTATGCCGACGAGGGAGCCCGTGACTGGGGCTTGGCGGCACAACTCTACGGTTTGCGTTCGCCTGACAACCTCGGGATCGGCTCCTACGCCGATGCGGGCCGCGCGGCACGGGATGCGGGCCTGCGCGGAGCATCCTTCCTGGGCCTCAGCCCGGTCCACGCGCTGTTTGCCACCGATCGCACCAAGATCTCGCCCTACTCGCCGTCCTCGCGGCTCTTCCTCGAGACCCTCTTCATCGAACCCGGCGCCCTGCCGGGCTTCGTCGGATCCAAGGCCGCCGATCTCCTGGCCTCCATGGCGGACCGGATCGAGGCCCTGCGGGAGGCCAAGCTCGTCGAGCATGCCGGCGTCTGGGCGGTGCTCTCGCCGGTGTTGCGGGCATTGTGGCAGGAATCCGCGGCACGTGACGGGATGGATGCCGGCTACGCCGCCTTCCGGTCAGCTGGCGGCGAGGACCTCAAGGCCCACGGTACCTTCGAGGCCCTCGCCGAGCATTTCCAGGCGCAGGGCGCCCAATGGCTCGGCGACTGGCCCGAGGAGATGCGCCGCAACGGAACGCCCGCGGTGCGCGCCTTCGCCGAAACCCATGCCGAGGCGGTGACCTACCACATCTGGCTGCAGTACCTCGCCGACCGCCAGCTCGAGGACGCGTCGAACACCGCCCTCGGCACCGGCATGCGCCTCGGGCTCTATCGCGACCTGGCGGTGGGCGCCGACCGCGGCGGCTCCGAGATCTGGTCCCATCCCGAGCGCTTCGCCAACGGCGTCTCCATCGGTGCGCCGCCGGACCTGCTGGCTCCGAAGGGGCAGGATTGGGGCCTGCCCGCCTTCCACCCGCTCGAGATGGAGCGAGACGGGCTCGCGGCGTTCCGCGCCCTCGTGGTGGCGAACATGCGCCATGCCGGTGCGATCCGGATCGACCACGCCTTCCAGCTCGCTCGCCTCTTCCTGATTCCCGTGGGACGCTCGGCGAAGGAGGGCGCCTACGTCGCGATGCCGTTCGAACCGATGCTCGCGGTGCTGCGTCTGGAGAGCCATCGCGCCAAGTGCCTCGTCATCGCCGAGGATCTCGGGACCGCACCGGAGGGCTTCTCCGATGCGCTGATGCAGGCCGGCATCCTCAGCTACCGCATCCTCGCCTTCGAGCGAGAGCAGGGTGCCCGCTTCAAGCCGCCCGCCGCCTATCCCCGCGATGCCCTGACGGCCATCACCACCCACGACCTGCCGACCTTCGTCGGCTGGTGGCGGGGCGTCGACACCGACACTCGCCAGGCCCTCGGCCTCTACGATTCCGAGCGGGCCGATGCGGAGCGCCGCGAGCGCGTCGAGGAGCGCGCCCGGCTTACCGAGGCGCTGGCGGGCGAACAGCTGCTCCCGAGCTACGATCCGCCCGAGGCGGCGCCCTTCGAGGCCGCCGCCCGCTATCTCGGGCGGGCGCCGTCCATGCTGACGGCCGTTCAGTACGAGGACGTCGTCTCCGAGTTGTCTCAAGCCAACGTCCCGGGCTCGACGGAGGGATATCCGAACTGGCGGCGCAAGCTCGATCGCACGCTGGAAAGCATCGCTGCCCCGGGCGGTCCGCTGGCCAAGCTCGCCGCCTCCCTGGCCGCCGAGGACCGTGGCCCCCGCTCGGGTGCCGCCCGCCTCGCCTCGGCTCCGCCCCGGTCGACCTACCGCCTGCAGTTCCACAAGGACTTTACCTTCGCGGATGCCGAGAAGATCGTTCCCTATCTGGCTAAGCTCGGCATCAGCCACGTCTACGCCTCTCCGATCCAGAAGGCCCGGCCGGGCTCGACCCACGGCTACGACATCGTCGATCATTCGACGATCAACCCGGAACTGGGCGGCGAGGGCGGCTTCGTGCGTTTCTCGGACGTGCTCCACGGAGCCGGCCTCAAGCTCCTCCTCGACATCGTGCCGAACCACATGGGCGTCGGCGGCGCCGACAATCCGTGGTGGCTCTCGGTGCTCGAATGGGGCGGCCTCTCGCCGTCGGCCGAAGCCTTCGACATCGACTGGTCGCGTCTCGGCGCCAAGAACAAGCTCGTCGTACCCTTCCTCGGCGACCGCTACGGCGAGGCTCTGGAGAAGGGGACGCTGGCGCTGAAATTCGACCCCGAGAAGGGCGCTTTCAGCATCTGGCACTATGAGCACGAATTCCCGATCTGTCCGCTGCAATACCCGACGATCCTCAATCGCTCGCTCGCGGCCCTGGGTGACATCGAGGACGCCGCCGCCCTGGAGGTTCTCGGCATCTCCGAGCGCCTGCGCCTGATGGGTGAGGAGACGAGTGACGAGCGTCGCCGAGCCTTTCCGGCCGAGGCCGAGGAGCTCAAGGAGCGCCTCGTCGAGGCCGTCGAGGCCTCGCCGGCCATCGCGGCGGCCATCGGGCGGACGCTGAAACTGCTGAACGGCGCCAAGGGCCACCCGGACAGCTTCGGCCCGCTGCACCGCCTGCTGGAGCAGCAATCCTACCGCCTCGCCCATTGGCGGATCGCCGCGAGCGACATCAACTACCGTCGGTTCTTCGACGTGAACGGCCTGGCGGGACTGCGCGTCGAGAAGTCCGACGTGTTCCAGCGCTCGCACGAGACGATCTTCCGCCACATCGAGGCCGGGCGGATCGACGGGCTGCGTATCGACCACATCGACGGCCTCGCCGATCCGCTCGGCTATGCGCGTGCGCTCCAGGCCGCGATTGGTCCGGGCTTCTACGTCGTGGTGGAGAAGATCCTCGAACCCGGAGAGCGCCTGCGGCCCTGGCCCGTGGCCGGCACGACCGGCTACGACGTGCTCAACCAGCTCGACGGCATCCTCGTCGACAAGGGGAAGCGCGCCGAGATCCGTATGCTCTACGAGAGCCGTACGCAGTTCGACGAGCCCTACAAATTCATGCTCCGCGCCGCCAAGGCCGAGATTCTCGAGATCAGCTTCGCCTCCGAGCTGGAGGTGATGACCTCCGACCTCAAGGCGGTCGCGGATGCCGACCGCCGCACCCGCGATTTCTCGGTCAACGCCATTCGCAGGGCGCTCATCGAGATCATCGCGCGCTTCCCGACCTATCGGAGCTACCTGCCGGGGGACCTGGACGAGAGCGACGTCGAGGACGAGGATATCCGCCTCATCGAGACGGCCGTGAAGAAGGCCAAGCGCTGGAGCGCGTTGCCGGATCGCTCCGTGCACGATTTCGCCGCCGACGCCATGCTCGGGCGCATCGACGTGACGGGTCCGGGTCGGCCGGACCCGGAGGTGATCCTGCGTTTCCGTCGCCGCTTCCAGCAGCTCACCGGCCCGGTCATGGCCAAGAGCCTCGAGGATACGCTGTTCTACCGCTTCGCCGAGCTCCTCGCCCTCAATGAGGTCGGGGGCGATCCGGGCGAGTACGGCATCGACGCGGAGCATTTCCATATGCTGCAGGCGGCGCGGGCCCGCGATTGGCCGAACGCCATGATCACGACCGCGACCCACGACACCAAGCGCGGCGAGGATGCCCGCTCGCGCCTGCTCGCCCTCTCTGAAATTCCGAAGGATTGGAGCGTCGCCTGGGAGACCTGGACGAATCTCGCCCAGCCCCACCTCACGGTCGTCGACAAGGAGCCGGTGCCGGACGCCAACGATCAGTGGATGTTCTTCCAGGCCATCCTCGGCGCCTGGCCGCTGGAATTGCTGGAGGCGGATGACGCGACCGCGATCGAGGATTTCCGCGGTCGTCTCGACGCCTATGCCGAGAAGGCCCTGCGCGAATCCAAGCGTCGGTCGAGCTGGGTCAATGTCGACGAAGTCTACGAGGGCGCGGTCCATGACCTGTTCGCCCAGTTGATCGCACCGGGTTCCGCGTTCCTGGCGCAGTTGCGTCCCTTCGCGAAGCGTCTCGCCCATCTGGGCATGATCGCCGGCCTCGGCCGGACCGTGCTCAAGGCGACTCTGCCGGGCCTGCCCGACACCTACCAGGGCACCGAGTTCTGGGACTTCTCGTTCGTCGACCCCGACAACCGGCGTCCCGTTGACTATCCGGCGCTGGCGCGCGCCCTGGACGAGGGGAGGCCGGCCGCAGACCTCCTGGCGCATTGGACGGATGGGCGGGTGAAGCAGGCGACCCTGGCCAGGCTGCTCGCCGACCGCGCCGCGCGCCCGAGCTTCTACGCCGATGCCGACTATCAGGCGCTCCCCGCGTCTGGTCCCCGGGCCGACCATGTCATCGCATTCACACGTTCCGATGCGACGACGGGCGAGGGTGATCTCGTGGTCGCGGTGCCACGCCTCGTTTCCGGCCTCGTCGGAGATGCCATCTGGTCGGGCGACGCCTTCGCCGGGACGGGGATTGCGGTGACGCCGGGATCGGCCTGGACCGATCTCGTCAGCGGCCACGAACTCGTCTGCGAGGATGGCAAGATCGAACTCGGACGGGCCTTCGCGCGTCTGCCCTATGCCGTCCTGAAGCGAGTTCGCTGACGGTGGACCGAACGCGCTCCCGAGATGCGGAGTGCACCGACACGATCGACGCGGGGGAGGGATCGACCTTCCCCGTCGCGGTCGCGTCCCCTTGGACCCGCCGCGTGCGGGTTCGCGCGACCCACCGTCGGTTCAGCGGTCGCGCAAGCACAGACGAGATGGAGCACGCATGAACGCACCCAGCCCCGCAACGACCGCCGCCCAGCGGACCGCAGCCGGTCAGGTGCCGCTTCCCGCCGCCCTCGCGCCCAGGGCCGAAGGGCCGCGCATCTACAATCTCTTCCCGCTCCTGGTGGGCCGTGTCTCGGCTTGGACCGCCGAGCTTCCACGGATCGCCGCCCTCGGCTTCGACTGGATCTATCTCAACCCCTTCCACCAGACCGGCGGCTCGCGCAGTCTCTACGCCGTGGCCGACCCGGACCGCCTGGACGAACGTTTTCGCGACCACGACGGCACATCGGACGACGAGCAGATCCGCCGATTCTGCGCTGCGGCGGTCGCGCAGGGCCTCAGCGTGATGACGGACCTCGTCATCAACCACACCGCCATGGACGGTCCGCTGGCCGCACAGCGCCCCGACCTGTTCGTGAAGGATAGCGAGGGTCGGATCGAAAGCCCGTATGCCGTCGATCCGGATGATCCGTCGATCCGCACGGTCTGGGGCGACCTCGCGGAACTCGACTACCATTCGGAGGGCTCGCGCCGGGAACTCACCGCCTTCTGGTCGGGCTACGTCAATCGCCTTCAGGACCTCGGCGTGCAGGGCTTCCGCTGCGACGCCGCCTACAAGGTGCCGGCCACGGTCTGGCGCGACCTGATCGGTGCCGCGAAGGCGTTGGAGCCGGATTGCCTGTTCGCGGCCGAAACGCTCGGCTGCACCTTCGCGGAGGCACAATCCACCGCCGGCGCCGGCTTCGACTACCTGTTCAACAGCTTCGCCTGGTGGGATCTCAAGGCGTCCTGGGCTCTCGATCAGTACGAGCGCCTACGCGTCATCGCGCCCTCGATCGCCTTCCCCGAAAATCATGACATGGCCCGCCTGGCGGCCGACCTGGATGGCGATCCGACCGCCATCGCCCGTCACCTGACGGCGCGCTACGCCCTGTCGGCCTTCTTCTCGGCCGGCGTGCTGATGCCGATCGGCTATGAGTGGGGCTATCGGCGCGCCCTGCACGTCGTCGAGACGACGCCGGAGGCGCGCGAATCCGCCACGGGCATCGACATTTCCACCCCCATCGCGGCGATCAACGCCCTGCGGGCCGAGTTGCCGGCGGCCAATGTCGAGGGTGCGCAGGCGCGCATCTCGTCGCCCGACGCGCCCTACACCGCGCTCCTGCGCTTCGACACCGGGCACGGCGCCTCGGCCCGCAGCGCCACGCTCGTGCTCTATAATCCGACCGGGCACCCGGCTCCTGTCGAGCCCGGTGCCCTGCTTGCCCGGACCGGCGGCATGCTCGGCGACTTCATCGACCGGACGCCGCAGGCCGACCCCATCGATTTTCGCCCAGGGATCGCCCTGACATTGGCGCCCGGCGAATTCCGCATCCTCGCCGCGGAGCGTGCCGATGCGAAGGGCGCCCCGAAGCCGAGCACGCCGACCGGCGAGGGCCGGGTCGTGATCGAGGCGGTGATGCCGGAACTCGACGGTGGTCGCTCCGCCGTGAAGCGCGTGGTCGGCGAGAGCGTTCACGTCACCGCCGACATCTTCAGCGACGGCCACGAGATCATCGACGCCGAGATCTTGTCCCGGGTGGTCGGCGAGACCGCGTGGCGCGCCGACCGCATGGTCTTCGTGGACAACGACCGCTGGGGCGGGCACTTCCCGCTCCTGCGCAATGCCCGCTACGAGTTCACCATACAGGCCTGGCGCGACGGCTATTCGTCCTGGGTCCGTGACACCCTGAAGAAGCGCCAGGCCGGCGTCGACGTCCGCTTGGAGACCATCGAGGGCGTGACCTTCGTCATCGGCGCGTCCGAGAACGCGACCGGCCCGGATGCCGCCCGCCTGAACGCGCTCGTTGGCGACCTCGAAGCGGCGGGGACGGGCTCGGCCGCGCAGCTCGACCTGATGCTGGAGCCGGCCAATGCCCACCTGATCCGTCGGCACGCGCCGCGCATCAACCTCTCGCGCTACCCCGTCAACGTACCGGTGATCGCCGACCGCCTCGCGGCCCGGTTCTCGGCCTGGTACGAGATCTTCCCACGCTCGCAGTCGATGGACGTGAACCGCCACGGCACCTTCGATGACGTGATCCGACGCCTGCCCGAGATCCGCGAACTCGGGTTCGACGTGCTGTACTTCACGCCGATCCATCCGGTCGGAAAGACCAACCGCAAGGGCAAGAACAACACCCTCAAGGCTCTGCCGGGCGATGTCGGCTCGGTCTACGCGGTCGGTTCGGAGGAGGGTGGCCACGAGGCGGTGCACCCCGAACTCGGCACCCTCGACGACTTCCGCCGTCTGGTGGCGGCGAGCCACGCCTATGGCATGGAGGTCGCGCTCGATTTCGCGATCCAGTGCTCGCCGGACCATCCCTGGATCAAGAACCACCCGGAATGGTTCGAGTGGCGCCCCGACGGCACCCTGAAATTCGCCGAGAACCCCCCTAAGAAGTACGAGGACATCTCGAACGTCCATTTCTACGGCGGCGCATTGCCGTCCCTCTGGATCGAGTTGCGCGACATCGTCATGGGCTGGGCCGAACTCGGCGCCCGGATCTTCCGGGTCGACAACCCGCACACAAAGCCGATCCCGTTCTGGGAATGGATGATCGCCGAGGTCAACGCGCGCTATCCGGACGTGATCTTCCTCGCCGAGGCTTTCACGCGCCCGAAGATGATGAAGAAGCTCGCCAAGGCCGGCTATCAGCAGAGCTATACCTACTTCACGTGGCGCGACACCAAGGCGGACCTGATTGCCTATTCGACCGAACTCGCCGGCGAGATGGGCGAATACTATCGGCCGAACTTCTTCGCCAACACGCCTGACATCAATCCCATCTACCTTCAGACCAGCGGACGGGCGGGCTTCGTGGTGCGCGCGACCCTGGCCGCCACGCTGTCGAGCGTCTGGGGCATCTACAACGGATTCGAGATGTGCGAGGCCGAGCCCTATCCGGGCAAGGAGGAGTATCTCAACTCGGAGAAGTACGAGCTGAAGGCCTGGGACTATCACCGGCCTGGCAATATCCGCGAGCACATCATCAAGCTGAATCAGATCCGGCGCGACAATCCGGCCCTGTGGGACTTCCGGAACGTCGTCTTCACCGGCGCCTACAATGACCAAATCATCGGCTACGCCAAGGTGACGCCGGACGGAGACAACTGCATCTTCGTGCTGGTCAACCTGGACCCGCGCAACCGTCAGGAATGCACCTACGAGGTTCCGCTCTGGCTGCTCGGTCAGCCGGACGACGGCGCGGTGGAGGTGGAGGACCTGCTGCTCGGCTACAAGTTCGAGCTGCGTGGGAAATCGCACCGCATCGCTCTCGATCCCGCGGAGCGCTCCACGGTGATCTGGCGCCTTCGCGCTCCGAGCCGGGTTGCGTAAGCCCCGTGCCCGTGTCAGCAAAAAACCCGGCGGCCCAGGCGGGCCGTCGTCGTGTCGCCCGATTGTCGGCGCCTACCCCGCTGACGGACGCCGCACACCCCAGTCTCATCGCTGTGAGTGGTGCGGATGCCCCGGACACGCCCTTGAACTCGACGCATGAGGCAACGACGCGATGATCGATCGCAGCGATCCGCAATGGTACCGTGACGCCATCATCTACCAGATCCACGTCAAGTCGTTCTTCGACTCCAACAATGACGGGATCGGCGATTTCGAGGGCCTGACGCAGAAGCTCGACTATGTCCGCGACCTCGGCGTCACGGCCATCTGGCTGATGCCGTTCTACCCCTCGCCGCTGCGCGACGACGGCTACGACATCGGCGACTATCGCGACGTCAATCCGTCCTACGGTACGATGGAGGAGTTCCGGAAGTTCGTGGACGCGGCGCACGAGCGTGGCCTGCGCGTCATCACCGAGCTCGTCATCAATCACACCTCGGACCAGCATCCCTGGTTCCAGCGGGCCCGCGAGGCCCCGGCCGGTTCGCCGGAGCGTGACTTCTACGTCTGGTCGGACACCGACACGCCGTACTCGGACACGCGCATCATCTTCCTCGACACCGAGGTCTCGAACTGGACCTGGGACCCGGTCGCCAAGCAGTATTTCTGGCACCGGTTCTACAGCCACCAGCCGGACCTGAACTTCGACAATCCGGCCGTGCTCGAGGCCGTGATCGAAGTGATGCGCTACTGGCTCGACATGGGTGTCGACGGCCTGCGCCTCGACGCGATTCCCTACCTGATCGAGCGCGACGGGACGAACTGCGAGAACCTTCCTGAGACCCACACGGTCATCAAGGCGATCCGCGCGGCCCTCGACGCGAGCTATCCCGACCGGATGCTGCTGGCGGAAGCCAACCAGTGGCCCGAGGAGACCGCGCAGTATTTCGGCGACGGCGACGAGTGCCACATGGCATTCCACTTCCCGCTGATGCCGCGCATGTACATGGCGATCGCCCGGGAGGACCGGCACCCGATCACCGACATCATGCGCCAGACCCCGGAGATCCCCGAGGGCTGTCAGTGGGCGATCTTCCTGCGCAACCACGACGAGCTGACGCTCGAGATGGTGACGGCCGAAGAGCGCGACTACCTGTGGTCGTTCTACGCCGCCGAGCGCCGCGCCCGCATCAACCTCGGCATCCGCCGCCGCCTCGCGCCCCTGCTGGAGAACGACCGGCGCAAGATCGAACTCATGAAGTCCCTCGTCCTGTCGATGCCCGGCACGCCGGTGCTGTACTACGGCGACGAGATCGGCATGGGCGACAACATCTATCTCGGTGATCGCGACGGCGTGCGCACGCCGATGCAGTGGTCGCCCGACCGCAACGGCGGCTTTTCCCGGGCCAACCCGCAGAAGCTGTTCCTGCCCTCGGTGCAGGACCCGATCTACGGCTTCGATGCGATCAACGTCGAAGCGCAGACCCAGTCTCAGACCAGCCTTCTGAACTGGACGCGCCGGATGATCGCGATCCGCAACAACTCGGTCGCGCTGGGTCGCGGCGGCATGCAGTTCCTGTATCCGTCGAACCGCAAGGTGCTGGCCTGGATTCGCGAGTTCGAGGGCGAGCGGGTCCTCTGCGTCGCCAACTTGTCGCGCGCTCCGCAGGCGGTGCAACTCGACCTGTCGGAGTTGCGCAGCGCGGTGCCGATCGAGCTCACCGGCGGTTCGGAGTTCCCGGCCATCGGCGAACTGCCGTACTTGCTCACGCTGCCGTCCTACGGCTTCTACTGGTTCTCGCTGAGCGCCGCGAACACCGGCAGCATCGGCCCGCAGCCGGAACTGCCGGAGCTTTTCACGCTGGTGCTCACCGGTGGGATCGAGACCCTGATGGCGGGGCGCGAGCGCATTGCCTTCGAGCGTACGGTGGCGCCCCGGTTCATCGCGACCCGCCGCTGGTTCGCCGCCAAGGGCTCGCGCATCAAATCGGTGCAGGTCACCGACAGCGCGGCTCTCAAGGATGGCACCGGCGAGGCGAAGTTCCTCCTGCCCCGCGTCGCGGTCCACCTCTCCACGGGCGAGCGCCAGGATTACTTCGTCCCGGTCGCCGTCGACGAGGGACGCGAGGACGAGGCGATGCTCCAGCACGCCGTCGCCCGCGTCCGCCGCGGTCCGCGCACCGGCCTGCTCCTTGGCGCCGCCGCTTCGCCGAACTTCGCGGTCTCGATGATCGAGGGCATGCGCGAGGGCCGCGAAATCGCCACCGAGACCGGGCGCCTCGTCTTCTCCACTACCTCCGCCTTCGACCGCGAGATCACGTTCGAGGCCAGCGAGGTCCGCTCGCTGAACGCCGAGCAGAGCAACACATCGATCGCCATTGGCTCGAAGATGATGCTCAAGCTCCTGCGCCGCCTTCAGACCGGGGTCCATCCGGAGATCGAGGTTGGGCGCTTCCTCACCGAGACGGCGCATTTCAGCAACACGCCGGCCCTCCTCGGCGTCCTCGAACACGTCGACGCCAAGGGTACCCGCACCGCGCTCGCTGTGCTGCAGGCCTTCGTGCCGAACCAGGGTGATGCCTGGACGCTCATGCTCGAAGGTCTGCGTCGTGACTTCGACACGGTGGTGCTGGCGCCCGAGAGCGAGGCGCCGTCCCCGGCCGAGGCTTTCGAGACCCATCTGCGCTGGGCGATCCTGCTCGGACGCCGCACGGCCGAGATGCACAATGCCTTCGCGGTGGAGACAGACGACCCGGCCTTTGCGGCCGAGCCGTTCGACCACGCCGACCTCTATGCCCTCGGCGACGATACCCGTCGTCAGGCCGAGCGGGCGTTCCGCGGCCTGGATGGCCTCGCGGGCCGTGCCTCCAACGCGGCGAGCACCGAGTTGGCCGGCCGCCGCCACGAGGTCGAGACCGCCATCGAGACGCTGACGGCCAGGGCACCCGTCGGGGCGATGAAGACCCGCATCCACGGGGATTATCATCTCGGGCAGGTGCTCGCGGCCGAGGATGATCTCGTCATCGTCGACTTCGAGGGCGAGCCCTCGCGGCCGGCCGATGAGCGCAGGATCAAGTCGACGCCGTTGCGCGACGTGGCAGGGATGCTGCGCTCCTTCGCCTACGGCGCCGAGACCGTGACCCGCGGGATCGCGGCACGCTTCTCGGATTCCGAGGAGCGTGCCCGCCGGGCCTCGATCGCCTGGCGCGGCATGATCGATGCGGCCTTCCTCGACGGTTACCGCGAGGCCGTCTCCGTGAGCCGGGCCGCCGTGACCGACCCCCAGACGGAGAGCCGCCTCCTCAAGCTCTCGCTCCTGACGAAGGCGCTCTACGAAGTCGATTACGAAGCCAACAATCGTCCCGACTGGATCGAAATCCCCGCCCGTGGGGTTCTCAACATTCTGGATGAAATCAAGAGAGGCGTTTGAATGATGGGCATCGACGAGACGTTCGCGAGCAGGACCGGCCCGGCATCCGGCACCTCCAGATCGGCGGACGTTGCGCCCGTTGCCACCCGGGCGCCTCAGGCGGCGGTGCCAGAGACCGGTTCCCTCCACCCGGATGCGATCGCCGCCATCATGGCGGCGAACCACGGAGACCCTTTCTCCGTCCTGGGTCCGCATCAGGTCGGCCCGGGGCAATGGGAGGTCCGCGCCGTCCTACCTGAGGCCAAGTCCGCGAGCCTGCTCGTGGGCGGCCAGCGCGTTCCCTTCGAACGCCGGCATCCAGACGGCTTCTTCATCGCGCGCGTGCCGAGCGACGGGCGCCCGCTCTATGAGTTGTCCGTCGAGACTTGGGACGGCGTCGAGCGCTCGCGCCACGATCCCTACAGCTTCGGCTCTTCGCTCCGCCAGGAGGACATCGACAACCTGCGCGAGGTCGGCAGCAACGTCACCTATCGCATCCTCGGCGCGCAGCACCGTCCGGTCGACGGCATCGACGGCTTCCGCTTCGCGGTCTGGGCACCCAATGCCCGCCGGGTCAGCGTCGTCGGCGACTTCAACAAATGGGATGGTCGCCGCCATCCCATGCGGCTCTGGCAGAATGGCGGGATCTGGGAACTGTTCATTCCCGGCCTGAAGGCAGGCGCGCATTACAAGTACGAGATCCGCGGCGCCGACGGATCGCTCCTGCCCCTCAAGGCGGATCCGGTCGCCTTCGCGGCTCAGAAGCCGCCGGAAACCGCGTCGGTGCTTCAGGGCACGAACGACCCAGAATGGCACGACGAGAAGTGGATGGCGACGCGGGGCGCGAAGGACCCGCGCCACATCCCGATCTCGATCTACGAGGTGCATCTGGGTTCCTGGGCGCGCGTCGCCGAGGAGGGGAACCGCTACCTGACCTACCGGGAACTGGGCGAGCGCCTGATCCCCTACGTCAAGGAGATGGGCTTCACCCATATCGAGATGCTGCCGATCACGGAGTTCCCCTTCGACGGGTCGTGGGGTTACCAGCCGGTCTCGCTCTTCGCGCCGACCAGCCGCTTCGGCACGCCGGACGACTTCGCGGCCTTCGTGGATGCCGCGCATGCCGCCGGGATCGGCGTCATGCTGGACTGGGTGCCGGGCCACTTCCCCCTCGACGCGCACGGCCTAGGCCAGTTCGACGGCACGCACCTCTACGAGCACGCGGATCCACGTCAGGGGTTTCACCAGGATTGGGGCACCTACATCTACAATTTCGGCCGCACCGAAGTGTCCAGCTTCCTGGCGGCCAATGCGCGCTTCTGGCTCGAGCATTACCACCTCGACGGCTTGCGCGTGGATGCGGTCGCGTCGATGCTCTACCTCGACTATTCGCGCCGGCAGGGTGAGTGGATCCCGAACCGCTACGGCGGCAACGAGAACCTCGACGCCATCGAATTCCTGCGCAAGACCAACGAGGCGACCTACGCGCACGCGCCCGGCACCCTGACGGTGGCGGAAGAGTCGACTTCCTGGCCGGGCGTCTCGCATCCGACCTACACCGGTGGCCTCGGTTTCGGCTTCAAATGGAACATGGGGTGGATGCACGACACCCTGAACTTCGTTTCGAAGGAGTCGATCCATCGGCGCTACCACCACCACGACCTGACGTTTGGCCTTCTCTACGCCTTCTCCGAAAACTTCATCCTGCCACTGTCCCACGATGAGGTGGTGCACGGGAAGGGGTCGCTGCTCGGCAAGATGCCGGGCGACCGCTGGCAGAAGTTCGCGAACCTTCGGGCCTATTACGGGTTCATGTGGGGCCATCCGGGCAAGAAGCTCCTCTTCATGGGTTGCGAGTTCGGCCAGGAAAAAGAGTGGAACCACGACCAGAGCCTCGATTGGCACTTGCTGGAAGACGGCATGCACCAGGGCGTCAAGGATCTGATTCGCGACCTCAATCATCTCTACGCATCGACTCCGGCCCTCCACAGTCGTGACACCGAGGCCGGTGGCTTCCAGTGGCTCGTCGCCGACGATCAGGACAACAGCGTTATCGCCTGGGCCCGCAAGGGTCGCGAGCCGGACGAGATCGCGATCGTGGTCTCGAATTTTACGCCGGTGCCCCGCGAGGGCTACCGCATCGGCGTTCCGGCGGCCGGGTTCTACCGGGAAGCGATCAATTCGGATGCGGGGCGTTACGGCGGCTCCAATGTCGGCAACATGGGCGGCGTCCAGGCTGAAGCCGTCGCGAGCCATGGCCAGCCTTACTCGGTGTCGCTGACGATCCCGCCCCTGGCCACGACGATCTTCGTTCGCGAGGGCTGAGCTTTTCCGAAAGGTTTTCTTTCCTGCAGGCCCTCCTGTGAGAAGGAGGGCGGCCTCAAGACGAAGAAAGCCGGCGGGTCGCCCCGCCGGCTTTCTTCGTTTCGGCCGTTTGAGATCCCTGAAGTCAGGCCGCGCGCAGGCGCAGGCCGGCGGTATTGCCGAAAGCCCTGGCATAGAGCGAGGCGTAGTTGGTGGCAGCTTGGTCCCAACCGAACGAGCGCGACATGGCGTGGCGGCGCATGGCGTTCAGGCGCTTCTTCTGCGCGAAGGCCTCGAAGGCCCGGCGAATGGCGCCGGAGAAGCCCCGCGCCGACGCTTCGCCGAAGGTGAAGCCGGTGACGCCATCCTCGACCGTGTCGGCGAGACCGCCGGTACGGTGGACGATCGGCAGCGAGCCGAAGCGCTGAGCGTACATTTGAGCGAGGCCACAGGGCTCGAAGCGCGACGGCATCAGAAGAAAGTCGCTGCCGGCGAACATCCGGCGGGCATCGCGCTCCTCGAAACCGACATGGACGCCGACCGAGGCGGGATGACGCCGGGCAAGGTCCCGCAGCGCGCCCTCGAAGCGGCCCTCGCCCTGGCCGATCACAACCAATTGGCCCCCCTCGGCCACGATGGACTCGGCCGCGCCGATGCTGAGATCGATGCCCTTCTGGTGGACGAGGCGGGACACGACGGCGAAGAGCGGACCGCGCGAAACCGCCAAGCCGAACTGCCGCCGGACGGTCTCGGCATTGGCCCGCTTGCCCTTCCAGTCGTCGATCTCGAAGCGAGCGGCCAGGTGCGCATCGGTGCGCGGATCCCAACTCTCATCGATGCCGTTGAGGATGCCGGCAAGGCGCCCCTGCGCCGCACGCGTGCGCAGCAGCCCGTCGAGGCCGCAGCCGGATTCCGGCGTGATGATTTCCCGGGCGTAGGTCTCGCTCACCGTGGTCACGTGCGAGGCGTAGTAGAGCCCGGCCTTGAGGAAGGAGAGCTGGCCGTAGAACTCGACCCCGTCCATCTGGAACGCGTCCTCCGGAACGCCGAGGCGCCCGAGGGACTCACGTGGGAAGACGCCCTGATAGGCGAGGTTGTGGACAGTGAGGATGCTCGGCACCCGTAGCCCGCTCCAGGCGAGGTAGGCGGGGGCGAGGGCAGCCTGCCAGTCGTTGAGGTGCAGGAGGTCCGCCGCCCAGGCCGGGTCGATGCCACGTGCGAGCTCTGCGGCGGCGAGGCTCAGGCGGGCAAAGCGGATATCGTTGTCACCGAAATCGCCCTGGGCATTGCCGTAGGGCGTGCCGTCGCGCTGGTAGAGATCGGCGTTGAGGATGACGTAGACTTTGAGCCCGTCGCCGGTCTCCACGAGGCCGAGGTCGCAGGGGGGGATGCCGGCCTGTCCGGGCAGTTGTGCGACGACCGTGATGTGGTCGAATTGCTCGACGACCTGCCGATAACCCGGAATGAGGACACGGACGTCGTAGTGCCGGCGCAGGGCTCGGGGAAGCGAACCGGCCACTTCGCCGAGGCCGCCCGTTTTCACGAAGTCGGCCATCTCGGGGGTGGCGAAGAGGATGCGGGGTTGAAGCTGTTGACGGGATCGGGTGCTGTGGTGGAGGTCGAAGTGATCGGGCTGATCCGACAGGCTCATGAATACGTTCCCGGGTCGAGCGAGGGGCGGGAACGGAGAGCGAGAGCCCAGCATCGACGTCGACCTCGTGAACACAGCGAGACGGCTTTTGTTCCGTTGCGTTGCACAATTCAAGCCACGTTCAGGAACTTTCTCGAAGCGGGACAAAAGTGCCCGCTTTCCACACGTCGGCACCGTTGGAAGCTCGCCCTCTAAGCCGCTTGGATGAGGATCACGCCCTCGTTCGCATCCAGTGTGATCGTGGCCTCGAGCATTCCGCCGATGCGAACCGCATGCGTCGAGAGCAGAATGGACCAGCGGTTTTCGCCTGGACCGGTGATCATGACCTCCTGCTGCGATGCACTGAAGTTCAGCAGAATGCGGAGCTTTCCGGCACTGTCCTCACGTTCGTAGGCAAAGACGAAAACCGTAGTGGTGGGCAGGATTCTGAACGTCCCAGTTGCGAGCGCGGTGTGATCCCGGCGCAGGCGCAGCAGGCGACGATACAGGGTGAGCAACGACCGTGCGTCGTCGCGCTGAGATTCGACGTTGCGAATGCCAGCGTCCGTGGTCTGAGGAAGCCAGGGTTCACCCGTGCTGAAGCCCGCATTCGGAGAATCGTCCCACTGCATCGGCGTGCGTTCCGGATCGCGCCCGTGGCCTGGCTCGTTACGCTCCCAAGGGTCTTGCACGCGCTCCGGCGGAATGTTCACCTGGGCGAGCCCGAGTTCATCGCCGTAGTAGAGTGTCGGCGTGCCGCGCAGGGTGAGGAGAAGCATCGCCGCGATGGCGGCCTGTTCGGCGCCGACCCGCGCGGCGATCCTTGGCTGATCGTGATTGCCGATGACCCAGTTGGGCCATCCGCCCGGGGGCAAGGCCTCCTCGTAGGCCACCACGAGATCGGCCACCGAGCGGGCGTTCCATGGAGTCTGGATGAGTTGGAAGTTAAAGGGCAGGTCGACGCCTGCGAGGTCAGTGCCGTAATATGCCACCAGACGTTCGACGGGGAGATAGATCTCGCCGATGAGCACGCGCTCGCCGTAAGGCGCCAGCACCGCCCGCATCTCCGCGATGACGTCGAACACCTCCGGCCGGTCGGCCGAATAGACCTGGGCGAAGCGGTTGATCTCCGCCTGTCCAGGCCCGAAACCCGGATTCTCTGGGTTGTCGCGGAATCCCTCATCCTTCATCAGATGCCAGATCACGTCGACGCGGAAGCCATCGACGCCGCGGTCGAGCCAGAAGCGAAGCGCATCGTGCATCGCGGCCCGCACATCCGGGTTGCGCCAGTTCAGATCCGGCTGCTCGCGGAGGAAGGCGTGATAGTAATATTGTCCCGTGGCCTCGTCGCGGGTCCAGGCGGGGCCGCCGAAATTGCTGATCCAATTGTTGGGTGGGCCACCGTCGGGGGCCGGATCACGCCAGATGTACCAATCGCGCTTCGGGCTCGTGAGCGACGCCCGGCTCTCCACGAACCAGGGATGAGCGATCGAGGTGTGGTTCGGAACGAAGTCGAGGATCACCTTGAGCCGGCGAAAATGTGCCTCGGCGATGAGCGCATCGAAATCAGCCAGCGTCCCGAACAGGGGATCGACGCCACAGTAATCGGCGACGTCGTAGCCGAAATCCGCCATCGGCGAGGGATAGAATGGCGAGATCCAGACAGCATCGACGCCGAGCCAGGCGAGGTAGTCGAGCCGGCGGGTGATCCCACGCAGATCCCCGATCCCATCGCCGTCGCTGTCCTGGAACGAGCGCGGGTACACCTGATAGACCGTGCCGCGCTTCCACCAGACCGTGTCCGCCATGCCATCCCTCCGGCGACGCGTCCCGGTTGCGTCCCGGGCGGACCCTAGCGGCTGCTGACACGTTTCGCGACCCATCGCCGGACGATGTCGTTCAGACAATATTCGAACGTGGTGTGGTCTCATTCCCGCGCGGTTTGGCTGAGACTGTCGGGCAGTGCAGGACCGGTTCAAATCTTGGACGCAGGTCTAGCGGCAAAGATATTCACTTCAGTGAGGGCATGCTCAGGCAAGCAAGGTACGGCACTCTGAAGAAGTAGAGATTCCTCAGGATTGGTGAAGTGCGGAGTAGCCGCCCCGGCGCCAGGATCGGACGCCAAGCCATGGAGATCTCGCGATCGCGGAGCAGCGCCGGATCGTGACACGCGACGACGGGGACGAGGCCGTGCGCGGAACGTGTGTAGCGACGGGAACGACCACCCGGGGGTTGTCATTCCGGACACGACTACCGAGTTTCACGGCCGAGAAGGGGGACTTGAGACGTGCTGAACGACAAACTCATCGGACGAGACAATGCCGACATCACCGCGTCTATGGCCGGCCCGGACGTGACGGGGCGGATGGGCGCGCCCCTCACGCAGGAACGGACCCGGCCGTTGGCGAGGCCATCCGGCGACGCGGTGGCCGACCTGCGCGAGGCCATCCTCGCGAAGCTCGCCTACGCCATCGGCAAGACGCCCCGGACCGCCCGCGAGCGCGATTGGTTCGCCGCGACGGCGCTCGCCCTGCGCGACCGGATCGTCGATTCCTGCCTCGACGGTGACGCGTCGATCCCGAACAAGCGCGTCTACTACCTCTCCCTCGAATTCCTGATCGGGCGTCTCCTCTCGGACGCCATGAACAATCTCGGCCTCGTCGAGACCACCCGTGCGGCCCTGCGCGAACTCGGCGTCGAACTGGGCGACGTGGAAGCGGCCGAGCCGGACGCCGCGCTGGGCAATGGGGGACTCGGCCGTCTCGCCGCCTGCTTCATGGAGAGTATGGCGAGCCTGTCGATCCCGGCGATCGGCTACGGCATCCGCTACGACCATGGCCTGTTTCGGCAGTCCCTGGAGGATGGCTGGCAGAAGGAGGCCCCGGAGACCTGGCTCGCCGAGGGAAACCCCTGGGAATTCGTACGGCCCGAGGCGACCTACACCATCGGCTTCGGCGGTCACGTCACCATGTCGTCGATCTCCGAGGGCGTGATTCGCCGGCACTGGCACCCGGCCGAGACGGTGCGGGCCGTGGCCCACGACGTACCCGTGGTCGGCTGGCGCGGACGCCACGTGAACACGCTGCGTTTCTGGAAGGCCGAGGCCGAGGCCCCGATCGAACTCGCCCGCTTCAACGGCGGCGACCATGTCGGTGCGGTAGCAAGCCGGGCGCGCGCCGAGGCGATCTCGCGGGTGCTCTATCCGAGCGATTCGTCGACGGAAGGTCAGGAACTACGCCTGCGGCAGGAATACTTCTTCACCTCGGCGTCGCTCCAGGATCTCGTGCGCCGTCACGTGGCGGAGCGTGGAGACCTCCGCTCCCTGCCCGACCACGCAGCGATTCAATTGAACGATACGCACCCCGCCATCGCGGTGCCGGAGTTGATGCGGCTCCTCCTTGAGGATCACGGCTTCAACTGGGAGGATGCCTGGCACGTCACCACCCACACGCTCGGCTACACCAACCACACGCTCCTGCCCGAGGCATTGGAGACGTGGCCGGTCGAGCTGATGGAACGGGTGCTGCCGCGCCACATGCAGATCATCTACCTGATCAACTGGATGCACTTGGAGGAGCAGGGCAAGCAGGGCCGTGGCTCCGCTGAGAAGCTCGCCGCCGTCTCGCTCATCGACGAGACCCATGGAAAGCGGGTTCGCATGGGCCACCTCGCCTTCCTCGGTGCTCGACGGGTGAACGGTGTCTCCGCCCTGCACACCGACCTGATGCGCTCAACCGTGTTCAAGGATCTGCACGCCCTCGACACCGACAAGATCGTCAACAAGACCAATGGGATCACCTTTCGGCGGTGGCTCCACAACGCCAATCCCGAGCTCACGGCCCTCGCCATCGAGGCCGTCGGGCCGGAAGTGCTCGACACGCCCGAACTGCTCACTGGGCTGGCCGAGGTCGCCTCGGATTCGAACTTCCAGTCCCGCTATGCCGCCATGCGGCGCGCCCGGAAGGTCGCCCTGGCCCAGGTCGTCGCGGACCGCACCGGGATCAGCATCGATCCGTCGGCTCTCTTCGACGTGCAGATCAAGCGCATCCACGAGTACAAGCGCCAGCTGCTGAACGTGATCGAAACCGTCGCCCTCTATCAGGCGATCAAGGCCGATCCGAAAGCCAATTGGACGCCCCGGGTGAAGATCTTCGGCGGCAAGGCGGCGCCGAGCTATATCCAGGCCAAGCTCATCATCAAGCTCGCCTGCGACGTCGCCAAGGTCGTGAATTCCGATCCCGACGTGGCCGGTCGGCTGAAGGTGGTCTTCCTGCCGAACTACTCGGTCAGCCTGGCCGAGGCGATCATCCCGGCCGCCGACCTCTCCGAGCAGATCTCGACCGCCGGGATGGAAGCCTCGGGTACCGGCAACATGAAGCTCGCCCTCAACGGCGCGCTGACGATCGGCACCCTCGATGGTGCGAACATCGAGATCCGGGATCACGTCGGCGCCGACAACATCTTCATCTTCGGCCTGGATGCGGCCGGGGTGCAGGCCCGGATGGCCGAGCCGAACTACGCCGAGGCGGCGATCGCGGCCTCGCTGCGCCTGAAGGCCGCCCTCGACTTCATCGCAGTCGGTGGTTTTTCGCCCGAGCAGCCCGATCGGTTCCAGCCGATCGTCGACGATCTGCGCCACAACGACCGCTATCTCCTGACCGTCGATTTCGACGATTACTGGCGAGTGCAGCGTTCCGTGGATCAGGCCTGGAACGATTCAAAGGCCTGGTGGCGGACAGCAATCCTCAACACCGCACGGATGGCGTGGTTCTCCTCCGACCGCTCCATGCGCGAGTATGCCGAGGAGATCTGGCGCGTCCGTCTCGGCTGATCAGGATCGCCCGGTTCCCGCCATGAGGACCGGGCTCCCAAGGCCGGCAACCCCCAAACGAAACGAGGCGCATCCCGTCGGCCGGGATGCGCCTCGTTTCATTCTGACACCTGCCCTGGGCGGCGGGAGGTTTCAGATGCCTGCGTCGATCAGAATGGGATGGCAGCGGGCGCCGGTCGTGGCTGCGAGGACCTCGACGGCGCCCACCGTCGAGGCATCGCCGGCGACGTGGACCACATCGGTGCTACGCAGGCAAGGCAGGTGAGCGGTCAGCGGGCCAGGACGAACCTCCGGTGGACGCTGGCGGGTCCGGTCCGAGACCGTGACGATCCGGGTGACGCCGGTCGCGCGCAGCCAGTCGAGGGCAGGGCGCATGTAGAGGTCTAGGGGATTGCGCGCGCCGACGATGAGCATGATCTCGCGAGCGGGCTCGATGTACCGCGCCGCATGCGCGATCGACCAGATCGGGGCAAAGCCCGTCTCGGAAGCGACCAGCACGAGACGTCCCCCACCGGCTCGATAGAAGCCGCGTCCGACGGGGCCTTTCACTTTCACCGGATGGTCGAGTTCCAGGGCCTCGACCAGTTCATGGCCGAGACCGAAGCCTTCGCGGTCCTGACGGATATGAAAGACCAGTTCGTTGAGTTCGGCAGATCCATCGACACGGAGGGTCGGGCTCAAGGTGACGGGCGCAAAGTTCTCGAAAGTCACGTCGACGCCGTGGCCCGGCTCCAGGGCGAGGCGGCGGGTGATCGTGACCACGACCTGGAAGGTGTGCGGCCCGAGTGCGATGATCTCGGTGACCGAACCGCTCCGTTTCTGGACGGCGGTCGGACGGCTCGGCAGCACGAGGCGCGAAGGCGGCTCGATGGCCGCCGCCCGGGGCAGCGAGAGCTTGATGGACTCACCGCGGTGAGCACGGCTCTGTGCCCGGCGTGGCGCAGGGCCGGAACCCTGGCTTCCAGGGCCGGGCAGGGGAGCGATCATCCCATCGGCGAGGGCGGCCTCCATCGGGGTATCCCCGGTGGAGACGCGCACGGACTTGCCGTTGACGACGAGCGAGCAGCGGGCGCTCATGGTCGTCCTTCAGTGGTGGGGAAAGGGACGGGCGGCGTTCGGCGGGGTCGGGCGACGACCCTCACGTCTCAGCGCGGTTCGTTGAGCAAATGGTCGACGAGAGCCGCCCAGCGATCGCGAACCGCCTGGGCTTCCGGAGACAGCGCCTCGGCGCCGTCGATGCGGCTGATGCAGGCCCGGAGACGCTCCGACTCACGCCGCTCGGCCCCGAGGACGGCCTTCATCACCATGACCTCGGCCTTCAGCCGGGACACCTCGCCTGACGCAGATGCCGGCATCGCTTCGGTCGCGGGCACCGGGCGAACCGGAGCGTCCGGAACGATCGGCGCGGGTTCGGGAGCTGTGCGGAGCGGGCGCGCCATCAAACGCCGGACGAGGCCGGTGTCGATCTCGTCATCCACGATCCGCAACGCTGCCTGCGCCATGACGCCATCTCCCTCGGCCAGCGCATCGCGCCCTGCCGCCCGCACATCAACTCGAGGCTGAGAATGGGGGATCATGGTTAAGGGAGGTTTAAGCGAATGCCGCACGATGCGAGCATCCGGTCGAGCTCTCTCACGCGGCTTCCGGCGCCGCACCGAGCAACTGCCTGGCCTGGAGCATCGACATCGGTTCTCCGAAGGCAAATCCTTGAGCATAGTCGCAGCCCAGCTCGAACAGGATCTGGGTGTCGACTTCCGACTCGGCGCCTTCGGCGACGATCGACAATCCAAGTTCCTGAGCCATCTTCACGATAGAGCGGAGGATCGCCGTCTGCCCCGTCGCGATCTGACGTACGAATGACTGATCGATCTTGATCGTGTCGAAGGGGAAGCGCTGCAGATAGGACAGCGCCGAGTAGCCGGTGCCGAAATCGTCGAGGGACAGGCCCGCGCCGAGGTCGTGGATGCGGTGGAGCATCTGCGCCGCGTATTCGGGATTCTCCATGACCAGGCTTTCGGTCATCTCCAGCTTCAGCGAGCCGGGGATCACGCCGGAGCGGGCAAGGATCGTCTTCACGTCGTGCAGCAGATCGTGGCGCAGAAGCTGGCGCGAGGAAACGTTGACGGAGGCGAAGATCGGCGGGTCCACGTCGAGGGAACGCTGCCAGGCTGCCAGTTCCAAGGCCGTGCGCTCGAGGGCGAAGATGCCGAGGTTGACGATGAAGCCGCTCTCTTCCGCGATCGGCAGGAAGGTGGAGGGTCCGATGCGGCCGAGCTTGGGATGATCCCAGCGCAGGAGCGTCTCGAAGCCCGCGACCGTGCGGTCTTCCAGGCGAACGATCGGCTGGAACAGGACCTTCATCTCGTTCCGATCGAGGGCCCGGCGCAGGTCGGCCTCCAGCATCAGCCGGTCGCTGCGCTCGTTGCGCATGGTGGCGCGGAAGACCTCCGTACGATCGCCACCGCCGCGCTTGGCCTGGATCATGGCCATCTCCGCGTTCTTGAACACCTCCTCGCGCTTCAGGTTGGCGGCGCCCTCGTGAAGGGCGAGACCGATCGAGACCGTCAGGAAGATTTCGCGATCGGCATAGGTGATGGGCGTCGCGATCGCTTTGCGGATCATCTCCGCGAAGGCGAGGATGCGGTCGGGCTCTCGCTCGGACAACAGGATCAGCGCGAACTCGTCTCCGGCGACCCGAGCCAGGGTATCCTGCGGTCTGAGCAGGCGTCCGAGGCGACGTGAGAGCGTCAGCAGGATCGAATCGCCGGCCGACAGGCCGATGGCGTCGTTGATCGCCTTGAACCGATCGATATCGAGGACGATCGTCGTCGGGCGCAGGCGCGGATCCTGGCTGGCGAAGGCCAGTGCCGCGTCGAGGCGATCGTAGAAGAGTTCGCGGTTCGGCAGACCGGTGAGGCTGTCATGGACCGCGTCGTGGAGCAGGCGCTCCTCGGCCGTCTTCACCTCGGTGACGTCGCTGATCGTGCCGACGACGCGGATGACCTCGCCGTCCGAGCCGATCACCGGCCTCGCCTTGAGGCGATACCAGTAGTACGGGCCGGCCGTGGAACGCAGACGGAAGTCGTGGACGATGCGGCCGCGGCGCTCCTCGATGACCGTATCCAGGGCCGCGGAGTAGCGCTCGACGTCGAAGGGATGGACGAGGGCGAGCCAATTCGCCGCCGGCCCTTCCAGGGCACCGCGCTTCAGACCGAGCTGTCCCTCGATCTCCTGGCCGGCGAAAACGCGGTCGCCCGGCACATCCCAATCGAACACCACGTCACCGGCGCCGGTGAGGGCGAGGGCGCGGCGCTCGGTATCGGAGACCAGGGCATGGGTCAGCCCGCCGCCCGCGAAGGCGTGCTGCATGACCGTGAAGCCGATCAGCATGACGATGAGAACGAGGCCGCCGATCAGGGCGGGCTGCACGAGGTCGCTACCGATCTGCCCCGTGATGGCGAAGCCCGCGGCCACGACCCAGACGAGGAGCAAGCACCAGGTCGGAACCAGCAGGATGGCCCGGTCGTAGCCGTTATGGGCCGCGAGGTAGACGATCAGCAGCAGGCCGACACCGGCCACCGCCGCGATCGAGATCCGGGCGACGCCCGCGGCGACCGGCGGGTCGAACACCGCGAGGCCGACGAGGCAGGCGAGGAACAGCAGCCAGATGATCGCCACGTGGCTGTAGCGAACGTGCCAGCGGCTGAGGTTGAGATAGGCGAACAGGAAGACCAGCAGCGTCGCGCCGAGGACCGCTTCGGTCGAAGCGCGATAGACCCGTTCGGCCACTTCGGTGATGGAAAAGACGCGTTGCAGGAAGCCGAAATCGATGGAGGCATAGGCCAGCACGGCCCAGGCCAGGGATGCGGCGGCGGGGAAGATGATTGCCCCCTTAACCACGAAGATGATCGTCAGGAAAAGGGCGAGCAGGCCGGCGATACCGATGATGATGCCCTTGTAGAGCGTCAGGCCAGTCGATTTCTTGCGGTAGGCTTCCTGGTCCCAGAGATAGACCTGGGGGATGTTGGGGCCGCGCAACTCGGCCACGTAGGTGACCGTCGCGCCGGGATCGAGCGTGATGACGAACTGATCTGCTTCCGGATTTTCGTCCCGCTCGGGCCGGATTCCCTGGCTTGCGGTGATGGCCGCGATGCGTGAGCCGCCGAGATCCGGCCAGATCACGCCTGAGCCGACGAGGCGGAAGTGCGGAGCGACGAGGACACGGTCGACCTGCTCATCGGTATCGTTCGTGAGCGCGAACACCATCCAATCGGGCCGGGCTCCGGTCTCGCGGGCCTTCACGACGATGCGGCGGACGATGCCGTCCTTGCCAGGGGCAGTGGAAATCTGAATCAGGTCGCCGTCGGAGCGATAGCGCTCGATCATCGGCGTGAGGTCGATGGCGGACGCATCGAGAGTGACGCGCACGGCCTCGACGGCATGCGCCGCACCGCTGACGATCAGCGCAGAGAGCAGCGCCGCGACGAGGGCCGGGACGACGGCGGCGAGGACGAGGGCGATTCTACGCAACGGGCGAGTGTTCCGGCCGGGCGAGGCATGATCGACGGAGGCAGGCGAAGGGATACGGCTCAGCTGTGCATCCAGTCGTATCGGTGAGGGCCGCAGCGAGCAAGGCGACGGGCCGCCCTGCGCGACGGCGTTCACCGCTTCTGAACCGTGACGCCGAACGATTTCGATCGCCCGCCTTTGCGGCCAAAACAAGCCGCATCGGCCGAGCTCAGGCCGCCTTCAACGTCGCCTTGATGCGATCGAGGGTAGGAAGCTTCTTGATGGGGCCGATAGCGGCCAGGGTGGGGGCACCCTTCAGGAGGCGCTGACCGGCCAGACGGACGTCGTCCACGGTCACCGCATCCACTTTCGCGATGACCTCGCTCGCCGGGATGACCCGTCCCCAGGCCAGGATCTGCCGGGCATTGCGCTCGATGCGGCCGCCGGGCGTCTCCATAGCGGAGAGCAGGGCCACCTTCAGCTGCGCCTTGGCACGGGCGATCTCGATGGTGTCGGCGTCCGCCGCAGCGCGGATGGTGGTCGCCAGCGTCACGTCCATCAGTTCCGCGAGGTCGCCCCCCGAGGTGCCGGCGCCGATGCCGAACAGGCCGCAATCGTAGAACGCCCAGTGGAAGGACTGGATCTCGTAGGCGAGGCCGCGGGTCTCGCGTACTTCGTGCCACAGGCGCGAGGTCAGGCCGCCGCCGAGCACCTGCGCGAAAATGTGCAGGGCGTAATAATCGTCGTCGCGGAACGACAGCCCTGGCAGGCCGAGGACGACATTGGCCTGCTCCAGCTTCTTCGGTAGCCGCTTCTCGCCACCGCCGTAGATCCCGGGCACGGTCTCGGGCGCCTGGCTCGGCTTCATGGCGCCGAAGTAGCGCACCGCCGACTCGACGATGCGGTCGTGCCCGATGGCGCCGGCAGCCGCGAGGACGATGCGGTCGGGGGTGTATTCCCGTGCGATGTAGGCCTCGATCGCTTTGCGGTCGAAGCTGTTGATGGTCTCGGGCGTGCCGATGATCGGCCGTCCCATCGGCTGATCGGGGAACGCTGCTTCGGTGAAGGCCTCGTAGACGACGTCGTCGGGGGTATCCTCAATCGCCGCATGTTCCTGCAGGATCACGCTCTTCTCGCGAGCGAGTTCGCCGGCATCGAAGACAGAGCCGGTGAGGATGTCGCCGATGACGTCGAGGGCGACGCCGGCATCTTCGCCCAGCACACGCGCGGTGTAGCTCGTGCCCTCGGCGCTCGTGGCTGCATTGATGTCGCCACCGACATTCTCGATGTCCTCGGCAATGCGGCGGGCGGAGCGGGTCTTCGTACCTTTGAAGGCCATATGCTCGATGAGATGGCTGAGCCCGCCTTCATCGGCGCGCTCGTGGCGCGAACCGGCGCCGACCCAGACGCCCAGGGTCGCCGTCGCCACGCCCGGCATCGCCTCGGTGACAACGGTGACCCCGTTGTCGAGCTTGGTGATCTTGAGATCGGGCGAGGCACCATGCGTGGCGAAATGCTGGTTCATGAGCGGTCACGCTCCCTTGCTGATGCGGGCGCGCTCACGGATGAAGGTCTCGACCGCAGCCTGATCGTTGGCCACGCGCGAGAAGGTCTCCTTGCGGTCCATCAGGTCGGCGAGATGCGGCGGTAACTCCGGCCGCCGACCGCCGATCGCCTTCGCGACCGCGTCGGGAAACTTGGCCGCGTGTGCAGTGGCGAGAGCCACGACCGGTGTGCGCGGATCCTGGCGCAGAAGCGTGCGCGCCGCGTGCACGCCGATGGCGCTGTGCGGATCGATGACGTGCCCGGTCTCCGCGTGGGTCCGGGCAATCTCGGCCATCACCTCCGGCTCGGAGACGGCGGCTGCATCGAACTCCGCCCGAACGGTCTCGAGGACTGTCGGATCGAGGTGGAAGCCGCCCGACTGCTTCAGGCCGGCCATGAGCCGCCCGAGGCTGGAAGAATCACGGCCGAGGGCCTCGAACAGCAGGCGCTCGAAGTTCGAAGAGATCTGAATGTCCATGGAAGGGGAGGTGGTCGGCTGCACGCCGCGCACCTCGTAGGCGCCGTGCTCCAGGGTCCGTGCCAGGATGTCGTTGGCGTTGGTCCCGATCATCAGACGCTCGATGCCCAGGCCCATGCGCTTGGCGACCCAGCCGGCGAGAATGTCGCCGAAATTTCCCGTTGGAACCGCGAACGAGACCGGGCGGTGCGGCGCACCGAGCGCCACCGCGGAGGTGAAGTAGTAGACCGCTTGGGCGGCGACGCGGGCCCAATTGATCGAATTCACGCCTGAGAGCCGGACGTCGTCGGCGAAATCGGCGTGCTGGAACAGGGCTTTGACGATGTTCTGGCAATCGTCGAAGTTGCCGTCGATGGCGATGGCGTGGACGTTGTGCGCGCCCACGGAGGTCATCTGACGACGCTGGACCTCGGAGACCCGCCCTTCCGGGAACAGGATGAAGATGTCGACCTGATCGAGGCCGCGGAAGGCTTCGACCGCCGCGCTGCCGGTATCGCCGGAGGTGGCGCCCACGATGGTGGCCCGCGTGCCGCGCGCCCGCAGGACGTGATCCATCAGCCGCCCGAGCAGCTGCATGGCCACGTCCTTGAACGCGAGCGTCGGGCCGTGAAAGAGCTCCAGCAGGAACAGATTGTCGTCGAGCTGAGTGAGCGGGCAAACGGCCGGATGCCGGAAGGTGGCGTAGGCTTCTTCGATCATCCGATCGAGGTCCGCGTCGGCGATCTCCCCGTCGATGAGAGGGCGCAGGACGGTCTTGGCGGCGTCGGCGTAGCGCACGCCCGCAAGCCCGGCGATCGTCGGCGCGGCGATCTGCGGCCAGGTCTCGGGCACGTAGAGGCCGCCGTCTCGGGCGAGGCCGGCGAGCAGGGCATCGGAAAAGCTGAGGGGCGCCGCGGCGCCGCGGGTCGAAACGTGAAGCAAGGGGGCCTCCGGGAAGGCGCCCCGTCTACACGATGTCGGCGGGCGTGTCGAAAGGCTTGGGCAGTCTTAGGCGTTGCTGCCCGGTGCCTTCACCAGCCGGCATCCTGTGATCCGCCAGGCCCCGTCCGCCTGCTTCTCAAGGCTGTAGAGGGCGGCCCAGTCGGTGCCCTCGGCGTCCTGCAGGGTGACGCCGAGGGCGAGGCCGTCGTCGCCGGCTTCCTCGATGCGATCCACGCTGTAGCGCCGAGCACGATAGACGGCGGCGTAGCCTTGCCGGACCATCGCGATGAAGGTCTCGGGCGAGGGGAACATGCTCTGGATGGCAGGCGCGGCCTGGGCATAGGCAGTCGCCGCGTCGTCTCGCTGGAAGGCGTCGATCTGCCGCTCGACCGTGGCTCTCGCGGCGTCTCGGGCGGCGGCGTCGACAGCCAGAGCGACCGACGGGCTCGTCAGCAGGGCGAGGAGCAGGAGAACGGCGCGCATGGGACCCACTCCGTATCGTGACCACCTGTCCGAAAGTTAACTGGGCCACGATCCGGGCGAAGCAAATTTTCAGCCGTTCCCGTCACGAGGGCGCAGCGGCCGGATCCTCATGCAGGCGGCGCCAGGCGAAGACGCCGAAGACGCCGATAAGACAGGCGGCGATGCCGAACCAGGTGAAAGCATACTGCAGGTGGTTATTCGGCAGGTCGACGCGCAATTGCCCGCCCTTCGGCCAGCCCCCCGGATTAGGGGTTCCATCGGCCTCGACGAGGTAGGGCAGGGGGGCGCCGATGCCGCGCGAGGCACTGATACCGGCGATGTCGCGGTTGAACCACTCGTTGCGGACGGGGTCCGGCGCCGGCACGAAGATCGTGCGCGGCTCGGAGCCGCGCAGAATGCCGGTGACGGTGGTCATCCCCGCGACCTGACCGGCCAAGCGGTTCGCAGGCGCCTTCAACTCCGTGGGCACGAAGCCCCGGTTGATGAGGACGGTGCCGCCATCCTGGATCTGGAACGGTGTCAGGAGGTAGGAGCCCTGGAGTGCCCGCCCCGGCACTTCCCCAGCGGCGAGGCCATGGACCAGCGTCTCTTTCTCATGCTGGAAGCTGCCGGTGACGCGGACCCTGCGGAATTCGTCCCGGACAGGGTCCCAGTTCTGCGGCACCGGGAGCGTGCCCGGCGGCTCGACCTTCGAGCGTGCCAGGATGCGGGCGATCAGCGCCTCCTTCTCACCCTTGCGCTCGAGCTGCCAGATTCCGAGCCCAAGAAGAATGGCGAGGCAGACAAGAGAGACAAGGCCGGGCGCCAGGATGCTGCGCCAGGCGCCGGGGCGAAGAGTCGAAGCCATGGCTACCGGAAGCGTCCCTGCTCGGCCTTGTTGGTGAATTGAAGGGCCGCGAGGACTCCCTTCAGGGGACGCACCAGCAGCAGGCTGAGCCCGATCGAAAGGGTGCCAGCCACGAGGGCGTGGACCCAGATCGGCGGCTCGTAGGTGATCTCAATCCACAGGGCGAGCCCGACCACGATGATGCCGACGATCGACATCACGAAGAAGGCGGGTCCGTCACCGGAATTGAAGCTGCCATAATCGAGGCCACAGACCTCGCAGGACGGCCGGAAGGTGAGGAAGCCGTCGAACATATGGCCCTCGCCGCAGCGCGGACAGCGGCCGCGAAGGCCAGCGGAGACGGGGGAAGGCTTCGGCCGCGATGCGTCCAAGATCGGTAACTCCTCGTACGGCGCCGCGCCGCTCGGTTTCATATGGGAATGACCCACGCGCTCTTCAGGCGCGCCCACGAAAAAGGGCGGCTCGCGCCGCCCCCTTCAATCCTGGCATGCGGTGAAGGCCGGACTCAGTGGGCCGCGTGGCCTGCTCCAGCGCCCCAGACGTAGATCGACGCAAACAGGAACAGCCACACCACGTCGACGAAGTGCCAGTACCACGCAGCGAACTCGAAGCCGAGGTGCTGGCGGGTGGTGAACTGACCCAGATAGGCGCGGTAGAGGCAGATCGCGAGGAAGATCGTGCCGATGATGACGTGGAAGCCGTGGAAGCCGGTCGCCATGAAGAAGGTCGACGAGTAGATGCTGCCCGAGAAGCCGAAATGGGCGTGGGCATACTCGTAGGCCTGGCAGGCCGAGAACAGGGCGCCGAGGATGATCGTCAGCCAGAGGCCGTACTTCAGGCCCTTGCGATCGTCATGCAGAAGGGCGTGGTGCGCCCAGGTGATCGTCGTGCCGGAGGTGAGCAGGATCAGGGTGTTGAGGAGCGGCAGGTGCCAGGGGTCGAACGCCTCGATGCCCTTCGGCGGCCAAGTGCCGCCCGTGAAATCGACGCGCGAAGCCTGGATCGGATCGGCGGTGTAGAGCGCCGCCTCGAAGTAGGCCCAGAACCAGGCCACGAAGAACATCACCTCGGAGGCGATGAACATGATCATGCCGTAGCGGTGATGCAGCTGCACGACGCGGGTGTGGTCGCCCGTGTTGGCCTCGTGCACGACGTCTTTCCACCAGGCGAACATGGTGTAGAGCACGCCGAGGAGACCGGCGCCGAAGATGTAGGGACCGGGAGTGAGCGTGCCGATCTGGAGGCTTTTCATCCAGAACACAGCGCCGAACGCCATTAGGAACCCTGAAAAGGCGCCGATCAGCGGCCACGGACTCGGGGCGAGAATGTGGAAGTCGTGATTTTTGGCGTGCGCCTCGGCCATTGAACTCTTCTCCTACCCCCGACTTTCGGACCGTCACCGGCCTTCGAGCCACTGAATGCATCGTCCCGACCGGGTTGCCCCGGATTGTTGTGGCCAACCCTTATCCAGGGTCACCTGCTGTTGTCACGCTTGCGCCATCAAAAATTCGACTTCGTCCCCGTGCCGCCCGTTGTCGCAAGCGCGGCCGTGGGCTGGCCGTTCTTGGAGGCGAAGTAGGTGTAGGAGAGCGTCATCTCCGACAGGTGCGCCGTGTTCGAATCCTTGCGGACCTCGGGGTCGATGTAGAACACCACCGGGAAATCCATGGTCTCGCCCGGCTGCAGGGTCTGCTCGTTGAAGCAGAAGCACTGCACCTTGACGAAGAAACTGCCCATCAGCCCCGGTTGGACGTTGAAGGTGGCGATGCCGGTGGAAGGTGTGGCGCCGGTGTTCTTCACGCGGAAGAAAACGGTCTTGGTCTCGCCAAGGCGGGCCTCGACCTTCGGCGACTCGGCCTGGAAGCGCCAAGGCAGGCTCGACGCGACATTGGTGTCGAAATGGACGACCATGCTGTCGTCGATCGCCGCCGCCGTCGGAGCGAGGCCGGTGCGCGGCGTACCATCGTAACCGGTCGCCTTGCAGAACATGTCGTAGAGCGGCACCGACGCGAAGGCGAGGCCGATCATGCCGAAGGCGAGGCCTGCGCAGGCGAAGGCCGTGACGCCGGCCCGGCGTCCGGGTCCGCGCAGGGCGTGTCTGGGGTCGGCCATCAGAAGCGTCTCCGTTGTCCGGCGCGATCAGATCGGGCGGTTGAGGACCTGGGGCCCAAGCTTCGCGATCGTCAGCACGTAGAAGATGGTCACGAGAGCGAACAGGACGGCTGCGATGGCAATCGAGCGCTTGCGGCGGCGCTGCGACTCCTCGGGCGTCAGCGGACGTGGGCTTCCGGGCAGGCCGGGTCGATCGCTCACAGGCTCACCGCGCGGAAGAGTCCGAGGCTCTGCTCCGCCAGCAGGGCCGCGAACATCAGGAAGAGGTGCAGGATCGAGAACCCGAACATGCCCATTGCGGCCTTGCGCTCGGGCTCGCCCTCGCGATTGCGAAAGACGTGGACGCTGAAGGCCAGCATGCCGAGGCCGCCGAGGAGTGCGGTCACCGCATAGAGCCAGCCTCCGAAACCGAGGGCGACGGGTGCGAGGCCGAGGGGAAACAGGATGATCGAGTAGGCGATGATCTGGCGACGGGTTGAATCCGGCCCGGCCACGTTCGGCATCATCGGGATGCCGGCCTTGGCGTAGTCGGCGGACTTGATGAGCGCGAGGGCCCAGAAGTGCGGCGGTGTCCAGATGAAGATGATCAGGAACAGGACCAGCGACTCGATGCCGATGGTGCCGGTGACGGCGGCCTGGCCCACCATCGGGGGGAGGGCGCCTGCCGCGCCGCCGATGACGATGTTCTGCGGCGTGGCCCGCTTCAGCCACATCGAATAGACCACGGCGTAGAACACGATCGTGAAGGCGAGGAGTCCGGCGGCCAGCCAGTTCGAGGCGAGGCCGAGCACCAGGACCGATCCCACCGACAACACGATGCCGAAGGCCAGCGCCTCGTCCGGGCGGATGCGGCCGTCCGGGATCGGACGCTTCGCGGTTCGGGTCATCACCGCGTCGATGTCGGCGTCCCACCACATGTTCAGGCAGCCCGAGGCACCCGCGCCGACGGCGATCATGAGCAGTGAGATCGAACCGACCACCGGCTGGATGTGAACGTTGGAGACCAGCATGCCGACGAGGGCGGTGAAGATGACCAGCACCATCACGCGTGGCTTCAGCAAGGCGAAGAAGTCCGACACCTCGCCGCCGACCGGCGACAGAACTTGCGGCTCGGCGCCAGCGGGTAGGCTGTTCGACAGGCTCGTCATGGGTTCCTGATACGGTTTTCGTGTCCGATGGGGCTTCGGATCGCGCCGCGTGGCGCCGCCCTTTGCGAGAAGCCGCGGCATCGCTCCCATGAGCTTGGCCGAGGCTTCCGGGAAAGAGCGAGGACCGCTCGCGCGGTCCTCGCAATCCTCGAAGCTGTGATGGGCCTCAGTGGTGGCCCGGTTCGTCGACGATCCGGGGAAGAGTCTCGAACTGGTGGAAGGGCGGAGGAGAGGACAGCGTCCATTCCAGGGTGGTCGCACCCTCGCCCCACGGATTGTCGGCGGCGCGCTTGCTGGAGCGGAACGCCAGGACGACGCCGATGAAGAACACCACCATGCCGAGGGCGAAGATATGTCCGCCCCAGGTGGAGACCTTGTGCCAGCCGGCGAAGGCTTCCGGATAATCCGCGTAGCGGCGCGGCATGCCGGCAAGGCCGAGGAAGTGCATCGGGAAGAACAGTACGTTCGCACCGATGAAGGCGAGCCAGAAGTGCAGCTTGCCGGCCCACTCGGGGATGATGTGCCCAGTCATCTTCGGGAACCAGTAGTAGACACCTGCGAAGATGATGAACACGGCACCGAGCGAGAGGACGTAGTGGAAGTGCGCCACGACGTAGTAGGTGTCGTGCAGGTACTTATCGACCGCCGAGTTCGCCAGCACGACGCCGGTGACGCCGCCGACCGTGAAAAGGAAGATGAAGCCGACCGCCCAGTGCATGGCGGCGGTGAAGCGGATCGAGCCGCCCCACATCGTCGCGATCCAGGAGAAGATCTTCACGCCGGTGGGAACCGCGATGACCATCGTGGCGAAGACGAAGTAGGATTGCGTCTGCAGCGACAGGCCGACCGTGTACATGTGGTGCGCCCACACGACGAAGCCGACGACGCCGATCGCGACCATGGCGTAGGCCATGGCGAGGTAGCCGAAGACGGGCTTGCGCGAGAAGGTCGAGATGATGTGCGAGACGATGCCGAAGGCCGGCAGGATCATGATGTAAACTTCGGGGTGACCGAAGAACCAAAACAGGTGCTGGTAGAGCACCGGATCGCCGCCGCCGGCCGGATCGAAGAAGGTCGTGCCGAAGTTGCGGTCGGTCAGCAGCATCGTGATCGCGCCGGCGAGCACCGGGAGCGACAGGAGCAGAAGAAACGCGGTCACCAGCATCGACCAGGCGAAAAGCGGCATCTTGTGCAGGGTCATGCCCGGCGCGCGCATGTTCAGGATGGTGGTGATGAAGTTGATGGCACCGAGGATCGAGCCCGCTCCGGAGAGGTGGAGGGCGAAGATCGCGAAGTCCACGGCCGGGCCCGGGTGGCCGGAACTCGACAGCGGCGGGTAGACGGTCCAGCCGGTGCCGGCGCCGGAGGAGCCGGGGGCGCCCTCGACGAACAGCGAGCAAACGAGGCTGAAGAAGCCCGCGACCGTCAGCCAGAACGAAATGTTGTTCATGCGCGGGAACGCCATGTCGGGCGCGCCGATCATGAGGGGCACGAACCAGTTGCCGAAGCCGCCGATCAGGGCGGGCATCACCATGAAGAACACCATGATGAGGCCGTGTCCGGTGACGAACACGTTGTAGGTGCCGGGATTGGCGAAGTACTGGAGGCCGGGCTCTTCCATCTCCATGCGGATGCCGAAGGAGAGGAACGCTCCCATGATGCCCGCGCAGAAGGCGAACAGCAGGTAGAGGGTGCCGATGTCCTTGTGGTTCGTCGACAGGAACCAGCGGGAGAAGAAGGACGGCATGTGGTGGTCGTGGGCGTCGTGGTGCCCCGTATGTGCAGCGGCGTTCGCCATGGATGCAGACCTTAGTCCAGGTTTCTCGTAATCATCTCGATGGTGGGACCGAGCGCCGCTCGAGGGCTCGGTCCCGGGGTGCGCGCCCTTACCGGGCGTCGGCGAACTTCGAAGGGTCGTCGATGCGGGCGAATTTGGTCTTACCTTCGGCGAGCCACTTGGCGTACGCCTCGTCGCTCACGACCTGAACCGTGATCGGCATGTAGGCGTGACGGGCGCCGCAGAGCTCGGAGCACTGGCCATGATAGGTGCCCTCGCGCTCGGCCTTGAACCAGAACTGGTTCAGGCGGCCCGGCACGGCATCGATCTTGAAGCCGAAGGACGGCATCGCCCAGGAGTGCATGACGTCTGCGGCGGTGACCTGGATCTTCACGATCTTGTTCACTGGGACGACCATGTCGTTGTCGGTGCCGAGCAGTTTCGGCTGCTTGTCCTCGTCGAGGTTGGCGTCGAAGGTGAAGCCTCCGCCATTCTCGACGGCCGGGTACTCGTAGGACCAGTACCAGGCATGACCGATGACCTTCACGAGGACGTCGGCCTTCGGATCGGAGAGCTGCGTCCGGAGGAGGCGGAACGACGGAATCGCAACCGCTACGAGGATCAGGACCGGGACGATGGTCCAGGCGACCTCGATCATGGTGTTGTGGGTGGTCTTCGAGGGCGTCGGGTTCGCCTTCTCGCTGAAACGGAAGACGCAGTAGAGGATCAGGCCGAGCACGAACAGCGAGATGCCGAACGACAGCCAGTGCATGCCATGCTCGAACGAATGGATGTCCCGGGCGTTTTCCGTGACGGCGACCTGACGGTCCATCTGCCACGGCACGGGCTGACCGATACCGGCCGCGAGAGCCGAGGACGAAGAAACGAGGAACGCGCCGAGCGCGGCAAGCCCCCATGATGACCGGTGTTGCGCCTGCGTCGTCCGCATGTGCCTCTCGTGGCTCCCCGTGACTGTGATCGCCGATGCCGCGCGTCTTGCTGGGTTTATTCTAAATCGCAAGTGCATTTCGCGGATCGTGGGCCATCCGCGGGGCTGAACCCACGTCTCGCCGATTGGCGTGTCAGACCACAAGGCCGTGAGGTGCGCAACCGCAACAGCGTCGCATGATACGGGCTCGAAGCCTCGATTCAGGCATTTGACCGTCTATCGAAATGTCGCAGGCGGGCCCATTCATCCGTCGGAATTCATAATGCCAGCGAAAGCGCGATCCAATTGGATTTCCGCTGGTGGAGGCCCGCTCGTGATCGATCGACTGGAATTCATCCTGGCTCTCGCTCGCGAGCGACATTTCGGGCGGGCTGCACAGGCCTGCAACGTCTCACAGCAGACGTTGTCCGCTGGCGTGAAACAGCTGGAGGAGCGCCTCGGTGTGCTTCTCGTGCAACGGGGCTCGCGTTTCCAGGGCTTCACGCCGGAGGGCGAACGCGTCCTCGAGTGGGCGCGGCGCATTGTCGGAGATGCCCGTGCGATGCGGGAAGAGGTCACCAGTCTGCGGCGCGGCCTATCCGGTACCCTTCGCCTCGCCGCGATTCCGACGGCTACTCCGATCGTCGCGGCGCTGACGACGCCGTTCCGGGCGCGTCATCCCAACGTGCGTTTCTCCGTCCAATCCACCACTTCGGGCGAAATCGGGCGGCTCATCACCGACCTCGAGATCGACGCCGGCATCACCTACCTGGAGAACGAGCCCCTCGGTCGGCTGACCGCCGTGCCGCTCTATCGGGAGCGGTACCGCCTGTTGACGGCGATCGACGGCGTGTTCGGCGAGCGGGATGCGGTCACCTGGGACGAGATCGCAAGTCTCCCGCTCTGCCTTCTGACGCCGGACATGCAGAACAGGCGGATCATCGATCGGCAGTTGCTCAATGCGGGAACCGTATCCGCACCGCTCCTCGAATCGAATTCGATGATCGTGCTGCTCACCCACGTACGTACGGCGAAGTGGGCGAGCATCATGCCGGCGGTCCTCGCCGACACCTTCCGTTTGAACGACCGCGTCCGGGCTGTACCCATCGTCGAGCCGGATCTGAGCCATCTGGTCGGCCTCGTGGTCCCGGAGCGTGAGCCGATGACGCCGCTGTGCGCCGGGCTCATCGTCGAGGCACGGAACGTGGCCGCCAGCATCGCGCAGACGATCGACGCGCTCTGAAAAAAATTTGGGTTCGCGGCAAATCGCGACGTAGTCACCATGCTTTTTTGCGTCGCAGCATGTACTCTTGACAAAAAACCACTGTCACACCACCGATCAGCGCGATTGATCGGAGGTTGGCGATATACCACCCTGGAATGAGAACAATCTCAGTCGGGTAGGAACAATGGTGCCGAACGAGCCCTGGAGTGAGCCACGCGCCGCCGGGATCATCGCCGAACACGTCCACCTCGAGGGCGCCACACTCCCCATTCTCCACGCGCTCCAAGAGACCTTCGGCTATGTCGACGAGGGCGCCGTTCCGCTCATCGCCGATGCGCTGAATCTTTCGCGTGCGGAAGTCCACGGCTGCATCACATTCTACCACGACTTCCGTCGCGCACCCGCGGGACGCCATCAGGTGAAGCTCTGCCGGGCCGAGGCCTGCCAAGCCATGGGCTCCGACGCGCTGCACGCGCAGATTCTCTCGCGCCTCGGAGTCGACTGGCACGGAACCACTCCCGACGGTGAGGTCACCGTGGAGCCCGTCTACTGTCTCGGCCTCTGTGCCAATGGCCCTGGCGCCCTTGTGAACGACGAGCCGCTGGCGCGGCTCACCGCCGATTCTCTCGAAGCCGCCCTGACGGAGATGAAGTCGTGAGCATCACGATCACTGTTCCGCGCGACGCAGTCGCCCTTGGCCTCGGCGCGAACCGGGTCGCCCGCGCGCTGTTTGCCGGCGCCGAGCGCCGCGGCCTCGACGTCACCATCGTGCGCACCGGCTCTCGCGGCCTGCTGTGGCTCGAACCGATGATCGAGGTCGCGACGACGGAGGGTCGCATTGCCTACGGGCCGGTGACGCCCGCCGACATCGACAGCCTGCTCGATGCGGGCCTCGTGGAGGGCGGCGCGCATCCCCTCCGTCTCGGTCGTCCGGAGAAAATTCCCTATCTCGCCCGCCAGCATCGACTGACCTTCCAGCGCTGCGGCGTGGTCGATCCGGTCTCCGTCGACGATTATCGGGCCCATGGCGGCTACAAGGGCCTCGAGGCCGCGCTGACGCGTGGCGCCGCCGGCATCGTCGCGGAAGTCCGCGAATCCGGCCTGCGCGGCCGCGGAGGCGCCGGTTTCCCTGCCGGCATCAAGTGGAACACGGTGATGCTCGCGCAGGCGGAGCAGAAATATGTGATCTGCAATGCCGACGAGGGCGATTCCGGCACCTTCGCCGATCGAATGATGATGGAGGGCGACCCCTTCAACCTCATCGAGGGCATGACCATCGCGGGCATCGCGACGGGTGCCACGCGTGGCTACATCTACCTGCGCTCGGAATACCCGCAAGCGTTCGCGACACTGAAGGAAGCGATCGCCAACGGAACCCAGGCTGGTTTCCTTGGCGACAACGTCATGGGCTCGGGCAAGGCCTTCCATCTCGAAGTCCGCCTCGGAGCCGGCGCCTATATCTGTGGCGAGGAGACGTCGCTGCTGGAGAGCCTGGAAGGCCGCCGCGGCATCGTCCGGGCCAAGCCGCCGATCCCTGCGCTGAAGGGATTTCTGGGGCAGCCGACGCTGGTGAACAACGTGATGACCTTCACGGCGGTACCCTACATCCTGGAACACGGCGCGAAGGCCTATGCTGAGTACGGCATGGGGCGCTCCCTCGGCACCCTCGCGATCCAGCTCGCCGGCAACGTCAAGCGCGGTGGGCTGATCGAGTACGCTTTCGGAATCACGCTGCGCGAAATCATCGAGGATTTCGGCGGTGGCACGCAGAGCGGCCGTCCCGTTCGCGCAGTGCAGGTGGGCGGCCCGCTCGGCGCGTACTTCCCCGACCACCTCCTCGATACGCCCCTGGATTACGAGGCGATGGCGGCCAACAAGGGCTTGGTCGGCCACGGTGGGATCGTCGTCTTCGACGACACCGTGGACATGGCCAAGCAGGCACGCTTCGCCTTCGAATTCTGTGCGGTCGAATCGTGCGGCAAGTGCACGCCGTGCCGGATCGGGGCGACTCGTGGTGTCGAGACCATGGACAAGGTCATCGCCGGCATCCGCCCGACCGAGAATCTCGCCGTGGTCGCCGACCTCTGCGACGTGATGACGGACGGCTCGCTCTGCGCGATGGGCGGCCTGACGCCAATGCCCGTCATGAGCGCGATCACCCACTTCCCAGAGGATTTCCAGCAGCGCGGGCCGATGTCCGTCGCGGCTGAGTAAGGAGGCGCGACCCATGGCCCTCATCAAAGAGATCGACTACGGCACCCCGATCCGCGTCTCGGACCAGACCGTGACGCTCACGATCGACGGCATGAGCGTGACGGTACCGGCCGGCACCTCGGTGATGGCCGCGGCGATGCATGCCGGAACGCAGATCCCGAAGCTCTGCGCCACAGACTCGCTGGAAGCCTTCGGCTCCTGTCGCCTGTGCCTCGTGGAGATCGAGGGACGGCGCGGCACGCCGGCCTCCTGCACCACGCCGGCCGAGAACGGCATGGTGGTCTCGACCCAGACGGACAAGCTCGCCAAGCTCCGCAAGGGCGTGATGGAGCTCTACATCTCCGACCACCCCCTCGACTGCCTGACCTGCGCCGCCAACGGCGACTGCGAATTGCAGGACATGGCCGGCGCGGTCGGCCTGCGCGACGTCCGCTACGGCTATGACGGGGCCAACCACGTCAAGCCGACGTCCGAGCAGTACCTGCCGAAGGACACCTCGAACCCGTACTTCACCTACGATCCGTCGAAGTGCATCGTGTGCAACCGCTGCGTCCGCGCCTGCGAGGAGACGCAGGGCACCTTTGCCCTGACCATCTCCGGTCGCGGCTTCGACAGCCGCGTCGCCGCCGGTCCGACCGACTTCTTCGACTCCGAGTGCGTGTCCTGCGGCGCCTGCGTGCAGGCCTGCCCGACCGCGACCCTCCAGGAGAAGTCGATCATCGAGTACGGCCAGCCGGATCACTCGGAGATCACCACCTGCGCCTATTGCGGTGTCGGCTGCTCGTTCAAGGCCGAGATGCAGGGTACCCGCATCGTCCGCATGGTGCCCTACAAGGGAGGCAAGGCGAACGAGGGCCATTCCTGCGTCAAGGGCCGCTTCGCCTATGGTTACGCCACGCACAAGGATCGCATCACCAAGCCGATGATCCGTGAAAAGATCACCGATCCCTGGCGCGAAGTGACCTGGGAGGAGGCGATCGATCGCGCCGCCTCCGAGTTCAAGCGCATCCAGGCGAAGTACGGCAAGGACTCCGTTGGCGGGATCACCTCGTCCCGCTGCACCAATGAGGAGGCCTACCTCGTCCAGAAGCTGGTGCGTGCGGCCTTCGGCAACAACAACGTCGACACCTGCGCGCGCGTCTGCCACTCGCCCACGGGCTATGGCTTGATGTCGACGCTCGGCACCTCGGCCGGCACGCAGGACTTCGCCTCCGTGGCGCATTCCGACGTGATCCTTGTCATCGGCGCCAACCCTACCGATGGCCACCCGGTCTTCGCGTCACGCATGAAGAAGCGCTTGCGCGAGGGCGCCAAGCTCATCGTCGCCGACCCGCGCAAGATCGACCTCGTGAAGTCGCCCCATATCAAGGCCGACTTCCACCTGCCGCTGAAGCCAGGCTCGAACGTCGCCTTCATCAATTCGATGGCGCACGTCATCGTCACGGAAGGCTTGGTCGACGAGGCCTATGTCCGCGAGCGCTGTGATCTCGGCGACTTCGAGGCCTGGGCCCGCTTCGTCGCCGACGAGCGCCATTCGCCTGAGGCGCAGGCGACCTATACGGGCATCGATCCGGCCGAGCTGCGGGCCGCTGCCCGCCTCTACGCGAAGGGCGGCGCCGCCGGCATCTATTACGGACTCGGCGTCACAGAGCACAGCCAGGGCTCGACCATGGTGATGGGCATGGCCAACATCGCCATGGCGACCGGAAACATCGGCATGCTGGGCGCCGGCGTGAACCCGCTGCGCGGCCAGAACAACGTCCAGGGCTCCTGCGACATGGGCTCGTTCCCCCACGAGCTGCCGGGCTACCGCCACGTCTCGGACGATGCCACCCGCGAGACCTTCGAGGCGCTCTGGGGCGTGTCGCTCGATCAGCATCCGGGCCTGCGCATCACCAACATGCTCGACGAAGCCGTCGATGGCGCCTTCAAGGGCATGTACATTCAGGGCGAGGACATCGCTCAGTCCGACCCGGATACGCATCACGTCACCGCCGGCCTGATGGCGATGGAGTGCATCGTCATCCAGGACATCTTCCTGAACGAGACGGCCAAGTACGCCCACGTCTTCCTGCCGGGCGCCTCGTTCCTGGAAAAGGACGGCACTTTCACCAATGCGGAGCGCCGCATCTCCCGCGTGCGCAAGGTCATGCCGCCGTTGTCCGGCGTCGGGGACTGGGAGGGTACGATGCTGCTCTCGAACGCACTCGGCTATCCTATGAACTACAGCCACCCGAGCGAGATCATGGACGAGATCGCATCGCTGACTCCGAGCTTCTCCGGCGTCAGCTTCGCCAAGCTCGACGAACTCGGCTCGATCCAGTGGCCGTGCAACGATGCCGCCCCTGCCGGCACGCCGATGATGCACGTGGACCGCTTCGTGCGCGGCCTCGGCAAGTTCATGATCACCGAGTACGTGCCCACGGAGGAGCGTACGGGACCGCGCTTCCCGCTCATCCTCACCACGGGTCGAATCCTGTCGCAGTACAATGTCGGCGCGCAGACCCGCCGCACCGAGAATTCGCGCTGGCACGAGGAAGATGTGCTGGAAATCCACCCCTTCGACGCGGAGGTGCGCGGCATCGTCGACGGCGATCTCGTCGCCCTGGAGAGCCGCTCGGGCGATATCGCTCTGAAGGCCATCGTGTCCGAGCGCATGCAGCCTGGTGTGGTGTATACGACCTTCCACCACGCCAAGACCGGCGCCAACGTGATCACCACCGACTACTCGGACTGGGCCACCAACTGTCCTGAGTACAAGGTCACGGCGGTGCAGGTCCGGCGGACGAACCGCCCCTCCGACTGGCAGGCGCGGTTCTTCGAGGAAGATTTCTCGTTGACCCGGATTGCGACCCAGCTGAATGCGGCCGAGTGAGCACGACGTCCTGAACCGACCCGAAGGGGACGCGCCGGCTGCGACCGCCCGGCGCGTCCCGACCTTGATCGTTGCCTATGACGATCCGGAACCGCGCAGCGGCACACGGCCCCTCGCGGTCGAAATGCCGGTCAACCTCGTCTACGGAACGGTGCCCTATGCCGTGATGATGACGACGCCCGCTGACCTCGTGGATTTCGCCTACGGGTTCAGCCTGACCGAGGGCATCATCGCTGCGGCCGACGAGATCCGCTCGGTTCAGGTCGAGGCGGATGCGGCGGAGGGCGGCATGCGACTGCTGGTCGACCTCGTGCCGGGACGCTTGCGCGAGCACCTGGCTCGGAAGCGTGCCATATCGGGTCGTACCGGGTGCGGTGTCTGTGGGATCGACGACCTCGCCTCCCTGCCGAAGGCGGAAGCACCGCTGCACGGGGCTCGACGGGTGAGCATCGCGGCGATCCAGCGGGCGCTGCTCGCCATGGGGGACGCGCAGCTCCTGAACGCCGAAACGCGAGCGGTCCATGCTGCGGCTTGGGCCGACCTCGACGGCACTCTCGTGGCGCTACGCGAGGATGTCGGACGCCATAACGGCCTCGACAAGCTGATCGGCGCCCTGATCCGGCGCAAAACCGATCCGGCGGATGGCTTCGTCGTCATCACCAGCCGGTGCTCGTTCGAGATGGTCGAGAAGGCGGCGAGCCTCGGCGCCACGGTGCTGGTGGCAATCTCCGCCCCGACCTCTCTCGCCATCGACCGGGCGCGCCTCCATGGCATGACACTCTGCGCCATCGCCCGCTCAGACACCCTGACGGTCTTCACCGGCCGCGAACGCCTCGACCTGCCGGCGCAGACCTGACGCTGCGCATATCCCGTTCCCTCGACAGAGTTTTCGCACCCATGAGCGCCCTCACCTCCGACGAGAAACTGGTCCGGATGGCCAACCAGATCGCCACCTTCTTCCGCTCCTATCCGGACGAGGAAGCCGTGGCCGGCATCCACAAGCACATCGTGGCGTTCTGGACGCCGAAGATGCGCAGCGCCCTCGAGTCCTACGGTCCGAGCCCGGAGAGCGGCCTTGACCCCCTCGCGCTCAAGGCGCTGCAGGACACGCCGACGGCCGACAGCCCCGTCCGCCCCGGGACCCGCGATCCACACCTGCAGGGAGCGGGCGCCAGCGACGCCGGTTGATCGCCGGAAACGGCAAAGGCCCGGACGGATGATCCGCCCTAGCCTTCGTTTCGTCTCCGTGAACTGGGCTCAGTTCTTCTCGCCGTCCTTCGCGGTCGTGCCAGGCACGATCGTGGCCCCGCCGATCACGCGGACGGAACGCTTGGCGTCCGCGGGAACATCCTTCCAGTTCTGGGCCGCTTTGTCAGGCGCCGGTTGCACGGCGGCCGGCGTGGTGCTTGTGCCGGAGGTGGCCGGCGTCATCGGCTGAGACGGTGCGATTCCGGCACTGGCTGCCCCCGACTTTGCCTCCGGATGTGCGGCCACAGCGGGCACGTCGGAGAGCTTAGGGGCGTCCGGCGTGACCGATGGAGCCGACGGCTTCGGCGCAGAGTTCAAACGAACGACCTTGCGCGGTGTCTCGGCCTTCGGGCGCGCATCTGGCCCCCGAGCATCGGGATTGAGGCCCATCGGATTCCGGTCGGTCGGCTCCGTGCGGTTTGTCGTCGTCGTGCGCGGTCGCGGGTCAGATCGCGGAGCGAGTTCGGGCGCGCCTCCGAAATCCGGAGACGCACGGCGGGACTGCACCTGCGGGAAGGGGATGTCGGCGGGCGGAACGATACGCTCGGCTTCGCGGATCGGTCGGCGCGGCGCCTCATCTTCCTCGGTCCAGCCATAGCCCGGCGCCCGCCGCGCGACGCGAGCCGGCATCTCCGGAGGCGGTCCTTCGAGGCGCTGGCGCCCCAGGACCCGGCCATCCCGGGCATCCACGAACAGGCGCACGCGCTCACCGTAGGGGTTCGAAGCCTCGACGACATACGCCCGCCCATCGAAGCGGGGGCGCGTCACATCGGTGAAGCCGCGCTCGTTCAGCCGCCAGACGACGGCGCGCGGCGGCATGAAGAGATCCGGTTCGTAGGCATATTGTGCCTGTGCGGGGATGGAAGCGAAGGTCGACAGGGATACCAGCAATGCCAGCGGGCCTGCGGACAGGGCATTGCGTGACGGGAATGCGCGCATGAGCGTCCTGCGACACAGATCCATGGATATCAGGTTCCGAATGAGGGGTCGGTCCGGGGGCCAGCTGTTGACGCAGGTCCCCCGGTCACGATCCGCCGGGTCTTGCAAACCCCGCATGCCGCTTGTGCTCGGCGAGGCTCTGTAGAGCGTGGGAATGGGGCGAGATTGCGGGGCGGATGCGGCGAAATGGGCAGGCGCGTCGAAGGCCATACAGCTACCCGCGAAAGTTCCTGCGTCAACAGGGCGTCGACTGGAGGGCGCATCGAACGCAAAATCCACGATGTGCGTCGTGGCACGCCCTTGCTGGAGCGGTTAAAATCTGTCACTTTCCATCGGTAGGACAGTAAGACTGTCCCATTTCCCGCAGGCTGCCTGCGTGGAGGGCTGTGAGGATCTCGCTCAGGTGACTTTGCCGGCGACCAAACGAGATTCGAAGCCGGTCGCCATTACGGCGATCCGGGCCCGCACGGCTTGAGACCAAGCCGGCGTCGAGCCCGCGAGGAGCGGGCGCTTCTGACCGAAGAACCCGCTTAGAGCCGACGCTGTCGAGAGACGCGAAACCCGGAGGCCCCTTGGCTCCTGGGCATGAAACATGCTCGCATGCGGGCAGGTCGGAGGCGAGAGATGGTGGACGTGGTCGCATTGTCTGAGTTCGGGGCGCACCAGGCGTCGGTTCCCGCCACCCGTGACGGCACCGCGCCGATGATCGTGCGCGACGCTGCCCTGCCTAAGGCCCAGGGCCTCTACGACCCGGCCCGCGAGAGCGACGCCTGCGGGGTCGGCTTCGTCGCCGACATGCACGACCGGCGTACGCACGCCATCGTTCAGCAAGGCCTGCAGATCCTGAAGAACCTCGACCATCGCGGCGCCGTCGGCGCCGATCCGAAGATGGGCGACGGCTGCGGCATCCTCGTCCAGATTCCCCACGCCTTCTTCAAGGCCGAGTGCGAGGCCCTCGGCATCGCCCTGCCGGAGCCCGGCCATTACGGCGTCGGCCAGTTCTTCATGCCGAAGGACGAAGAGGCACGCCGGCTCGTGGAGGAGATCGTCGAGAAGGCGCTCGCCGACGAGGGCCTGCCGTTTCTCGGCTGGCGCGACGTGCCGGTGGATCCGAGCGATCTCGGCGTGATGGTCAAGGAGACCGAGCCCTGCCACCGGCAGATCTTCATCGGTCGCCCGGCGACGGTGTCGGACGAGGATGCCTTCGAGCGCCGGCTGTTCACTGCCCGCAAGGTCATCTCTAACAAGGTCTACGGGCTGAAGGACGAGCGCACGAACACCTATTATCCCGTCTCGCTCTCGACCCGGACCATCGTCTACAAGGGCATGGTGCTGGTCGATCAGCTCGGCGAATACTATCGCGACCTGCAGGACGAGCGCTTCGTCTCGGGCCTTGCGCTCGTTCACCAGCGATTCGCCACCAACACCTTCCCGACCTGGCGCCTGTCGCACCCCTACCGGATGGTTGCGCATAACGGCGAGATCAACACCCTGCGGGGCAACGTCAACTGGATGGCGGCCCGTCAGGCGAGCGTCGATTCGGACCTGTTCGGCAACGACATCTCCAAGCTCTGGCCGATCTCCTACGAGGGCCAGTCCGACACCGCGTGCTTCGACAACGCCCTCGAGTTCCTCGTGCAGGGCGGCTACTCGCTGGCCCACGCGATGATGATGCTCATCCCGGAGGCCTGGGCCGGCAACCCGCTGATGAGCGAGGAGCGCCGCGCCTTCTACGAGTATCATGCTGCCCTGATGGAGCCGTGGGACGGCCCGGCCGCCGTCTGCTTCACCGACGGCCGCCAGATCGGCGCCACCCTCGACCGAAACGGCCTGCGCCCGGCCCGCTACCTCGTCACCGACGACGGCCTCGTGGTGCTCGCCTCGGAGATGGGGGTCCTGCCGATCCCGGACGAGAAGATCGTCGAATCCTGGCGCCTTCAGCCGGGCAGGATGCTGCTCATCGACCTGGAGAAGGGTCGCATCGTCTCCGATGAGGAGATCAAGAGCGAACTCGCCGCCGCGCACCCCTATGCCGAATGGGTCAAGAACACGCAGATCGTGCTCGAAGATTTGAAGCCTGTGATTCCGCGTGCCTCGCGCTCGGATGTCTCGCTTCTCGATCGTCAGCAGGCCTTCGGCTACAGCCAGGAAGACCTCAAGCTCCTGATGGCGCCCATGGCCGTGACCGGCCAGGAAGCGGTCGGCTCCATGGGCACCGACACGCCGCTCTCGGCGCTCTCGGACAAGCCGAAGTCGCTCTACTCCTATTTCAAGCAGAACTTCGCGCAGGTCACGAACCCGCCGATCGATCCGATCCGCGAGGAGGCCGTGATGAGCCTCGTCTCGTTCATCGGCCCGCGTCCGAACCTGCTCGACATGGAAGGTGCTTCCCGCAAGAAGCGCTTGGAGGTTCGCCAGCCGATCCTGACGAACGGCGACCTCGAGAAGATCCGCTCGATCTCCCATTTCGAGGACCGCTTCGACACCAAGACCCTCGACATGACCTTCCCGGCCGAGACCGGGGCGGCCGCCATGGAGGGGGCGGTCGATCGACTCTGTGACCGGGCCGAGGTCGCAGTGCGCGGCGGCTACAACATCATCATCCTGTCGGATCGCGGCGTCGGACCGGATCGCATCGCGATCCCCGCGCTTCTCGCGACCGCTGCCGTGCACAACTACCTGATCCGCAAGGGGCTCCGGACCTCGGTCGGCCTCGTGGTCGAATCGGGCGAGCCGCGCGAGGTCCATCACTTCGCGTGTCTGGCCGGCTACGGCGCCGAGGCGATCAATCCGTACCTCGCCTTCGAGACCCTGATCGCGATGAAGGACGAATTCCCGCCGGACCTGACCCCGGACGAGATCGTCTACCGCTACATCAAGTCGATCGATAAGGGCCTGCTCAAGGTCATGTCCAAGATGGGTATTTCGACCTACCAGTCCTATTGCGGTGCTCAGATCTTCGACGCGATCGGCCTGAACTCGTCCTTCGTGGCCCGCGACTTCTTCGGCACGGCGACGACCATCGAGGGAATCGGCATGGCCGAGGTCGCGCAGGAGACTGCGCGGCGGCATTCGGATGCCTTCGGCGACTCGCCGATCTACCGCACCGCTCTCGATGTCGGCGGCGAATACGCCTACCGCCTGCGCGGCGAGAGCCACACCTGGACACCGGATTCGGTGGCGACGCTGCAGCACGCGGTGCGTCTCGGCCTGCCCGATCGCTACCGGGAATATGCCCGGCTGGTGAACGAGCAGGAGAACCACCTCAAGACGATCCGTGGCCTGTTCCGCATCAAGCAGGCTGCCGAACTCGGCCGTGCACCGGTGGACATCGAGTCCGTTGAGGCGGCCGCGGACATCGTCAAGCGTTTCGCGACCGGCGCGATGTCCTACGGCTCGATCTCGAAGGAGGCGCACGAGACACTCGCCATCGCGGTGAACTCGTTCGGCGGCCGCTCCAATTCGGGTGAGGGCGGCGAGGAGGTTGAGCGCTTCAAGCCGATGGCGGACGGCCGCTCCCGCCGCTCGGCGATCAAGCAGGTCGCCTCGGGCCGCTTCGGTGTCACGACGGAATACCTCGTCAATTCCGATATGATGCAGATCAAGGTCGCGCAGGGCGCCAAGCCCGGCGAGGGTGGTCAGTTGCCCGGCCACAAGGTCGATGCCAAGATCGCCAAGGTCCGCTACGCGACCCCGGGTGTCGGCCTGATCTCGCCGCCGCCGCACCACGACATCTACTCGATCGAGGATCTGGCTCAGCTGATCTTCGACCTGAAGAACGTGAACCCCTCTGCCGACGTCTCGGTGAAGCTCGTCTCTGAGGTCGGCGTCGGCACTGTCGCCACGGGCGTGGCCAAGGCGCGGGCCGACCACATCACGATCTCGGGCTTCGACGGCGGTACGGGGGCGGCGCCGCTGACCTCGATCAAGCATGCGGGCGGCCCCTGGGAGACGGGACTCGCCGAGACCCAGCAGACCCTGGTGCTGAGCCACCTGCGGGGGCGCGTCGTCCTCCAGGCCGACGGCGGAATCCGCACGGGCCGCGACGTGCTGATCGCGGCGTTGCTCGGCGCCGACCAGTTCGGATTCTCGACTGCGCCGCTGATCGCGGCCGGCTGCATCATGATGCGCAAGTGCCACCTGAACACCTGCCCGGTGGGCGTCGCGACGCAGGATCCCGTGCTGCGCAAGCGCTTCAAGGGCACGCCCGAGCACGTGATCAACTACTTCTTCTTCGTGGCAGAGGAACTGCGCGAGTTGATGGCGTCGATGGGCTTCACCAAGCTCGAGGATCTTATCGGCCGGGCCGACTTTCTCGATACCCTGGAGGTCATCAACCACTGGAAGGCACGCGGCCTCGACTTCTCGAAGCTCTTCCACCGTCCGGAGGTGCCCGAGCACGTCGCGATCCGTCACACCGAGAAGCAGAAGCACCCGATCGACACGGTCCTCGACCGCCGCCTGATCGAAGGCGCGCAATCGGCCCTCGACGGCGGCGATCCGGTGGTGGTGCGGGACGTGATCCGGAACTCGGACCGTACGGCCGGCGCGATGCTCTCCGGAGCCGTGGCCAAGCGCTACGGCCACGAGGGCCTGCCCGACGACACCATCCGAGTGGAGCTGTCCGGCACAGCCGGTCAGAGCTTCGGCGCCTGGCTCGCCGCCGGCGTGACCCTGGTGCTCACCGGCCATGCCAACGACTACGTCGGTAAGGGGCTCTCGGGAGGCAAGCTGATCATCCGCCCCTCGGATGCGCTGAAGGCCCCTGGCTCGCACACGATCATGGCCGGCAACACCGTCCTGTACGGCGCGATCGCGGGCGAGGCCTACATCCGCGGTTCTGCCGGCGAGCGTTTCGCCGTCCGCAACTCAGGCGCCATCGCGGTGGTCGAGGGCATGGGCGACCATGGCTGCGAGTACATGACCGGCGGCGTGGTGGTGTCGATCGGCGAAACCGGGCGCAACTTCGCGGCCGGCATGTCGGGCGGCATCGCCTACGTCCTCGACGAGGACGGCTCGTTCTCGGCTCGCTGCAACCTCTCCATGGTCGATCTCGAACCCGTTGAGGAGGAGGACGACCTCATGCGCCGTTTCCACCAGGACGGCGACTTGGAGACGAAGGGTCGGGTCGACATCCTGGCGGACATGTCGGGCCACGACGAGGAGCGGCTGTCCCAGCTCATCACCAATCACCTGAAGTACACGGGCTCCCCCCGTGCCAAGGCGATCCTCGACGACTGGGCCGGCTATCGCACCAAGTTCGTCAAGGTGATGCCGGTGGAGTACCGCCGGGCGCTGCGCGAAATGGAGATGGCGCGGATGCCGGTGGCGGCCGAGTAGGCGGTCGCCGACCGACATTCTATCGTGACAGCGCCCGATTATTCGAAAAGCCGGGCACTTCACGGGTCAGCATTTCGGAATGGCTGACGCATGAGACAGGCCGGCTGATGAGCCGGGCTGTACGGGTGGAAGCGGAACAGGCCGATGCGGCCGCCTTCCGCGCGACGGATCAGACAGACTCGCGAAAGACGGTCAGACGATGGGCAAGGTCACGGGTTTCCTCGAATTCGACCGGCAGGAGCAGAAGTATCAGCTCGCCGCCGATCGTGTGCGCCATTTCCGCGAGTTCACGCTGCCGCTCGACGAGCATGACCTCAAGAAGCAGGCGGCGCGCTGCATGGATTGCGGCATCCCATTTTGCCACGGTCCGACCGGCTGCCCGGTCCACAACCAGATCCCGGACTGGAACGAACTCGTCTATCAGTCCGACTGGGAGGAGGCGGCCCGCAACCTCCATTCCACCAATAACTTCCCGGAGTTCACCGGCCGCATCTGTCCCGCGCCCTGCGAGGAGGCTTGTACGCTGAACCTCGAGAACCAGCCGGTGGCGATCAAGACCATCGAGCAGGCGATCGCCGACCGCGCCTGGAACAACGGCTGGGTCAAGCCCGAGCCGGCCGAGCACAAGACAGGCAAGAAGGTCGCGGTGATCGGCTCCGGGCCGGCCGGACTGGCGGCAGCGCAGCAGCTTGCCCGGGTCGGGCACGACGTCCACATCTTCGAGCGTGAGCCGAAGGCCGGGGGACTGCTCCGCTACGGCATCCCCGACTTCAAGATGGAAAAGCGCCACATCGATCGGCGCGTGAAGCAGATGGAAGGCGAGGGCGTCCGCTTCCACTACGGCGTCAATGTCGGCGTCAACAAGCCGCTCGACGAGCTCACGGCCGAGTTCGACGCGGTGCTGTTCGCCGGTGGCGCCGAGGATCCGCGCAATCCGCAGCTCCCGGGCCAGGATCTGGAAGGCGTGCACTACGCGATGCCGTTCCTCGTGCAGTCCAACCGCCGCGTCGGCGCCGAGCCGATGCCGGGCAACGGCGAGGCGCCCATCCTGGCCACCGCCAAGAACGTCGTCGTCATCGGCGGTGGCGACACGGCGTCGGATTGCGTCGGCACCTCGTTCCGTCAGGGTGCCCTGTCGGTGACGCAGCTCGATATCCGTCCGCGTCCCCCGGAGCGCGAGGACAAGCTCTCGGTCTGGCCCTACTGGCCGACGAAGATGCGCACCTCGTCCAGTCAGGCCGAGGGCGCCGAGCGCGAATTCCAAGCCGCGACGCTCCGCCTGGAGGGGAAGAAGGGCAAGCTGACGGGTGTCGTCTGCACCCGCGTCGACGAGAAGCGCCAGCCGATCCCGGGTGGCGAGTTCACGCTGCCTGCCGACCTCGTCTTTCTGGCGATTGGCTTCGCTGGCTCGGTCCGCAAGGGCCTGCTCGAGGAATCTGGCGTCACCATGGACAAGCGCGGCAACGTCACCGCCGACGAACTCGACTATCGGACTTCGAACGAGAAGATCTACGCGGCGGGCGATATGCGCCGCGGACAATCCCTCGTCGTCTGGGCGATCCGCGAGGGGCGTCAGGCGGCGCGCTCGATCGACGAAGCCCTGATGGGTGCGAGCATCCTTCCGCGCTGAGGAGCTACCGGATCGGCTTGCGCGAAACGGACTGCAGCTTTCCCGCCGTCGCAGTCCGGAACACCGTGGCTCTGCGCGTCATTGCTGTCCTGACACCCACGATGTCGGGATACGCGCATGACCGAGCCGATGGCCGAACCCAAGATCGAACCCTACGACGGCCCCGCGGGGGGATGGGGTTCGGCGGGCTCCCTCGCGGAGATCCTGACGCGGGAGCAGATCCCGGTCTCCGGCGCGGCGCTGCTCATGAAGCAGAACAAGCCCGACGGCTTCATGTGTACGTCCTGTGCTTGGTCGAAGCCGGCCAAGCCCAACACGTTCGAGTACTGTGAGAACGGCGCCAAGGCCACGATCTGGGAGCAGACCGCGAAGCGGGTCGGGCCGGATTTTTTTCAGCGCCACACCGTCACCGAACTCCTGACCTGGACGGACTACGCACTTGAAGAAAAGGGGCGCCTCACTCACCCGCTCCGCTACGATGCCGAAAGCGACTGCTACGTCACGGTTTCGTGGGAGCATGCCTTCGCGGAGATCGGGCGTGAATTGCGCGCCCTCGATCCGAACGCGGTGATCTATTACACCTCGGGCCGCGCCTCGCTCGAGACGTCGTACATGTACGCGCTGATGGCGCGCATGCACGGCACGAACAACCTGCCCGACTCGTCGAACATGTGCCACGAGCCGACCTCGGTCGGCCTGAAGTCGTCGATCGGATCGCCGGTGGGCACCACGATCCTCGAGGACTTCGAATCCACCGATCTGATCCTGTTCTTCGGTCAGAATGTCGGCTCGAACGCACCCCGCATGCTCCACCCCCTTCAGGAGGCGCGAAAGCGGCGCGTTCCGATCATCACCTTCAACCCCCTGCGGGAGCGCGGTCTGGAGCGCTTCACCAATCCGCAATCGCCCACCGAGATGCTGACGCGGACCTCGACCGAGATCTCGACGCAGTACCACCAAGTCAGGGCGGGCGGAGACCTCGCAGCGATCACCGGCATGTGCAAGGTGCTGATCGCCGCCGATCGCGAGGCGATGGAGGTCGGGCGCCCGCGTATCCTCGACGTGGACTTCATCGCGGAGCACACGCACGGATTTCGGGAGTTCGTCGCATTCTGCGATTCTCAGGAATGGGCCAATATCGAGGCCCGCGCGGGTCTGAGCCGCGAAGCGCTGGAAGCGGCCGCGACGGTCTATGCACGGGCGCGCTCCGTGATCGCGGTCTACGGTATGGGCCTGACCCAGCATCGCCGCGGCACCGAGGGCGTGCAAATGCTCGTCAATCTCATGCTGCTGCGCGGCAATGTGGGTCGCCCCGGTGCCGGGCTTTGTCCCGTGCGGGGGCATTCCAACGTTCAGGGACAGCGCACTGTCGGCATCACGGAGAAGCCTGAACTGGCGCCCCTCGACAAGCTCAAGGAACTCTACGGATTTGAGCCGCCGAGGGAGAAGGGACGCAACACCGTCGAGGCCTGTGAAGGCATCATTTCCGGAGAGACCCAGGCCTTCATCGGTCTCGGCGGCAATTTCGTGAGGGCCGTGCCCGATACCGTTCGAATGGAGGTGGCTTGGCGATCCCTGCGCCTCACGGTGCAGATCTCGACGAAGCTGAATCGCTCGCACCTCGTGCATGGGGCGGTGTCCTATATCCTGCCGTGCCTCGGCCGCATCGAGGTCGACGTCCAAGCGAGCGGACCGCAGGCTGTCTCGATGGAGGATTCGACCTCCTGTTTCCATGGTTCCCGTGGGCAGACCAAACCCGTCAGCGATCAGCTGCGCTCCGAGCCCTGGATCGTCGCCGAGATGGCGAAAGCCCTGTTGCCGTCCAATCCGAGGGTCGATTGGGATGGTTGGGTCGGTGACTACGCCCTGGTCCGCGAAGCCATCGAAGCCACCTATCCGGACGTGTTCCACGACCTGAACGGCCGGATGTTCCAGCCCGGCGGCCTGCACAAGCCGCTCGCCGCCCGTGATCGCAAGTGGGAGACGGAAACCGGCAGGGCCAACTTCACGGTTCCAGGCGGCCTGGAGGCCGATCCCGATATGCGCAGCAATCGCCGCGACGTGCTCGACCTGATCACCCTGCGCTCCAACGATCAGTTCAACACGACCGTGTACGGCTACGACGACCGTTTCCGTGGCGTGAAGGGCACCCGGATGATCCTGTTCATGAACGGCAATGACATGGATCGCCTGGGACTCGCCGATGGCGAAACCGTGGTCCTTTCCGCCGATGCCGACGATGAATTCCTGCGGGAGGTGAATGGCCTCCGGGTGATCAAGTACGGCATCCCGGAGGGCAACGTCGGCGGGTATTATCCGGAACTCAACGCACTGATCCCACTCTGGCATTACGACGAACAGGCCAAGACGCCGGCCGCTAAGGCGATTCCGGTTCGGATCCGCAAGGGGACGCCGATTGCCATTGCCGATTGATACGAACTCGGCTTTCCGCCGCCGAGTCCCCTCGACGACCGGCGCGGAAATCCCATAATCGAAGGCATGGAACGCTTCGACGACGCCCATGACCGCCGCCAGGCCATCATCGACCGGATGCTCGTCGAGGCGCTGCATCCGGCCTCCAACGATCGAAGCCCGAGCCACGATGGACTGCCGGAAGATATGCGGAGAGTGGTCGACGTCCTTCTTGCCAAGGCCGAGGCGCAGCGACAGCGACGTTTAACCTACGAGGATCTCGAGGAGGCGCTGCCACCTCGAGACGTTTCGGCGGAAGATCTGGAGGCGATCTTCTGGATCCTGTCGGAGCATGGCATCGCCATCGAGGACGGAGACCCGGCCGGAGACTGAACGCGTCTGCTTTACTCTTGGGACCGACGGTCGAACTTTCCAATCCGATATGCCGAGCATGGCACGTATGCCTGCCACATCCTCGGCCTCTCTCGCATCCGCCGAAGAACCGCTCTATAAGCCGCGCTCCTCCGTGGGGCTTTCCGCCACACGGAGCCGACCGAAAGGCGGAACGGAGACGATTATGGCCGAGCGTTGGACACCGAAGACCTGGCGAAATCTGCCGATTCAGCAGGTGCCCGCCTATCCGGATGCCGCCGCGCTGGAATCGGTCGAGTCGCAGCTCGCGAGCTTTCCGCCGCTCGTTTTTGCAGGTGAGGCGCGCAAGCTGAAATCGGCCCTGGCGCGGGTCTCCACCGGCGAAGCGTTCCTGCTCCAGGGCGGCGACTGTGCCGAGAGCTTCGACGAGCATTCGGCGGACAATATCCGCGATTTCTTCCGCGTCTTCCTTCAGATGGCGCTAGTCCTCACCTTCGCGGGCGGTTCGCCCGTGGTGAAGGTCGGACGCATCGCCGGCCAGTTCGCCAAGCCGCGCTCCTCGCCTACCGAGACTTTGGAGGGCGTGACGCTTCCGAGCTACCGCGGCGACATCGTCAACGGCCTCACCTTCACCGAGGAGGCGCGTGTTCCCGATCCGCGCCGCCAGCTCGAGGCGTACCGCCAGTCAGCGGCAACGCTCAACCTCCTGCGCGCCTTCGCCACTGGCGGCTACGCCAACTTGGAGAATTCGCATCGCTGGATGCTCGGTTTCGTGAAGGATTCGCCCCAATCCTCGCGTTACGCCGACTGCGCCGAGCGGATGACGGAGACGCTCGACTTCATGCGTGCCATCGGCATCAATCCGGAGACGCACCAGGAAGTCCGTACCACCGATTTCTACACCAGCCACGAGGCCCTGCTTCTGGGCTACGAGGAGGCGCTCACCCGCGTCGATTCCACGAGTGGCGACTGGTACGCCACGTCAGGCCACATGCTGTGGATCGGCGACCGTACGCGCCAGCCGGACCACGCTCACGTGGAGTACGCTCGGGGAATCAAGAATCCGATCGGCCTGAAATGCGGTCCCTCCATGACCGCCGAAGGTCTGATCCGCCTCGTGGATCAGCTCAACCCGGCCAACGAGGCTGGGCGTCTGACCCTGATCTGCCGTTTCGGAGCCGACAAGGTGGGCGACCACCTGCCCGGCCTGATCCGGGCGGTGGAGCGCGAGGGGCGGAACGTGGTCTGGGTCTGTGACCCGATGCACGGCAACACGATCTCGGCCGGCGGCTACAAGACCCGGCCGTTCGAGCGCGTGATGCAGGAAATCGAGGGATTCTTCGATGTCCATCGTGCCGAGGGCACGGTCGCGGGCGGCATCCACTTGGAGATGACCGGCAAGGACGTCACCGAGTGCACCGGCGGTGCTCGTGCCCTGACTGCCGAAGACCTTCAGGACCGCTACCACACCTACTGCGACCCGCGCCTGAACGCCGAACAAGCGCTGGAAGTAGCGTTCCTCACGGCGGAACTCGTGAAGCGCGAGCGCTCGGCGATCGAGCGTCCACGCCTCGACGCAGCCGAGTAGGCGAAAGCGTTCACCCCGAGACTACGAGCTGGAAGGTCCGCTTAGGGTCTTCCGGCTTCCACTGTCTCAGCTTGCCGAGTGGGGTCCCAGCATCGCGTTCCCAAAGTGCTGGACGAGGCTCATCTCGAGTTTTCCGGACATCCCGGTGAGGATCGCCATCGCTTCGCGCGCCGGCATCGGCTTCTTGTACGAGCGGCGCTCCGTGAGAGCGGCGTAGATGTCGCAAATGGTCAGCAGGCGCACGGTGTCGCTGATTTCAGCGCCGACCAGCCCGTCCGGATAGCCCGAGCCATCCAGCATTTCGTGATGGTGACGCACGGCACCGAGGGTAGCCGTATCGCAACCACTTTTGCGCAGGATGTCGTAACCGATCACCGGGTGACGCCGCATGATCACCATCTCGTCGGCATCGAGGCGGCCGGGCTTGTTCAGGATCTCGAGCGGGATCTGCGCCTTGCCGACATCGTGCAGCAGGGCGGCGCGCACGAAATGTTCCCGGTCCTCGGTGCGAAAACCGAGATGCAGAACGAACTGGGCAGCGACGCCTGCGACGAGCAGGCAGTGCTGGTAGGTCGCATCGTCGTGAGTCCAGACGGTTTCGAGCCACTGAGTCAGCCCACCTTCCTTCACTGCGGCGAGAATCGGATCGAGCCCGGCGTCGACTTGATCCAGGGAGATCGGACCGCCGCCTCGCACGCCGTCGAAGAGCCCGCTCAGGACTTCCTTCGCCCGGGTCACGTTCCGTATGACCGGCTGCGCGAGTGCGTCCGCCTCGTCGGTTTTCATTTCCGCTTGCAGCGCCTGAACGACGAGATGCGGCGCAGTGTAGGCGGGAAAACAGATCGTGGCGCCGAGGTCGCGTGCCTGACGCAGGTCGTGGTCGGTCGTCGAGCGCAGCAGACAGACAACCGGCATATCGCTCGCCCTGCGGACGTGGAGGAAACTCCGCAGGCGGTTCACAGATTCGCGTCGGCTCAACGTAAGATCGGAAACGATCGCACGGGGAAGGACGTTCGGCGTTGCGTCATCACCCGCTGCAACGACCTCGCAATGCGCGATCTTCTTGATGAGCGTCTCCAAAGCGGCGCTGCGATCCGGCCGATCGGTCAGTAGATAAATGGCTCCTTGCGCCATGATGTCCACGCTTCCTCCGAAGACTCCAATCTACACCCAAATTGCAAACAGGGCGTTTGCGGCACACGATTTCTGCGGAGGTCTGAGGCCCTTTACGCGACAGGAAAATCGGGCTTGAGATTGACCGTTTGAGCGCGCCCGGAGGACATCAAACGCCCTGATATCTCTCACTCCTCCCTCGACGGTCCGAACTCGTGGGGGCAGTCAGTATCACGATCCCTGAGGTTCGTATTCGAGCATTCTTCCTGAATTATAGATTTTCAGAGGTGTACAGTTTCTAAATCGACCATGCCTGTGGCGAAGCCTTCAGAAGTGACATGCTTGGAAAATAGCGCTCTATTCCGATTTGTAATCCATCTGTTTGACATTTTTCCGCTCGAAGCTTGCTCATAGTCGATAAAAAACAGAAATTACCCATATATGAGCTAAACTTCGGGTTTCGCCGATCTATTTATTCACTGAAAAGATGCAAATAATTCCAATCTAGAAAATCTAATATTATTCTGTATCAATTATATAGGAATTTTTGTTAAAATGTACGGCCGTTTTCGTTGCGATCAAAAGTCATCGGTTTTACCGTTATAGACGATTGCTTAGTCAGTTCCATCGGCGTTAGACAACAGGAATCTGCAGACGCGTGATGCTTCCCGAGGAAGCGGTGATATGATGATTGTAGCTGTTTGCTGCCTCAAAGAAGACGATATTTGATCTATTTACTGAATTAATCGGGATAAAAACTTGGAACTCTAGTGCGGCGAGAAGCCGATGAGAAACGGCAGATTCTGAATCGGCCGTTGGCCACGTGCGAAAGATTTGTCGCATGCCTTCGCGTCATCCCACGGTCAAAACGCCGTGAAACGGTCTGGTACACCACATACGAATCTGGCCGTTTGTTCACGCTACGTTGTGGTTCATGATGGCCATGTGTCCCGTGCCGGCATCCTCGCGATGCAGGAATCCACGGCTTGGATGTTTCCCATCCGACGCTTCGATCCCTCGAATCTCGTGTCCTGCATCCTGTGAAGATCGCCATCATCGCGCATCTCAAGTTCCCGATTGCCCAGCCGTACTCGGGGGGCCTGGAGATGCACACGCATCTGCTCGCATCCGCGCTGCAGGCACGCGGACATGAGGTGACCCTCTATGCCTCGGAAGGGTCCGGCGGCGACTTCGGGCTCGTGACCGTCTGCGCACCCACGGGGTGCGCTTTCGACGATGTTTCCGAGGCCCGGATCGATGCGGCGGAACATGCGGCCTACGTTCGGATCATGGATTCGGTTGCGGCTGGGGGCTACGATTTCGTCCACAACAACAGTCTTCACTTCCTGCCGCTGCTGCGTGCCGGTGAACTCGCCGTTCCGATGGTGACGGCCCTGCACACGCCGCCGTTCGAACCGTTCGTACGTGGCGTGCGAGCGCGCGCCCGGGACATGACCTTCGCCGCCGTCTCGCCGTCGCTCGCACGGGAATGGCACGATCTAATCGGCGATCCGCAGGTGATCGGCAACGGGATCGACCTCGGCGCCTTCGCGTACGCAGCAAAGCCCAAGGGTGAGCCGCACGCGATCTGGATGGGTCGGCTCGTTCCCGAGAAGGGACCGCACCTTGCCATCGACGCCGCCCGGGCCGCCGGCCTGCCGCTCAAGTTTGCGGGTCCCCGCTCGAATCCGGCGTATTGGGACACCGAGATCGCGCCGCGGCTCGGCACCGACGTCACCTATCTCGGCCATCTCGGGCACGACGCTCTCGCCCGCCAAGTCGGTGAGGCACACGTCGCCCTGTGCACGCCGCGCTGGGAGGAGCCCTTCGGACTCGTGCTGGCGGAATTTCTGGCCTGCGGAACGCCGGTTGCCGCGTTCCGCCGCGGGGCTATCCCCGACATCCTGGATGTTTCCTGCGGCGTTCTCGCGGAGGCGGACGATGTCGCCGATCTCGGTCGTGCTGTCACGAAGGCCATCGGGCTGTCGCGCACAGATTGTCGGCGCCGGGCGGAGCATCTGTTCAACGCGGAGGCGATGACCGATCAGTACGAGGCGCTCTATGCGCTCGAATTGCAGCGCGCCGCCAGTTCCGCGATTGCCGCCCGCGTGAGCAATGCCTGAGACCGATCTCTCCCTCGGTCGCGCCGTCGTCTGTGTGCCTGCACGCAACGAGGCCGATGCGCTACCGCGCCTGCTCCGGTCCCTCGACCGCCAGGACGGGATCTACGACGGCGCCCGCTTGCGGATCGTCGTGCTCGCCAACAACTGCACCGACGAGACGGTCGCGAGATTGCGGGCGATGGAGTCGAATGCTCAGGTCAAGAACCTCTCGCTCCGAGTCATCGAAGCGGAGATTGCACCCCCCCATGCTCATGTGGGTACGGCCCGGCGTCGTGCCCTCGATGCGGGAGTGGCATGGCTAGAGCAGGATGGGATCGCGGACGGCGTTCTCCTGAGCACGGACGCCGATGCGGTCGCGCCGTCGGATTGGGTAGAGGCGAACCTCCGGGCATTGCGAAACGCCGAAATCGTCGGAGGGCGCCTCGTGCTCCACGGTGAAAAGCCGGCGGGTGACCCGCGCCTTGCCGCGCTTCATGCCCGGATCGAGCAGTACTGGGTCGCGGTGCGCCGCCTCGAAGAGGTGTTCGATCCGCCGGCTCACGACCCGGCGCCGCGCCACGGCGATCATGTCGCCGCGAGCCTAGCGCTGCATGCGGACCTCTATCGCCGCGTGGGAGGGCTTCCGGTGCTGCCCTGCGGCGAGGACAATGCCCTGGTCGCGCGGGTGCGCTGGCATGGCGGGCGCGTACGGCACTGCCCGAACGTCTCGATCGCGGTCTCCGACCGCGGCACCGGCCGGGTCACGGGTGGGATGGCGACGGAGATGCTTCGCCGAGCCCGCGTCGTGGAGGGGCTCGAGAGCTATGCCCTTCCCTCGGCGACGCATTGGCGTGCGCTGATCGACCGGCGTCGGGTCTTGGCGAGTTGCTTTGCCGATTCGGCCGGCGTCGCTGCGTCCCTGCGGGATTTCGGCATCTCGGAGTCCGATCTTGCCGCGATCGATCTCGAGACCTGCCCGAATGCGATTGCTCTGGTCGAGCGGGTCGAGGCACAGGTCGGGGAGGGGATCGCAGCGGCGGTTCCGGTGCCGCTCGACGAGGCCGTGGCGGGACTCAACGCGATGCTCGCCGAGGCCCAAGGCGTACCCGCCGCGCGGGTCGCATGAGCCGGCGTCCGGTCGGCTACTACGTCCACCACCAGGGGGCCGGCCACTGGCAGCGAGCCTGCCTGATCGCGCGGGCCGTAGACCGTCCGGTGACGCTGATCGGAACGCTCTCGGATCTCGATACGCGCGCGGCTCCTGGATCGATCCTCGACCTGCCCGACGATCGAGTCGGCGCCGATTTCGATGGTCAGGACGGGTCTGCGGAGCGCCCTCACGGTCTGCATTACGCGCCCTTGGGAGCAGACAACGTTCGCGCTCGGATGGGCCGGCTCGCCGCGTGGATCGTCGAGGCCGACCCGGCGTTGATTGTCGTCGACGTTTCGGCGGAGATCGCGCTCTTTGCGCGGCTGATGTCAGTGCCGATCCTGGTCGTCCGCTTGGCCGGGACACGCACGGATCTTCCGCATCTCGAGGCGTTCCGAAGTGCCGAGCGCTTGCTCGCCTTCTTCCCGCCCGAACTCGACTCGGCGGCAACCCCTGACTGGGTGCGCGCCAAGACGTCTTATGCCGGGCTCCTGACGGCTGACGTGGTGTCCGACACGTCGCCGGAGGCGAATGGATCGATCCTCGTCATCTATGGACGTGGCGGAGCCGGAGGCCGAATGTCCGATCTCGCCGCTGCTGCGATCTCTGTGCCCGACCGCCACTGGCACGTCCTCGGCCCTGTCGACGCCTCCGGCATCGTGGCACCGGACAATCTTCATCTGCACGGCTGGGTCGCGGATCCTGCGCCCCATATCGCGCGAGCTGAGTTGGTGATTGGCGGCGGCGGGGATGGGGTCGTTTCGGCGGTTGCCGCAGCGGGAAAGCGCTTCGTGTGCCTGCCCGAACCGCGGGCCTTCGACGAACAGGTCGAGAAGTCCCGCGCGCTCGCGGCGATGGGCGCAGCGATTCATCACGAGTCGTGGCCCGGGCCCGGAGCCTGGCCCGGCATCGTCGCGGCAGCCCTCCGGCTCGACCCAGCCGTGATCGGCGGTCTGGCGAAGCCGGGCGTGATCGCCCGGACAAGTGCCCTGATCGCCGAGGAGGCCGATCGGGCCGAAGCGCGCCGTCGCTAGGCGGTCCGGTCTCAGAAAGGCCGGTCAGCGGGTACCTGGGTCGCCGCGATCTCGTCGGCGCGGGGCTGGCGCAGGACCGCGAGCGCATCGCGCCACTGCGCGTTGATCAGCCCGCGCGCAGCGAAGGCATCGAGCCAGCCGTCCATGGGCCAAAGTCCATGCCGCTCATGAAAGCGGGTCGCATTCCTGACGATGTCGGCAAAGTGTTGTAGTGGCGGATCGCAGGCGAGGTGGTGCTGGTGAAAAGCCTGGCCGCCGCCGCTGAACAGCACCGGGATGCCGAGGGCATCGGCCCGGAAGGCGAGATCGGTGTCTTCCGCGCCATAGCCGTCGAACCCTTCGTCGAAGCCGCCGAGGCGGTCGAAGGTCGTCGCGCGGACGCCGAAGGCGAGGGACCAGAACAGTCCGGGGTTGTCCGAGCGGGCGAGCCCGAACTTGGGAAAGCGGCGGACGGGATGGGGGTGCCCGGCCGCGCGCAGCCCGCCTTCCGTCCAACCATCGCCGACCGCGCCGGCCGGGAGGTAGCGGATCTCGCAGCAGATCAGTCCGTCGGCTTCGGCCAGATCGGCGCTGAGGCGCGGCACCAGATCGGCTGAGGGGATGCAGTCCACGTCGAGGAAGATCAGGCGCTCGGTCGCGGCGGCGTGCCGTCCGGCGTTGCGAGCCCGCGCGAGGGGCAACCCGGGGCTGTCGAGCACGACGCGGCGGATCGGGAAGCCGTAATCCGGCAGCGGGGCGGGCTCAGCCCCCATCTCGACGATCACGCAGGCCTCCGGATGGGGACCCCGCGCGACGCCTTCGAGGAGGCGGGCGAGATGCGCATCGCGGCCCTTGTTCAGGGTGATGAGGGTGATGAGGGTGGTGTCGGCGATCACGGGGCGGACACGTCCATGGCGACGAAGATCTCGAAGGGGCCGGTGAAGCGGGCGACCATCGCCGGCTCGAGGCGAAAGCCCGACGGGTCGTCGGAGATGAGGTCGGTGGTCTGGGAGCGGTGGGCGCCGATCGCGGCGGTCTTCGCCGCGCGGTGGGGGCCGACATCGAGGCGCAGGCCGGTCGGACCGGCGCCGACCTCGGTGCCTTCGGGCAGGGTCCAGCCCCAGACCGAGTAGGCGAAGGTCCGGATCGGGCCGAGTTGGGCCTGGGCGAGTCGGACGATGGCGGCGGCGGCCTGGTGGTCGCAGTGGGGATCGTGACCCCAGGTCACGCAGACGGCACCGGCATCGGCCTCTTGGGCGATCGCGGCGATCCGGGCGGCGGCCCCTTCGGCGATCGGGCCGGCGCTCGGAACGCCGGCATCGGGCAGGCGGAGGAAGGTCACGGCGTCCGCCGGAACGCCCAGTATACCAACGGCGTATACCGTCTCCGTTTCGCGCAGGTCACGCAGTTTTGCCGGCGGATAGAGCGCCGAGTGCGTGTGCGAGCCGCAGCCGTCGCTGACGATGACGACGCGGACCTCGCGACCGCGGGCGCGGGCCTCGGCCATGACGCCGCCGCAGCCGAGGCTCTCGTCGTCGGGATGGGGCGCGACGACGACGAGGCCCTTGCCGGCCGTCAGGGCATCGAGATCCGCGACCGGCAGGCGTTCGGCGGCGGCGAGGAAGGCATCGGCATGCATCGGTGGACTCGGGGGCGGGCGTCGGGGACGCGAAGTGCCTGTCTATCCGGGCCAGTCTGATCGGTGTCTGAACGGTCGGCCGACGCCGACCCGCTAACGGGCGGTGCCGCTGTCCACCGCGAAATCGGCGATGGCGCCGGCGGTGGTGAGCCAGATCTCGTCGCGGCGGGCCGCGATATGGGCGAGCGCCCGGCGCAGGGGGCGCAGGCGGTGGGGCTGGCCGACGATGTAGGGGTGGAGGGCGATGCCCATCACCAGGGGGGCGGTGCGCGACTGCTCCAGCATCTCGTCGAAGGCCTCGACGATGGCGTCGGCGAATTGCTGACCGGTCTCCTTGCGGGCCACGATGGCGGGGATGTCGTTCAGCTCCTGCGGATAGGGCACCGCCAGGATGCGGCCGCCGTCGCGGGTGGCGAACCAGGTCGGCTGGTCGTCGTGGCACCAGTCGAGGAGGTAGCGATAGCCCGCCTCGGCGAGGAGGTCGGGCGTCCGGTGGCTCTGCGAGATCCACGGTCCGAGCCAGCCCTTCGGCGGCCGACCCTCCTGGGCGGTGAGGATCGCGGTGGCCTCGGCGACGAGGGCCCGCTCCTCGGCCTCGTCCCGGTCGCCCTGGCGCTCGGCGTTGGTGCGGCCGTGCCCAACGATCTCGTCGCCGCGCGCCCGGAAGGCCTCGATCAGGCCGGGGCAATCGGCGTAGAGGCGGCTGTTGACCAGCACGCTCGCGGGCATCTTCAGGGCATCGAGGGTGTCCCGGATCCGCCAGGCGCCGACCCGGTTGCCCCAGTCGCGCCAGGCGTAGTTGAGCACGTCCGGCTGCGGGCCGCCCGGCGCGAGTTCGGCGCCGAGGCCGCGGCCGAAATCGAAGCCCTCGAGGTTGAGCCCGAGATAGACCGCGAGGCGCTTGCCTCCGGGCCAGTCGTAGACCGGCCGGTCGGGCAGGGCGCTGTAGGCGTAGCGGCCGTGATGCGGCGCGGGCGTGTCGGTCATCGTGGGTCTCGGAAGCGGGTCAGGACGGGTTGAGGAGCGCGGGCTTGCGCCGGTCCACCCAGCAGGTCACGGCGTCGTAGGCGGCACCGAGCTGGAGGCAGGCGCGCTCGCCGTTGTTGGGTCCGACGATCTGGATGCCGGAGGGGCGCCCGGCCGGGTCGAACCCCGCCGGGACGTTGAGGGCGGGCAGGCCGCTCATGGTGACGGGGATCGTCGCCTCCATCCAGCGGTGATAGGTGTCCATCGCCCGGCCACCGACGCTCTTCGGCCAATGCTCCTCGACGTCGAAGGGGAAGACCTGGGTCGAGGGCATCAGGAGGAAGTCGTAGCGCTCCTGGAACCGGCGCACGGCCTCGTACCAGGCGGTGCGGCCCTCCTGCGCGGCGGCGATCTGGTCGGCGGAGAGGGAAAGCCCGCGCTCCACCTCCCAGACCGCCTCCGGCTTGAGCAGCGCCCGATAGGCGGGCTCGTCGTAGAGGGGCCGCAGGTTGGAGGCGGTCATCCAGGCGCGAAGGGTGAGCCAGTCACGCCAGACCTTGCCCATGTCGAAGCGCGGACGGTCCCACTCGACCTTGGCGCCCAGCGCCTCGAAGGCCGGGAGGGCGCTGCGATCGAGATCGAGCACGCCCGGCTCGAAGGGCAGGTAGCCGCCGAGATCATCGAACCAGGCGATCCGGGTGCCGGTGAAGTCGCGATCGAGGCTCCCGGCGAAGATTGCGGGGTCCTGCGTGTTCGAGTAGGGCACCCGCCCGTCGTAGCCCGCCTGGACCGAGAGCAGCAGGCCGATATCCGCCGGCGAACGCCCGATCCCGCCCGCCACGCCCAAGCCGGGCGTGAAGGCGTCCTTAGTCTCGATCGGGATGCGGCCGTAGCCGGTGCGCAGGCCGAAGAGGTTGTTGAAGGCGGGCGGATTGCGCAGGGAGCCGGCATGGTCGCTGCCGTCGGCGACGGGCTGCATGTGGAGGGCCACCGCCACCGCCGCGCCGCCGCTGGAGCCCCCGGAGGTCTTGGTCGGATCGTAGGCGTTCCGGGTGGCACCATAGACCGGATTGAAGGTCTGCGAGCCGAGGCCGAATTCCGGCATGTTGGTCCGGCCCGTGAAGATCGCGCCAGCCCTGCGCAGGCGCTTGACCATGATCGAATCGGCCGCCGCGATGCGATCGCGGAAGATCGGCGACCCTTGCGTGAAGGGCAGCCCCTTGACCGCATCGATGTCCTTCACCGCGTGGGGAAATCCATGCAGCGGTCCGAGGAACTCGCCGCGCGCCGCCTGTCCATCGCGTTCCTCGGCAGCGGCCAGGAGTTCGCCCCGGTCGCGCAGGGCCACGATGGCGTTGACCGTCGGGTTCAGCCGCTCGATCTGGTCGAGATAAGCGGTCATGACCGCGACGCAGGAGACGCGCCGGGCGTGGATCGCGGCCGAGAGGTCGACGGCGCCGAGGCTGAGGATATCGTCGTTCGAAGCCTCGCCGAGCGCCGGTTCGGCCGGGGCGATGGATGGGTCTGTGCTCATGCTCTTGCTCTGGAACGCGCGCCTGCATGCCGCCGGCACCGGCACCGGCGCCTGGGCCGGCACCGGCGCTCGGGGCGAACCCGGCCCTCAGGCCGGCAGTCGCCGCTCCTGGAAGGCGTGGCAGGCCACACCCTCGACCAGGGCCGGGACCTCGCTGCGACAGCGCTCGTTCGCGAAGGGGCAGCGCGGGTTGAAGGCGCAGCCCGAGGGGGGATCGATGGGGTTCGGGATCTCGCCCGAGACGGGGATGCGCCTGCGCCCGGTGAGCCCGATATCCGGAACCGCATCGAGCAGCATGCGCGTGTAGGGATGTTTCGGAGCACGGAAGAGTTCCCGTCCGTCTGCGATCTCGACCACGCGCCCCAGATACATCACCCCGATCCGGTTCGCCATGTGGCGCACGACGGCGAGGTTGTGGCTGATGAAGAGGTAGGTCAGCCCGAGGCGGTCCTGCAGGTCGCGCATCAGGTTGAGGATCTGGGCCTGGACCGAGACGTCGAGGGCCGAGGTCGGCTCGTCGCCCACCAGGAACTCCGCCTCCGAGGCCAGTGCCCGGGCGATGGCGATGCGCTGGCGCTGCCCGCCGGAGAATTCGTGCGGATACTTCACCCCGTCGTCGGGATGCAGGCCGACGAGGCCGAGGAGTTCGCCGACGCGGGCGCCGATGGCGGCCTCGCCCTGGAGCAGGTTGAAGGCCCGGATCGGCTCGGCGATGATCCGCCGGACCCGCCAGCGCGGGTTCATCGATGCGTAGGGGTCCTGGAAGATCATCTGGATGCGCCGGCGCAGGCGGCGGCGGGCCGCGGCCTCCCGCGGATCGGTCATGGAGATCCCGGTGATGCGCACGTCCCCGGCGCTCGGGGGCAGCAGACCCACCACCATGCGGGCGACCGTCGACTTGCCCGAACCGGATTCGCCGACGAGCGCGAAGGTCTCGCCGCGGCGGATCTCGAAGCTGACGCCGTCGACCGCCCGCAGGATCTGCCGGGGCTGGCGCTCGATGATCCGGGCGAGCCAGGGGCGCGACACGTCGAAGTTGCAGCGCAGGCCTTCGATCGCGACGTAGGGAGCCTCCGTCCGGGCGCTCGGGGCGGGCGGCGGCATCACGGGCGCATTCATGCGGCGGAGGCCTCGGACCGATCGTAGAGGTGGCAGGCGACCCGGTGTGCTCCCACCGGGATCGGGTCGGGCCGCTCCACCACGCAGCGGGTGAAGGTGGAGGGGCAGCGCGGATGGAAGGCGCAACCCTTCGGAATGCTCGAGAGCCGGGGCATCGCGCCGGGGATCTGGGCCAGCCGGTCGGTCTCCTGGGCCAGCGTCGGGATCGCCCCCATCAGGCCCTTGGCATAGGGGTGGAGCGGGTTCTGCACCACGTCCCGCACGGGGCCGATCTCGGCGATCCGGCCGGAATACATCACCGCCACCCGGTCGGCGGCCTCCGCGATCACGCCCATGTCGTGGGTGACCAGCATCACGGCGGTGCCGCGCTCGGTGCCGAGGCGCTTCAGGAGCGCGATGATCTGGGCCTGGACCGAGACGTCCAGCGCCGTCGTCGGCTCGTCCGCGATGATCAGTTCGGGCTCGGCGGCCAGCGCCAGGGCGATCACCACGCGCTGGCGCATGCCGCCGGAGAATTCGTGCGGGTAGCCGTCGATCCGTCGTTCGGGCGCCGGAATGCCGACCTCGGCCAGGAGGTCGATGGCCCGCCGGCGCGCCGCCTTCTCGGACAGGTCGGTATGGGTCCGGATGGTCTCCACGATCTGGCGCCCGACGCGATAGAGCGGGTTGAGGCTCGTGAGCGGGTCCTGGAAGATCATTCCGATGCGCCGGCCCCGGATGCGCCGCATGGCCTCCGGCGACAGGGTGTCGATGCGCTCGCCCCGGAGGAGGATCTGCCCGCCGACGATGGCGCCGGGCGGGTCGATGAGGCCGATGACGGCCGAGCCGGTCACCGACTTGCCCGCTCCCGACTCGCCGACGACGCCGAGGATCTCGCCCCGGGCGATGTCGAAGGAGACGTCGTCGATGGCCGTGAGGGTGCCGCGCCGGCCGGCGAAGGCGACGCGCAGGTTGCGGACCGAGAGGACGGGCTCTGTCATGCCGGCACGATCACTGGAGTTTCGGGTTGAGGGCGTCGCGCAGCCAATCCCCGAGCAGGTTGATCGCCAGGACGAGTCCGGCGAGCGCCAGGCCCGGGAAGGCGACGATCCACCACTCGCCGGAGAACAGGAAGCGGTTGCCCGTGCGGATCAGGGTGCCGAGGGACGGCATCGAGTCCGGCAGGCCGGTGCCCAGGAAGGAGAGCGTCGCCTCGGTGATGATCGCGAGCGCCAGGTTGATGGTGGCGATGACGAAGACCGGCCCGAGGACGTTGGGCAGGACGTGCCGGACCATGATGACGGGCGAGGACAGCCCGATGAGCCGTCCGGCCTGCACGTAGTCCTTGTTCTTCTCCACCAGCACGGAGGAGCGGACGGTGCGAGCGTACTGCACCCAGAACGACAGGCCGATCGAGAGCACGATGAGCCCGATGGCGGCGTTCGTGTCCATCTGGCTCCCCAGCGCCGCCTTGGCGACGCCGTCCACCACCAGGGCGATGAGGATCGCCGGGAAGGTGAGCTGCACGTCGGCGACGCGCATGATCAGCGTATCGACGAAGCCGCCGAAATAGCCCGCCACCAGGCCGAGCAGGATGCCGAGCGTCCCCGAGACCAGGACGCCGAGGAGGCCGACCACCAGGGACAGCCGGAGGCCGTAGAACACCGCCGAGAGCACGTCGCGGCCCTGGTCGTCGCTGCCGAGGGTGAAGGGGGCGACGCCGTCGGCGTACCAGAGCGGGGGCAGGTTCGAGTTCATCAGCTCGAGCTGGGCCGGGTCGTACGGATTCTGGGGCGAGATCCAGGGGGCCGCCACCGCGAGGACGACGAAGACCAGCGTCACCGCGAAGGCCCCCATGGCCAGCTTGGAGCGCCGGAAGCTGGCATAGACGTCGGAATCGAGGAAGCGGGCCAGAGTCGAGCGCCCGGCCGGCGTCTGCGAAGCGAGGGGAGCGTCCTGCAGGGAAGCACTCATCAGGCCCGTCCCGTGGAGAGGCGCAGGCGCGGATCGACGATGGTGTAGAGCACGTCCACCACGAGGTTGATGACGACGAAGATGGCGGCGACCAGCAGCAGGTAGGCCGCCATGATCGGGATATCGACGTTCTGCACGGCCTGGACGAAGAGCAGGCCCATGCCCGGCCACTGGAACACCGTCTCGGTGATGATCGAGAAGGCGATGACCGAGCCGAGCTGGAGGCCCGCGATGGTGATGACCGGCACCAGCGTGTTCTTCAGGGCGTGCCCGAGATGGATCGAGCGGGTGGTGAGGCCCCGGGCCCGGGCGAAGCGGATGTAGTCGGTGCGCAGCACCTCCAGCATCTCGGCGCGCACCAGCCGCATGATCAGGGTCATCTGGAACAGCCCGAGGGTGACGGAGGGCAGGATGAGCGCACGCAAGCCGGAGGCGGTGAGGAAGCCGGTCGTCCACCAGCCCAGCCGCACGGTGTCGCCCCGCCCGAAGGAGGGAAGCCAGCCCAGCGTCACCGAGAACAGGAAGATCAGCAGGATGCCGATCAGGAAGGTCGGCAGGCTGATGCCCACGAGCGAGATGGCGAGGAAGATCTTGGCGAGCCAGGTGTCCCGCCGCAGGGCGCAATAGACCCCCATCAGGATGCCGACGGTGAGCGCGAACAGCGTGGCGCAGAGCGCGAGTTCGAGGGTGGCGGGCATGCGCTCGGCCAGCAGCGCGGAGACCGGCTGGCGGAACTGGTAGGAGGTGCCGAACTCGCCGCGGACCACGTTGCCGGCGTAGCGCAGGAACTGGACCGCCACGGGATCGTCGAGGCCGAGATCCTTCCGGATGGCGACGCGCTCGGCATAGGGCGTGTCGACGCCCACGATCTGGTTCACCGGATCTCCGGCGAAGCGGAACATCGAGAAGGCGATCAGCCCGACCGCGAACAGCACGGCGATGGACTGGAGCAGGCGCTGCAGGACGAAGGCGATCATGGATGGGCGCCTTCCGAACCGGATCGGGGCCGTCCGATCGATGGCGACGGACGGCGCGACGTCATTCCGGGGCGCCGCCGGCGAACCCGGACCCGAAGGGGCGCGCCAGCGGCGTGCAATCCAGAACCGCTGACGGCGGCAGGCCGGGCCTCGTCGGCGGTTCTGGATCCTGGGCTCCGCTGCGCGGCCCCCGGATGACGGACCGCTTCCTGGACCGATCCTCCGCTGAGGACCCGTCCGGTTCGCAGTCCCGGATCGAGGCTTGGCTCATGAGCCTCTGCAAGCTTCTCGCGAAATCTCACGGCTGCTTCGAGACCCAGTACAGCATCAGCATGTTGTCCGGCCGCTGGACCAGGGTGACCTTCTTCGACACGCCCCAGGCCAGGGCCTGCTGGTGGAGCGGGATGAAGCCCCAATCGGCCTGGATGGTGTCGAAGCCCTCCTTGATCTCGGCGTTGCGCTTGGTCGGGTCGCTCTCGGCCTCGACGGAATCGGCCAGCGCGTCGACCTTCGGGTTGCAGTAATTGCCGAGGTTCCAGTTGCCGCGGCCGGGCTTGGACCCATTCCGGCAGCCGGCGATCTCGAACAGGATGTTGTGCGAATCCTGGGAGGAGGGGGTCCAGCCGACGAGGTAGAACGAGGTGTCGTAGGACGGCGCCAGCACCTTGGCGAAGTACTTGGCCTTGGGCTGGGCGTTGAGGTTCACCTTCACGCCGACGCGGGCCAGCATCGAGACCACGGCCTGGCAGATCGCCTCGTCGTTGACGTAGCGGTCGTTCGGGCAGTCCATGCCCAGCGAGAAGCCGTCCGGGTAGCCGGCCTCGGTGAGGAGCGCCTTGGCGCGCTTCGGATCGTATTCGGGGCGCTTGAACTCGGAGGCGCGGGGGAACAGCACCGGCGCGATCAGCAGGGCGGAGGGCACGGCCTGCCCGCGCATGACGCGCTTGGCGATCGTCTCCTCGTCGATGGCCCGGTAGAAGGCCTCGCGCACGCGGACGTCCTTGAATGGGTTCTTGCCCTTGACGTTCGAGTCCTTGAGCTCGTCGCGGGACTGGTCCATGCCGAGGAAGATGGTGCGCAGCTCCGGGCCGGCCATCACCGTGGCGGTGCCGCTCCCGTTGACGCGCTGGGCGTCCTGCAGGGGCACGGGGTCGATCCAGTCGACCTCGCCGGAGATCAGGGCGGCGACGCGGGTGGCGTCGTTCTGGATCGTGGTGAAGACCGCCTCGTCGAGGTTGGATTCGATCTTTCCCCAGTAATTGGGGTTTTTCTTGAACACCGTGCGCACGCCGGGCTGGTGCTCGGTGACGATGAACGGCCCGGTGCCGTTCTCGTGCAGGGCTGCGTAGCTGGTGGAGGTGGCGCTCGGCAGGGTCGGGGCGACGGCGCCGTTCTTCTCGGCCCAGGACTTCGACATGATGTACCAAGTCGAGAACTGGTACAGGGCGATGGGGTTGGGGCTCTTGAGCTTCATGTCGACGGTGTGGTCGTCGATCTTCACCCATTCGGCGTCCGACGGGACGTTGGTGGTGAAGTTCGAGCCCGGCGCGCGCACGCGGTTGGCCGAGAAGATCACGTCGTCGGCGGTGAAGTCCGAGCCGTCATGGAACTTCACGCCCTTGCGGAGATGGAAGCGCCAGCGCGTCGGCTCCGGATTCTCCCAGGATTCCGCCAGCATGGGCGCGAGCTTCAGGTTCTTGTCGCGGGTGATGAGCGAGTCGAACACCGCGCCGTGCATGCCGATCGTGAAACTCTCCTTCAGGGAGTAGGGATCGAGGGACTTGATGTCGCCCTGGAAGGCAAACCGGAAGACGTTCGCCGCGTCGGCCGCCACCGTACCGGAGAGGCCGATCAGCCCGGCGAGGGCCGTGGCCGAGACGAACGCTTTGACCGTGGACTTCAACAAGGCACCCATCCTCTTCGCGTCCGTTTCCCGTGCGGCTCGCCCCACCTTGGCACGGATCGGGCCAAGCCCGAACGCCGTTCTCGCCGCCGTCCACTTCGATGCTGCGGACCTGAGACCGCGCATCGATCGGACCGCGCGATGCTCAAAAATTGATCAAGCGTCACGAGCCGGTCAAGCTTCGCCCGGACGGCGCCCCGGTGCGCCGGCTGAACAGGGAGGCGCCCGGACCGGTTGAACCGGCATCCCCGATCCCACAGCCGCTTCCCCGGTCGGGACCAGGAGACCGGCCCCCTGTTCGCCGCCCGCGCGCCCCTCGGCGAGCACGGACATCGGGGTGGCCGGATTCGGTCTCGCGGCGGCAAGGCCGATCGGGGGTGGCGCGCGCCGCCGCCGATGCAACGAGGCCCGGCGCGGCGCGGGACCATCGGGGCGCACTCGATCGGCCGTGTCCGTCATCGCCGTTCGCCAACAGGACAGATCCGGAGCAGTCGCCATGGCCGATCTCGAGCACACCCTGCGGCGCTTCCAGGGCCTCCTGGTGGCCGAACAGCCGGTCGACATCGGCGAGGCGGAGGACGCGATCTGGGCCTATCTCTCCCAGGCGCAGGGGCTGTCCGCCCAGGTCGAGGCCCTCGACCGCCTTCAGGACGCGGTCGACCGCTGGGACAGCCAATCGCCGTTTCTGCCGAACCTGCGCGCCGCCCTCGACCGGCACCGGACCCGCCTCGCCGAGCCCTCGGCCTGACGTCCGCCGATGCATCGCCGCGGGCCGCGCCGAGGCCCGCTTCCGTCCAGCGATGCGCGCCGATGAGGCCTCGTCCCGGATCGCGGGATCGCAGGCGGCTCGCTCAATCGTCCTCGACCAGGTGCCGGTAGGCCGCCTCCGCGACCCCGTAGCTTCCGCCGGCCGCCGCCTGCAAGCGGGTGCGATCCGTGATCGTGATCCGGCCGCGGCGGGCGCGGATGTAGCCGGCCCCTTCGAGGTTCTGGACCGCGAGCGTCACGCCCGAGCGCTGCACGCCCAGCATCACCGCCAGCACCTCGTGGGTGAGCAGGAGATCGTCGCCATCGACCCGGTCGTGGCACATCAGCAGCCAGCGCGCGAGGCGCGTCTCGATGCCGAAGCTGGCATTCACGAAGGCGGTTTGCCGGGCCTGGAACAGCTCGGATTGAATGAAGCGCAGCATCTGCCGCCGCAGGGAGGCGCTGCGTTCCATCGCGTCCTGAAGATCGGGAAGGTCGATCGCGAGGGCCGAGCCGCCGATCTGAACAACGTGCTCGTAGGGTGAGCTCCGCGATCCGAGAATGACCGTCGAGCCTCCGACGAAACCTTCCGGGCCGATCATCCCGACTTCGAGCCGGGTGACGCCGATCTGCAGGATGAGGGAGACGAGGCCGGCCTCGACGAAGTAGGCCCGCTCCAACGGCGCACCGGAATGGATGAGGACCTGCCGGGCCGGAAGGTCCACGCGACGAAGATGTGGCTGGAGCAACGTCAGATCGTCGGACGACAGCGTTCGCAACAATCGGTTACGCGGCGAGATCTGCATTCCCGGTGGTCGAGCCTCGTTCTCTCGGGTCAGAGAACCAAGACTCTCACGCCCGAGCGAGGCCATAGCGAAGGTCGAGCACTCGATCAATGGAAGATGGTAACGCGCCCATCGACCATCTGGACGCAGCAGTACCCGGGGATAAACATAGGTTAACTGTTTGAAATCATACAAAATTGGATGCGGTGATTACAACTGCTGAAGCGGCGGGATAAATGAATGCAGTTTGCCGCTGCCAGTCCCATGCAGATATCGAGAGCAGAACGACATGATCTCGTCGGATCGACGAACCGACGTATCTTGCTGGACAGCCGGGGCGCCCGCCGTCCGTCCGCAGTCTCCGTCCCGGGCGACGCCGGCAAGTCGCCTCGATCCGGGCCATAGGCATCGGCTCACGGGCGCCTTCGATGGCTCGCCCGCCCGCCGCGCGCGCTTCCTCTCGCCGTCGCCCGACGATCGGCCGCACCCCCACGCCGCCTGACCGCTGATCGCTGCCCCTCGACGCGAGGGCGAGCGCGATCCGATGACCGCTGCCAGAATCACGGACCCCGTCTTGTCGTCTCATTCCCCGTCTCCGCTCTTCGACCCGTCCAATGCGCTGATCCGCAAGCTCGAAGGGTTCAATCCCCTGTCGGACGCCGATCGGGCGGTGCTGCAACGGATCAGCGCCAACGGTCACATCATCGGGCCGCGCGTCGACCTGATCCGCGAAGGAGATCAGCCGGACGGCGTGATCCTGATCATGGAGGGCCTGGCCTGTCGGCAGAAGCACCGCGCCAACGGGGCGCGGCAGATCACGGCCTATCTCGTCCCCGGCGACGCCTGCGATCTCGACGTGGCGCTGCTCGCCCGGATGGACCACACCATCACCACCCTGTCGGCCTGCCGGGTGGTGCGCATCCCGTTCGACGTCGTCAGGCGCGTCATGGACGAGCATCCGGCGATCGCCAGAGCCCTGCGCCTCGGCACGCTCGTGGACGAGGCGACCTTGCGCGAATGGCTCGTCAACGTCGGCTGCCGATCGGCGATCGAGCGCATCGCCCACCTGTTCTGCGAACTCCTGGTGCGGTTGCAGGTGGTCGGATGCGCCAGCGAGAATTCCTATGAATTTCCGGTCACGCAGCTCGATCTCGCCGACACGGTCGGCCTCTCGAACGTACACGTCAATCGGTCTCTCCAGGAACTCAGGCGCCAAGGCGTGATTGAACTCAAGGGCAGGACCCTGACGATTCTCGACCGTCAACGTTTGAAATCGATAGCGGAATTCAACTCGAAATACCTGCACCTGGGAACGCGGGCCGCAGCATGATCATGAAACTACAGCCCGTTCAGGTCGCGACGGGCAGCAGCGACCGCGAGAGCCGGTTGGTGTTCGAGGATGGTCTGCTCGTCGCCGTCCTCGTCCAACTCTCCAGCGAGCACGATTCCGAGGCTGGGCATTGGTTCCTGGAGGCGGGATTCGGACGGGTCGACGATCCGCATGCGCCGATCTTCGCGGATCTCGACGAGGCGCAGGCCTGGATCGCCCGGCAACTCTCCGAAACCGGTCCTGTCGGCTGAGACCGCGCCGGACGACGGACGGCTTGGTCGCCGACTTTCCCGAGACTTGATTTGTGTGAATGCGCGGCAGGCGAGACTGCTTCACGCCTCTGCGGGGTCGGATCGCCAGCGGTGCGACCGGGTCTCGCCGGTGCCTTGCCCCCCGACAGCATCGGCGAGACCCTTTCGACGGCTCCCAGCGTTCAGCCTGATCCCCGTCGGCCGTGGCCACTTATGTCCCGGGCGTCGAAATTCCGACTTCCCGGACCGGCGGACGGCGCCTCCGGGATCCGGTTCAGACCTTGAAGTTCATCAGCAACGCGCTGGCGGAGGCCGTGCTCGTGCGGGTGCCGCCGGAGCCGTAGGGGCTCGTCTGGTCCTGGCGCGATTGAAGCTGCTTCACGAAGGTCGTGAGGAGATCGTTCGTGCTCTGGGCGGAGGCGTCGGTGGCGTTGGTCTGGGCATCAGCCGAGGCTTGATCGACGTCGACCGGCGGGGGACCGCCGTGATGGTGCCCGCCGCTTCGGCCCCCGACACCCGCGACGGACGATCCACCGGACTCGCCGCCGAGGACCGACTTCAGGGTCTTGGCCTGCTCGCTCGTCAGGCTCCCGCTCTGGACCTGCTGGCCGATGAGGTCGTCGATCCGCGCCTTCATGTCCTCCGGATCGAGGCGCGCCTGTCCCGCCGCACCGGCCCCGTCCGAGCTCTTCAGAGCGGCGTCGATCGTATCGACCGCCGTGTCTAACGCGGTCTGATCGGTGCTGCTGATCGAACCGGAGGCGGTCTGTGCCGCGATGCGGTCATGCGCCCGCACTTGCGGGGACGGAAAGACCGGGGCTTGCGAGGCAGAGATCGACGACATCGCCACTATCCTGAGTGTGGGTAATTGTCCCACGCACAGGATGGGCCGCGTCGGTTAACGCTTCATGAGCGCGGCGCCGCTTTCCGCGCCGCACCGATCAGCCAGGCGGCGAGCGTCCTGCCGAGACCGTCGATCGCATGGCGGAGCGTGCGGCGGCGGCGGGGCGCCCCGTTCCGGGGCAGGCAGGCTTTCAGGGACGGGCTCAGGCGCGGATCGGCTCTGTACATCGGGTGCGGCTTCACGGGGGTGGCGAGAACGTTCGAGGCGCGACCGTCCGAGACGTCGTGCACCAGCCGAGCGGGCCGATCGTTCTCAGAGGGCGAGGATCAGGAGGACGACCGTGGCGATCGCCGGGACGGCACAGAGGAGCAGGTCGATGAGCAGACCCGGCCGGTCCTCGGCCTGAGAGAGGACGCGGCGGTTCGCCGGCCGCGTCGCGATGCCGGCTTTCACGGGGCGCTCGAGGAGCCGGAGATCGAAGCCATCCGGTCGGCAGTCCGAAGGCGCGGGGCGGAGATCCCGACGACTCCCGTGGCATCCGCAACGGTCGTCCCGTCGATGGCGGCTTCGCGGCCGGCATAGCGCAGCCCGATCGCGGGCAGGCTCAGACCCGCGATCACCACGAGCCCGCGCGCGATCATCGCCAAGAACCGGCTCGGCGGCACGCGCTGTCGAGCCGGGGCGGCCGCGTTCAGGGGCGGCAGAGGCTCGGCGGGATGGAAGGGCCTCAGCTTGGCCATGGCGGTGCTCCGCGGGGAAAAACAGGCCTGGATCTCGTACGTGGGCAAATTTCCCACGTCAATCCGCGATCGTCGGGATCGGGTGTCGGACCGCACCGCGTGGGATTGTCTCCCACGGGGCGATGGCTATGCTCGCGGGATGGCCGATTCTTTCGAGACTCCCTCCGAGGGTGCGAACCTGCATGCCCCCGTCGCGCGTCTCCTGCGGCCGCTCGTCCGCCTGTTCGTGGCGCGCGGCATCACCTTCCCGGCCCTCACGACCCTCTTGCGCGAACTCTACGTCAACGTCGCCGAGTACGATTTCGCGCTGCCGGGGAAGGAGCAGACCGACAGCCGCGTCAGTCTCCTGACGGGCATCCACCGCAAGGAGGTCAGCCGCCTTCGCGGGGCCGGAGCGCCGGTCAGTGCCGTCCCGTCCTCGGTGTCACGGACCAGCCGGATCATCGCGCGCTGGCTGGCGGACCCGGCCTTCACGGATGCGCAGGGCCAGCCCCGGCCGCTGACGCGGGCGGGCGAGGGGAAAGGGCCGTCCTTCGAGGAGCTCGTCACCGCGGTCACCCGCGACCTGCGCCCGCGCGCCGTCCTCGACGAGTGGCTCGACCGCGGGCTCGTCGTCGCCGATGCCGACGGCCACATCGTGCTCGCCGAGGCGGCCTACGTGCCGAAGGGCGGCGGGGAATCGCAGCTCTACTACTTCGGGCGCAACCTGCACGACCACATCGCCGCCAGCGTCGCCAACATCACCGAACCGAGCCCGCGCTTCCTCGAGCGGGCCGTCCATTACGACGGTCTCTCGAAGGAGCTGGCCGAGCGCCTGGAGGCCCGCGCCCGCGAGATCGCCATGGAGGCTCTGCAACAGGCCAACCGCGAGGCCCATGCAGCCTGCGAGACAGATTCCGGTGGGACCCATCGCTGGAATTTCGGCGTCTACATCTATGCCGAGGATGCGCCGCCCGCAGCGGCGAAGGCGTGAGGGCCGCGTCCATGCGCGCACCCAACCGCCGCGACGCCCTGCGCCTGCTCGCCTCGGCACCCTTCGCCCTGGCCGCGCGCGCCGACCCGGTCCCGCCGATCCGCGACCAGGGCATCGGCGGCACCGGCGCGCGCCCGAGCCAGCCGCCCGGCGACGGACAGGACGGGGAGGGCGACCGCGGCCTCGGCGGCACCGGCGTGATAGGGACGATCCGCAAGTTCGGATCGATCATCGTCAACGACCTGCGCATCGCCTACCCGAAGGACGTCCACGTGCGGATCGACGGGCGACCGGCATCGGCCGGTGACCTGCGGATCGGGCACGTGGTCCGTGTCGTCGCCCTGGAGGCCGGCGGCACGCTCTCCACCCGCCGCATCGATGTCACCAGCGAGGTCGTCGGACCGGTCGAGGCCGTGAGGCCGGGTGGCCTCACGGTGCTCGGCCAGCGCGTCGCCCTGCCGACGGCGCAGCGCGACGGCTGGGCCCTGGGCGAGCGGGTCGCGGTGAGCGGCTTGCGCCGCCCCGACGGCGTCGTCGTCGCGAGCCTCGTCGAGCGCCGGCCGGAGGGACCCGCGCGGGTCGCCGGCCTCGTCCGGCGCGGCCCGGACGGCACGCCGATGATCGGCGCTCTCCGCCTCCTCGGCGCCGATGCCGGGCCGGTTGGACGGCGCGCCATCGTCTCGGGCGACCCGACCGGGACCGGCCTGACCGTGACCGGACGGGAGGAGGCGCGCGCCCTCTTCGTCCCCGGCCTGCGCCGGGTCTCGATCGAGGCCTATGTCGGGCGCAATGCGCGGGGCCTCCAGCTCGGCTCGGGCCTCGACGTCGCCGGCCGGCCCGATCCCGGATTGCCCCGCCGCGGCAGCGTGCGCGCCATCGTCACCGCCGAGCCGTCGCGCGACGGCCGCCTCAGCGTGGAGAGCCTTCGGATCGACGGGCGCGGCAGCGAGCGCCCGGGCCTTCGGAACGGGACCGATCGCGGATCGCCGCCGCGGCTCGACGGCCGTGGCGTCGAGGGACGGGGTCTCGGGGGACAGGGCTTGGAGGGACGTGGCTTGGAGGGACGTGGCTTGGACGGCCGCGTGCCCGGAGGGCAGCCCGGCGGTGCCCCGCGCTTCGACATCGACACGCGCGCGCCGGCGGGCGCCGAGCGCGGTCGGCCGGGCGGCGGGTTTGGCGGCGGACCCGGCGGCTTCGAGCGCCCAGGCGGGTTCGGGCGCGGTCCGGACGGACCCGGCGGCTTCGGCGGCGGCCCCGGGCGTGGGCCGGGAAGTGGTGGAGGACCTGGTGGAGGACCGGGCGGACGCTGAGGCGTCGCTCCGGCTCGGTCCGCCGCGGCGAGGCCTACGGGGCCGGAACGCCGAGGGCGGTTCCGAGCCGTGCCCGGCATCGAGTCAGGCTCCGGAAGGCGCGTCCCGAATCCCGGGCGAGGCGGATCAGGGCCGGGATCTGGCTCGGCTGGCGCGTGATCGCGGCAAGCACCGCCAGGATGTCGGGCTCGCCATCGGGCTTCAGCGCCTGTGCGGCGAAGGCCGGAATCGCCCGGTCGGCCGGATCGCAGACGATGCGCAGGGCGGCGAAGGGCAGGCCGTGCCGTTCGGCATAGGCGGCCGCGACGTGCGATTCCATGTCGACCCCGGCGCTGCCGGTGGCGTCGCGAAGGGCCGCCTTGGCCGCCACGTCGAGGACGGCCGCATCGACGCCGGCGAGCACGCCTTCGCGGACCGTCGGCCCCGAACCGGCGAGGGCGCGCATCCAGGCGGCGGCGATGGACGGGTCCGCCCCGTAGCGACGGGCCGGCGTGACGATGGCCGTGGCCACCAGCACGTCCCCTGGGACCAACGCCGGATCGAGGCCGCCGGCGATGCCGATGCTGACGACGGCCCGGCAGCCGGGCGTGGGCCGCGCCGTCAGAAGGGCGCGCAGGCGTTGCGGATCGCCACCCGCCCCCACCGCGAGGACCCCGGGGCCCGAGGCGAGGCGCGCCTCCTTGGCCAGGCCGGTGACGGCCAGGACGGGGAGGGCGCCGGACGCGGTGACCGTGCTCATGCCGTCGCTCGATCGACCGCGAACCGACGTCTTCGCATCACATGCCGAAGGCGACCTTCCGGGTGTTGCTGCGCTTGAGGTTGCGGTAGCGCGCCATTGCCCAGAGCGGGAAGAACTTCGGATAGCCGTGATACCGGAGGTAGAACACCCGCGGGAAGCCCGTCGCGGTGTAGCGCTCCTCGGCCCAGAAGCCGTCGGCGCCCTGGGTGCGGGTCAGGTAGTTGATGCCCCGCGTCACCGCCGGATCGTCGGCCTCGCCCGCCGCCATCAGGGCGAGCAGGGACCAGGCCGTCTGCGAGGCGGTCGAGTAGCCCGGCTCGAAGGCCGGATCGATCTTGTAGGACGAGGCGTCCTCGCCCCAGCCGCCATCCGGATTCTGGATGCGGATCAGCCAGGCGACGGCCTTGCGGATCTCCGGCGAGGCCGGATCGACCCCGGCCGCGTTCAGGGCGCAGAGCACCGACCAAGTGCCGTAGATGAAGTTCATGCCCCAGCGGCCGTACCACGAGCCGTCCTCCTCTTGGTCGTTCAGGAGGTAGGTGACGCCGCGGTCGAGGGCCTTCGAACTCTCGCGGGTCTCGCCGAGCTGCGCCAGCATCGAGACGACGCGGGCGGTGACGTCGGCCGTCGGCGGATCGAGCAGCGCGCCGTGGTCGGAGAACGGGATGTGGTTCAGGTAATGGTGGTTGTTGTCGGCATCGAAGGCCGCCCAGCCGCCGTCGCTCGACTGCAGCCCCTCGACCCATTCGCGGGCCCGGGCGATGGAGGCGCCGTAATCGGGCACGTCGGCCACGAGGCCGTGCTGGTGCGAGGCCCGGTCCATCGCCATCACCACCACGGCGGTGTCGTCGAGGTCGGGAAAGTGCGGGTTGGCGTACTGGAAGGCCCAGCCGCCGGGGCGCACGTTCGGCCGGCCCGCGGCCCAGTCGCCCTTGATGTCGAGAACCTGGAGCGGCTTCAGCCAGTCGAGACCGCGCCGGGCCTGGTGCTCGGCCTCCGGGCCGCCGGCCTCGAGGAGGGCATGGCCGGCCAGCGCCGTGTCCCAGACCGGGGACAGGCAGGGCTGCACGTAGGCCTCATGCTCCTTGACCACCACGAGCTTCTCGATCGCCTCGCAGGCGATCCGCACCTGGGGATGGTCGGGCGGATAGCCGAGCACGTCGTACATCAGCACGGTGTTGACCATGGCGGGGAAGATCGCGCCGAGGCCGTCATCGCCGTTCAGGCGCTCGCTGACCCAGGCCACGGCCTTGTCCATCGCCCGCGCCCGGCGCTTCTTCGGGAAATAGTCCTGCGTGACCTGCAGCATCCGGTCGATGGCGCCGAAGATCGGCGTCCAGGGCCAGGTCGCGTGGGGGCTGCCGGGCCAGGTGCGCACGGTCTGGGGCGGCGCCACGAACAGCTCCGGGATGCCGATGCCGCGCGGATTGCGGGCGAGCGGCTTCCTCGCCTGGATCACCAGCATCGGCACGATCACGCAGCGCGCCCAGTAGGAGACCTTGTCGAGGTGGAACGGGAACCACTTCGGCAGGTGCATGATCTCGACCGGCATCACCGGCACCGCGCGCCACGGCACCTCGCCGAAGAGGGCGAGCAGGAAGCGGGTGAACACGTTCGAGTTGGCCGCACCGCCGCGGGACAGGATCGCCTCGCGCGCCCGGCGCATGTGCGGGGCCTCGATCGAATCGCCACTCATCTTGAGGGCGAAGTAGGCCTTGACGCTGGCGCTCATGTCGAACGGGCCGTCATGGACGAGCGCCCAGCCGCCGTGCTTGCCCTGCGTCCGGCGCAGATAATTGCCGATCTTGGTTTCCAGCTCCGGCGCGATCTCGGTGGCGCGGAACTGGTGGAACATGATGTATTCAGACGGGATCGTCGCGTCGGCCTCGAGCTCGAAGCACAGGTGGCCGTCGGCATGCGACAGCGCCGTCAGCGCCTGGGTCGCGCGCACGACGCCACGCTCGACGTCCTCGAGTGAGATCTCCTGAGTCTTGGGGCGCTGCAGCGCCTCGACCTTCTTGAATGCTTCCCGCATCGTCCTCGCCTCACCGGCCGCGCAGGCGGCCGCCATACCTCACGCCGCGCCGCGCGCTCGTGCCTGTCCGCACGTTCCGGTCCTCTTGGCGAGGGCCTGGGCGGCGGTCGTTCCAGAACGGATCGCTCCCTCGATCGTCGAAGGCAGGCCGGTCGCGGTCCAGTCGCCTGCCAGGACGAGATTCTCATGGGCCGTCACGGCGCCGGAGCGCCGTGCGGCCTCGGCGGGCGTCGCCGCGAAGGTCGCCCGCTTCTCCTTGACGATCTGCCAGCTTGGCAGTTCGGGCGCAAGTCCGGTCAAAGTCACGATCTCGGACCAGATCTGACGTCCCAAATCTTCACGCGGCACATCCAAGAGCCGATCGGCGCCGCTGATGGTCACGGACAGACGATCCGGATAGGCAAATAGCCATTCCGTCATTCCGTTCACCACGCCGAGAAGTAACGGCGATCCCGGCGGGGGAATCACCGCGAAATGCGCGTTGACGATGGAGCGATGGCTCTGCGGCGCCGGCAGGCCCGGCAGCAGGTCGCAGGCGACCCAGGGCGGCAGGGCAAGGACCACCGCGTCCTCCGGTGCGAGTTCGATCGATTCGTCGCCGAAGACCAGGCCCGCGATGCGGCCGTCACCGAGGGTCAGGCTGCGCAGCCGGTGGCCGAGGCGCAGCTCCGCGCCGCGGCGCGCGAGGAAATCCACCGCGGGATCGACGAAGGCCGCGGACAGGCCTCCGACGGCAACGAGGGGACGGCAGGCCTTGCCGCCGGCGCCCAGGGTCTCGCGCAGGATCGTTGCGGCGAGGCCGTTGTCGCTCTCCCGCGGGTCCGTGTTGAGCGCGGCGAGCAGCACCGGGTGCCAGAGGCGATCGTAGAGCGTGCCCTCGCAGGCCATGCTCTCGCCGATGGTGCCGCCCTGGCCCGGCGCCTTGCCGGCCGCGGCCTTCAGGATGCCCAGGGGCGCGAGGTAGTCGCGGGCCGTGGTGCCCGGCACCCGGCGCGACGCCTGCAGGACCCACCAGGGCACGCGGCCGGCATTGGGGCGCAGGGTCCAGCGCTCGCCGGTCTTCAGGTCGGCGAAGGGGAAGGCGGCCTCGGCCGGTCCGGACAGCGCACTCTCGGGCGCACCGATCGTGCGCATGAACGCGAGCGCGGAGGTGTTCCCCGAGAGCAGCAGGTGGTTGCCGTTGTCGATGGTGAGGCCGAGGGTCGGATCGTAGTACGAACGGCACCGGCCGCCGGCTTGCTTGGCCGCCTCGTGCACGACGACGCGCGCGCCGCGCTCCACCAGCGTGACGGCGGCGGACAGCCCGGCGAGGCCGGCGCCGATGACGTGAACCGTTCCTGCCATCATACGATCCCGTGCCGCAGGACGACGCCCAGCAAGGCGAGCTTGCCCGGCTTGACCCGGGCGCGGGGCTTCTCCCAGCCGCGGGCCAGAACGGCGTCGAGGTAGAGCCGGTAGGCCGCCGCCATGAGGCGCGGCGCCTTCGTCACCCTGCGCGGGCACTTGGCGATGATGTCCCAGGTGGCGCGGTAATGGGCCTCGGCCTCGCGGGCCACGGCGATGCAGACCTCGCCGATCCGCGGATGGTCGATGGCGGCCTGCGGCGTCGGCGCGGTCAGCCCGATGGCGGCCAGCTTCTCGCGGGGCAGGTAGAGGCGGTTGCGCTCGGCATCCTCGTCGATGTCGCGCAGGATGTTGGTGAGCTGCAGCGCGCGGCCCTCGTGATAGGCGAGGGCGATGCCCTCCTGCTCCGCCACGCCGAAAATCCGCACGGACAGGCGGCCGACCGCGCTCGCGACCCGGTCACAGTAGAGGTCGAGGGTGGCCTCGTCCGGAGCGACGATGTCCTCGAAGGCGTCCATCGCCATCCCGTCGATCACCGCCTGGAAGTCCTCGCGCAGAAGACCGTAGCGGCGGATCGGCACGACGAGATCCTGCACCCGCGGTGCGGGCCGGCCGGCGAAGAGCTCGTCGATGTCGGCGCGCCAGCGGTCGAGTTCGGCCGCCCGCACGGGGGCGGGGCCGCCATCGTCGGCGACGTCGTCGACCGCCCGGCAGAAGGCGTAGACCGCGTACATCGCCGCCCGGCGGTCGGGCGGCAGCAACCGCATCGCGGTGTAGAAGGACGACGATTTGGCCGGCAGCGCATCGACCGCCGTGGCATCGGCCTCGGCGGCCGGGGACATCGTGGCGCTCATGGCCGGGCTCCCTGCGCCGCCTTCGAGGCGGTCCTTGAGGCCTGCGCCCGAAGGGTCCGGCCGCGCAGGGGCCGGCGGGCCAGGGTCGCGGCGATGCCGCCGAAAGCCGTCAGGGCGAAGGCGGCCTTGCCGTGATGCACCTTCTCGCTCAGGGGGTCGCGCGCCATCAGGCCCCTGCACAGTACGACGGCGAGGCGGTGGATGGCGGCGATCTCCAGGCTGAGGCGCAGATCCGCGATGAGGTCGGGCAGGACCGCCCCCTCGTCGAGAAGCCCCATGGTGCGCTCGGCCAGCTCGGCGATCACGCAGCGCAGGGCCGGCGAGGCCTTGTCGGCCCCGAGTTCCGAGACCGCGGCGCCGTGCCGGTCGAGGGCGTCCTGCGGGATGTAGACTCTGTCGATCGCCTTGAAGTCCTTCCCGCAATCCTGAAGGTGGTTGATGATCTGGAGGGCGGCGCAGATCGCGTCCGATGGCCCCCAGACCACATCGCGATCCTCGCCATGGACGTCGAGGACGTAGCGCCCGACCGGCATCGCCGAGAGGCGGCAATAGGCGATCAGCTCGTCCCAGTCGGCGTAGCGGCTCTTGCGGGCGTCGAGGCGGAAGGCGTCGAGGAGTTCGAGGGCGTGGGTCGGCGTGAGCCCGCGAGCGGCGAGTTCGCGGCGCAGGGGCTCGGCGGCCGAATCCGTCGGCCTGCTACCGGTCAGGTCGTCGGCCAGGGCGTCGAGGAGCTCGATCTTCCGCTCCGGCGCCAGGCCGGTATGGTCCGCGACGTCGTCGCCCGCGCGGACGAAGTCGTAGAACGCCAGGATCGCGCCGCGATGCTTCGGGTGGATCAGGTGCGACGCGACGGGGAAGTTCTCGTCGCGATAGCCCTTGCCGGTGCGCGCCTCGGTGGCCGTCTGAATCGTCGTGCTCATCGCAGGCGTCCTTCCTGGCGGAACCAGGCGATCGCGTCGGAGAGGCCCTGCGCGTACGGCCGGGCGGTGTAGCCGAATTCGGCGCGCGCCTTCGCGTCGGAGAAGAACATCCGGTAGCGGGACATGCGGATGCCGTCGATCGTGGCGAAGGGCGCCTTGCCGGTGAAGCGGGCGATCTGCTCGGAGACGAAGGCGATCGGGTAGACCACCGCCCGCGGCAGGTTCACCGTCGGGGGCTTGCGGCCGACCATGCCGGCGATGTCGGCCAGCATCTGCGAGAGCAGGACGTTCTCGCCGCCGAGGATGTAGCGCTCGCCGGTGCGGCCGTGGCGCAGGGCCAGCAGGTGCCCCGCGGCGACGTCGTCCACATGGGCGAGATTGAGGCCGGTATCGACGAAGGCCGGCATCCGGCCGAGCGCGGCCTCCAGGATGATGCGCCCGGTCGGGGTCGGCTTGACGTCGCGCGGCCCGATCGGCGTCGAGGGATTGACGATGACGACGGGCAGGCCGTTGCGGGCCGCCATCTCCTCGACCACGCGCTCGGACACGACCTTGCTGCGCTTGTAGGCGCCGATGGCGGTGGCGGGGGTGAGGGGCCGGGTCTCGTCGGCCGGCGTGCCGTCGTCATGCGGCTTGATGGTGGCGACGCTCGACGTGTAGACGACGCGCTCGATCCCGGCCCGCAGGGCCTCCTCCATCAGGATCACGGCGCCGTCGCGATTCGTGGCGACGATCTCCTCCGGGTCCGGTGCCCAGAGCCGGTAATCCGCGGCGGCATGGACGAGATAGCGCTGGCCCTGGAGCGCGCGCGCCACGGCGGCGCGGTCGCGCATGTCGCCCTCGACGATCTCGACGTCCGTCCAGGTCAGGTTGGTGCGCGGGGAGGTGGCCCGGACCATGATCCGGACCGGGAAGCCGGCCTTGCGGAAGACGTCGACCAGGGCCGCTCCCAGGAAACCGCTCGCGCCCGTGATGAGGACCGGGCCGGCATCGAACGGGCCGGAAGGGGTCGCCTGTGGCATTTCTCTCGTAAGGGTCTGAGGATCGAATGCGCGCGCAGGGCCCGAAGCGGACTTCGGACCCATGAATGGCGCGCTTTTCTCATCGAAACCGCCGCCGGACAAGCGCAACGGAGCCACACCCGGGCTGCAAAGCCCGGATGGCTCGCGCGCCCGAACGGCCGCTCAGGCGAGGCGCAGGCGTCCCGACTGGCCGGCCTTCCGTTCGGGGAGGGCGTCCTTGACGGTCTTGAGGATGCCGGCGGCGTCGAGGCCGGCCTCGGCGTACATGGC